>NZ_JBVIGA010000002.1:0-515294 GCF_055571035.1 Streptomyces malachitofuscus | reverse complement strand
GTGCTGGGCGTCGACCGGGTCGGCGTCCACGACAACTTCTTCGAGCTGGGCGGCGACTCGATCCTGTCCATCCAGGTGGTCGCCCGGGCCCGCGCCAAGGGCGTGGGCATCACCCCGAAGCTGGTGTTCGACCACCCCACGGTCGGTGCCCTGGCATCGGTTGCCGGGGTGGAGTCCGTCCAGGCGGAGCAGGGCCTTGTCACCGGTGAGGCACCCCTTACGCCGATCCAGTCGTGGTTCTACGGTCTGGACCTGCCGGAGCGGAACCACTTCAACCAGTCGGTCCTGCTCGACGTGACGGGTGTCGACCGTGCTGCCCTCGATGCGGCCGTTCGGACCCTGCTCACCCATCACGACGCCCTGCGTCTGCGCTCGGACGGCACGCGTCAGTGGTTCGCCGAGCCCGACGGCCAGGGCCTTGAGGACGCGCACGGCCGGACGGCGGACGACGTTCAGGCGAGCCTGGACCTGGTGAACGGCCCGGTGGCACGGTTCGTGCTTCTGCCCGGGGACCGGCTGCTGATCGTCGTCCACCACATGGCCGTGGACGGGGTCTCCTGGCGGATCCTGCTCGAAGACCTGGCCGCCGTCAGGAGCGGCGCGTCGCCGGCTCCCAAGACCACCTCGTTCAAGGAGTGGGCGAAGCGTCTCCGACAGGCCGGTGACCCCTCGGAAGACGAGTACTGGGACAGCGTCCCGGTCACCGAACTGCCCGTCGACCACCCCGCCGGCGACAACACCGTCGCCTCCGCCGAGTCGGTTGCGGTCGAGCTGGACGAGGAGACGACCCGGGCGCTGCTGACACAGGTGCCCGCGGTCTACCGGACGCAGATCAACGACGTCCTGCTGACCGCGCTGGCCCAGACCCTGGCGACATGGACGCGGCAGGAGTCCGTCTCGGTCGCGCTGGAGGGTCACGGCCGTGAGGAGTTGTTCGACGACATCGACGTCTCCCGCACGGTCGGCTGGTTCACCTCCCTGTTCCCGGTCGCGCTCACCCCGGGCGCTGATCGCCCGGCCACTGCGCTGAAGGCGGTCAAGGAGCAACTGCGGGCCGTCCCGCGCCGCGGTGTCGGCTACGGCCTGACCCACGACCTGACCGCCCTGCCCACCGGCCTGTCCTTCAACTACCTCGGACAGTTTGACTCCGAGGGCTTCGACACGGTCAACGAACCCTCAGGTGCGGCGGAAGCCGCAACGGGTCGCCGAGCGCACCTGATCGAGGTCAATGCCGCGGTCTCCGGTGGTCGTCTGAGCGTCACGTGGACCTATTCGGCCCACCTCCATGACCGCCCGACGGTCGAGGGGCTGGCGGACGAGTTCGTGATGCGGTTGCGGGCGCTGATCGAGCACTGCCTGTCCGAGGAGGCCGGTGGCCTGACTCCCTCGGACGTGCCGCTGGCACACCTGGACCAGGCGGCGCTGGACCGGCTGGTGGGCGGTGATCGCCAGGTTGAGGACGTGTATCCGCTGTCGCCGCTGCAGCACGGCATGCTGTTCCACGCCCTGGCCGAACCCGACTCCGGCCTCTACGTCGAGCAGATCCACTGGCGGCTCGAAGGCGACCTGGACATCGACCGGATGCGCGCCGCCTGGCAGAAGGCGATGGACCAGCACGCCATCCTGCGCACGGGATTCGTATGGGAAGGAGTACCGCGGCCCCTCCAGGTGGTGCGTCGCGGGCAGGACGTTCCGTTCGAGTTCCATGACGTCTCAGGACTGGCGGAGACGGAGCAGGAAGCCTGGTTGCGGGACCTGCTCGACGCGGACCGTGTCCGTGGCTTCGACTTGAGTGCGCCGCCGCTGATGCGGGTTCACCTAGTACGGGAGTCCTCCGAGGCCCACGTGTTGGTGTGGTCGTTCCACCACATCCTGCTTGACGGGTGGAGCACCAGCACGGTCCTCGCCGATGTCTTCGCCGACAGCGACGAGTCCGTTGTACGGCGTCCGTATCGGGAGTTCATCGGCTGGCTGGACGAGCAGGACGCTGATGCCGCCGAGACGTACTGGCGTGGCGCCCTCGCCGGCTTCACCGAGTCGACGCCCCTGGGCGTCGACCGCCCGGCCGCCGGGCCGGAAGGCGAGCCCGGAACCCACGGTGTCGTCTTGAGCGCGGACACCTCATCGGCGTTGTCGGTGTTGGCGCGTTCGCGTCGGGTGACGGTGAATGCGGTGGTGCAGGCGGCGTGGGCGTTGTTGCTGGCGCGGGTCAGTGGTGAGCGGGATGTGGTGTTCGGGACGACGGTGTCCGGCCGGCCGGCTGATCTGGCGGGTGTTGAGGGCATGGTGGGTCTGTTCATCAACACGCTCCCGGTTCGTGTTCGGGTGGGTGACGGTTCGGCGCTGGATCTTGTGGAGCGGGTGCACCGGGATCAGGCGGAGTTGCGGCGGTTCGACTATGCGCCGTTGGCGGATGTGCAGCGGTGGAGTGATGTGGCGGCCGGTGAGCCGTTGTTCGAGTCGTTGTTCGTGTTCGAGAACTATCCGCTGGGCCAGAGCGGGACAGGCTCGTCCGGTGGGGTGCGGGTGGTTCCGGCGGGGGTGCGGGAGCACACGAACTATCCGCTGACCGCGGTGGTCATGCCGGGTGAGCGGATGGCGCTGCAGTTGTTGTTCGATCCGCGTCGGTTCGATGCCGGGGCGGTCGAGTGGCTGGCGGGTGCCTATGAGCGGCTGCTGGAGCAGTTGGTGGCCGCCCCCGATCTTCCGGTCGATGAGCTGTCGGTGCTGTCTGACGATGAGCGTGCTCGTCTGGTGGTGGGGTGGAACGAGACGGCTGCGGAGGTGCGGCCGGGTCTGGTGCATGAGTGGGTGTCCGCTCAGCGCGGGGGCGGGGTGGCGGTCCGTTTCGGCGACGTCCACTTGAGCTATGGGGAGTTGGTGGCGCGGGCGGATCGGTTGGCGGGGGTGTTGCGGTCGCGTGGTGTGGGTGCGGGTTCGCTGGTCGGTGTGTGTTTGCGGCGGTCGGTGGATGTGCCGGTGGTGTGGCTGGCGGTGCTGAAGGCGGGTGCTGCTTTCGTGCCGCTGGATCCGGAGTATCCGGCCGATCGGTTGGGTTTCATGCTGGCCGACAGCGGCGCGCGGGTGCTGGTCACCCATGGTGAGCTGGTGGAGCGGCTCCCGGAGCATGACGCGGACGTCCTGCTGATCGACGAGGTGGACCTTGTCACCCCGGCGGAGTCTGTTGCCGTGGAGGTGGGGCCGTCGGATGTGGCGTATGTGATTTATACGTCGGGTTCGACGGGGCGGCCGAAGGGTGTGCTGGTCGAGCACAGCGGGCTGGCGAATCTGATCGGTGCGGCGGGCAGGGACTTCGGTCTTGGTCCCTCTTGCCGGGTGTTGCAGTTCTCCTCGCCGAGTTTTGACGGTGCGGTGTGGGAGACGTTCATGGCTCTGGCGTGGGGTGGTGAGCTGTGTCTGAGCGGGCGTGGGCAGGGGTTTTCCGCTGATGAGCTGGTGGGGCAGGTCGTGGCGGAGGGGATCACGCATGTGATGTTGCCGCCGTCGGTGCTGTCGGTGGTCGATGAGCTGCCGGGTGTGCGGGTGGTGATCGCAGGCGGTGAGAAGTGTTCGCCGCAGCTGGCCGTGAAGTTCCCTGGAGCTCGGTTCGTCAATGCGTACGGTCCGACCGAGGGCACGGTGTGTGTGTCGGTGATGCCGGTGGACGGGCCGGTGACCGCTACGAGTGTGCCGATCGGCCGGCCGTTGCCCAATACCCGGTTGTATGTGCTGGACGGGCGGATGGAGCCGGTGCCGGTCGGTGTCGCCGGTGAGCTGTTCGTGGGTGGTCATGGTGTGACGCGTGGCTATCTGGGGCGGCCGGGTCTGACCGCGCAGCGGTTCGTGGCGGATCCGTTCACCGGGGTGCCGGGGGCCCGGTTGTATCGGACCGGTGACCTGGTACGGCGGCTGCCTGATGGGGTGTTGGAGTACATCGACCGCGCCGACGATCAGGTGAAACTGCGTGGTTTCCGGGTCGAGCTGGGTGAGATCGAAGCCGCCCTCACCCGCCACCCCGGTATCCAGGACGCGGCCGTCGTCGTCCGCGACGGCCGGCTCGTGGCGTATCTGATCGAGTCGGCCGGGGTGGCGGACGAGGAACTGCGTGCGGGGTTGCAGCGGACGCTGCCCGAGCACATGGTCCCGGCGATCTACATGAGGCTCGAGGCGTTCCCCCGGACCCCGGGCGGGAAACTCGACCGCCGCGCACTCCCCGCACCTGCCGCCATCCACGCCACGTACGTTGCGGCCCGGACCGGTACCGAGCTGGTGCTGGCCGAGGTGTGGTCCGAGGTCCTGGGCGTCGAACGGGTCGGAGTCCACGACAACTTCTTCGAACTGGGCGGCGACTCCATCCTGTCCATCCAGGTGGTCGCCCGGGCCCGTGCGAGGGGTGTGGGGATCACTCCGAAGCTGGTGTTCGACCACCCCACGGTCGCGGACCTTTCCCTGGTCGCGGGGGTGGAGTCCGTCCAGGCGGAGCAGGGCGTCGTCACCGGCGAGGCACCTCTCACGCCCATCCAGTCGTGGTTCTACGGCCTGGACCTGCCGGAGCGGAACCACTTCAACCAGTCGGTGCTGCTCGGTGTGACGGGCGTGGAGCGTGCCGCCCTCGACGCGGCCGTCCGGACGCTGATCACCCATCACGACGCATTGCGTCTGCGGTCGGACGGCTCGCGCATGTGGTTCGCCGAGCCCGACGGCCAGGGGCTGGAGGACGCGGACGGCCGCACGGCCGACGAGGTCCAGGCGAGCCTGGACCTGGTGAACGGCCCGGTGGCGCGGTTCGTGCTCCTGCCCGGGGACCGGCTGCTGATCGCGGTCCACCACATGGCCGTGGACGGAGTGTCGTGGCGGATCCTGCTGGAGGACCTGGCCGCCGCTTGCGAAGATGCCCCGCTGCCGGCGAAGACGACCTCGTTCAAGGAGTGGGCCACCCGTCTGCAGACCGTCGGGGACCCCGCCGAGGAAACCTACTGGGACACAATCCCGGCCGCTCCTCTGCCCGTTGATCACCCTGGCGGTGAGAACACGGTCGCCTCCGCCGAGTCGGTGGCGGTGGAACTGGGCGAGGCGGAGACGCAGGCGTTGCTGACGGAGGTGCCGGCGGCGTACCGGACGCAGATCAACGACGTGCTGCTGACTGCGCTCGCGCAGACCTTGGCGGCCTGGACCGGGCAGGAGACGGTCTCCGTCGCGCTGGAGGGGCATGGCCGTGAGGAGTTGTTCGACGATGTCGATGTCTCCCGCACGGTCGGCTGGTTCACCTCTCTCTTCCCGGTCGCGCTCACTCCCGGAGCGGACGGCCCGGGTGCGTCGCTCAAGGCGGTCAAGGAACAGCTCCGCGCCGTCCCGCGCCGCGGTGTCGGCTACGGCCTGACCCACGACCTGACCGCCCTGCCCGCCGGACTGTCCTTCAACTACCTGGGCCAGTTCGACGCCGTGGCCTCGGACGGTCCGCTGCGTGTGGTGGCCGAGCCGGCCGGTGCGATGACCGCCGAATCGGGTGTGCGTGCGCACCTGGTGGAGGTCAACGGCGCGGTCTCCGGTGGGCGGTTGAGCATCGGATGGAGGTACTCGCCGAACCTGCATGACCGTGTGACGGTCGCCGGTCTGGCCGAGGAGTTCATGACCCGGCTTCGGGCGCTGATCGAGCACTGCCTGACCCCGGACGCCGGCGGTCTGACGCCGTCGGACGTGCCGTTGGCGGGCCTTGACCAGGTGGCTCTGGATGCGCTCGTGGACCGCCAGGTCGAGGACGTGTACCCGCTGTCGCCGTTGCAGCAGGGCATGCTGTTCCACGCGCTGGCCGAACCCGACTCGGGCCTGTACGTCGAGCAGATCCACTGGCGCGTGAACGGCGAACTCGACGCCGACCGCCTCCGCCACGCCTGGCAGGCCACCGTGGACGCCCATCCCATCCTGCGCAGCTCGTTCGCATGGGAGCAGGCCGAACGGCCGCTACAGGTGGTCCGGGCCGACGTACGCATACCGTTCGACATCCTCGACCTGCGAGGGGTCGAGAACCCCGAGGCCGAGGTCGACCGCCTGAACGAGGCCGATCGCCGTCGCGGGTTCGAGCTGGCGACCGCTCCGCTCGTGCGCGTCCGCGTGATGCGCACGGAGGACTCGGGTCACCACGTCCTCTGCACGTTCCATCACATCCTGCTCGACGGCTGGAGCCTGTCCTCCGTCCTCGGCGAGGTGTTCACCCGGTACGGCGGCTCCGGCAGCGTCGGCGACGCCGCGGCGGTGCGGCCGTACCGCGACTACATCGCCTGGCTGCAGGATCAGGACCTGCACGCCGCGGAGACGTACTGGCGGGAGAAGTTCGCCGGATTCTCCTCGGTGACCCAGCTGGGCATCGAGCGATCCGCCGCGTCCGGGGACGGGCACACCGGCCCCGGCGTCTTCGGGACGACCCTGCCGACGCGTACCACCGCGGCCCTGGCCGAACTCGCACGGGCCCGCGGTCTGACCCTCAACACCCTCACCCAGGGGGTCTGGGCCCTGCTGCTGTCCAGGTACAGCCGCAGTCAGGACGTGGTCTTCGGTGCCACGGTCTCCGGCCGCCCGCCCACGCTCGCCGGTGTGGAGAGCATGGTGGGCCTGTTCATCAACACGCTTCCCGTGCGGGTCCGTGTCGACAGCGGAACCTCCGTGGGCGCGTGGCTGGAACACCTTCAGCGCGAACAGCTCGAACTGCGCCAGTACGAGTACAGTCCGCTGGCCGACGTACAGCGATGGAGCGAGATCCCGGCCGGTGAAGCGCTGTTCGAGTCGCTCTTCGTCTTCGAGAACTACCCGCTCGGCAGCGTCGAGGGTGACCCGGCGGACAACGGCCTCGACATCACCCCGCTGCCCATGACGGAGCAGACCAACTATCCGTTGACGGCCATCGTCATGCCCGGCGAGGCCCTGTCGGTCCAGATGTTCTACGACCAGGACCGATTCCACGGCGACGACATCGGCCGTCTGGGCGCCGCCTACGTCGAACTGCTGGAGCAGATCGCCGCCTCGTCGCTCGAGGCACCGATCGCCGGCCTGTCGCTGCTCGGTGAGGACGAGCGCCGACGGGTGCTGTGGGAGTGGAACGACACGGCCGTCGACCACCCGGGCGATCTCCTGCTGCACGAGGTGATCGCGGAGCGGGCCCGGCTCGCGGCGGACGCGACCGCGGTGGAGTTCGCGGGTGCCCGGATGTCGTACGCGGAACTGGACGCACGGGCCAACTCCGTGGCGCACGCACTGGTCGACGCCGGTGCCGGTGCCGGGTCGCTGGTGGGCGTCTGCCTGGAACGCGGGCTCGACGTGGTACCGGTCCTGCTGGGCGTATGGAAGGCCGGCGCCGGCTACGTCCCCCTGGACCCGGACTACCCGGCGGATCGCCTCGAGTTCATCGTGGCCGACGCAGACGTGGACGTGTTGGTGACCACGCGCTCGCTGGTGGAGCGCATGCCCGCGTTCGACGGCGTCGTCCTGGCGGTGGAGGAGATCGACGGACCGGCCTCCCACCCGGAGGTGACGGTGGCCCCCGACGACGTGGCCTACGTGATCTACACCTCGGGTTCGACGGGCCGGCCCAAGGGCGTGGCCGTCGAACATGGGGGCCTGGTGCGGCGTGTGCTGTCCCTGCAGGACCGGTACCCCCTGTCGGACGAGGACCGGGTCATGCAGAAGACGCCGCTGACGTTCGACGTCTCGGTACTGGACCTGTTCTGGCCCCTGGCGGCGGGCTCCGCCGTGGTGATGGCACGTCCGGGCGGCCACGCCGACGCCGGGTACCTCGCGCAGGCCGTGGCCGACGAGCGGATCACGGTGCTTCACTTCGTGCCCTCGATGCTGGAGGCCCTGCTGGATTACGGCTTCACCCCGCCGGCGCGGCTGCGGCTGGTGTTCTGCATGGGCGAGGCACTGACCACCCGGCTCGTGGACCGGTTCGGCGCGGTGTCCGGCGCGGAACTCCACGACGGCTACGGTCCGACCGAGGCGACAATCGCGATGATCTTCTCGGCCTGCGCACCGGGCACACCGGGGGTGCTCGTGCCCATCGGACGGCCGATCGCCAACACCGAGATCTACATTCTCGACGACGCGATGGAGCCGGTCCCGCCGGGCGTGCCGGGTGAGCTGTTCATCGGTGGCGTGGGCATCGCGCGGGGCTATGTGGGCCGCCCGGGCCTGACCGCGGAGCGTTTCGTCGCCGACCCGTTCGGCGGCGTCGCGGGAGCCCGGCTCTACCGGACCGGTGACCTGGCCCGGTACCGGCCGGACGGAGTGATCGAGTTCCTGGGCCGGCTGGACGACCAGGTCAAGATACGCGGGTTCCGGGTGGAACCCGGCGAGATCGAAGCGACCCTGGCGTCCCACCCGGCGGTCCGCGACGCGGTCGTCGTGGTCCGCAGGCAGCAGCTCGTCGCCTACCTGACGCCCGCGGGCGGCACGCTCCCCGGGGTGGCGGAGCTACGCGAGTTCGCAGGACAGAGCATGCCGGAGTACATGGTTCCGGCGGTGTTCGTCGTGCTCGATGCCCTGCCGCTGACGCCGAGCGGGAAGCTGGACCGCCGCGCCCTGCCCGCCCCGGACACCGGGCGGCTCGGTCTGGAGACCGGCTTCGTTGCCGCGCGGACCGAAATCGAGACGGTCCTGGCCGAGGTGTGGGCCGAGGTGCTGGGTGTCGACCGGGTCGGCGTCCACGACAACTTCTTCGAGCTGGGCGGGGATTCGATCCTGTCCATCCAGGTGGTCGCCCGGGCCCGCGCGAAGGGTGTGGGGATCACGCCGAAGCTGGTGTTCGACCACCCCACGGTCGGTGCCCTGGCGTCGGTTGCCGGGGTGGAGTCCGTCCAGGCGGAGCAGGGCCTTGTCACCGGTGAGGCACCTCTCACGCCCATCCAGTCGTGGTTCTACGGCCTGGATCTGCCGGAGCGGAACCACTTCAACCAGTCGGTGCTGCTCGATGTGACCGGCGTGGACCGGCAGGCGCTCGACACTGCCGTCCGGACGCTGTTCACCCATCACGACGCCCTGCGTCTTCGCTCGAACGGCTCGCGCATGTGGTTCGCCGAGCCCGACGGCCAGAGTCTGGAGGACGCGGGCGGCCGCACGGCCGACGATGTTCAGGCGAGCCTGGATCTGGTGAACGGCCCGGTCGCCCGGTTCGTACTCCTGCCCGGGGACCGGCTGCTGATCGTCGTCCACCACATGGCCGTGGACGGGGTCTCCTGGCGGATCCTGCTCGAAGACCTGGCTGCCGCCTACGAGGGTGCCCCGCCGGCTCCCAAGACCACCTCCTTCAAGGAGTGGGCCACCCGGCTGCAGCAGGCAGCCGATCCCGCGGAAGACGCGTACTGGGACACCGTCCCCACCACTGCCCTGCCCGTTGATCATCCGGGCGGTGAGAACACGGTCGCCTCCGCCGAGTCGGTGGCGGTCGAGCTGGGCGAGGCGGAGACGCAGGCGTTGCTGACGGAGGTGCCGGCGGCGTACCGGACGCAGATCAACGACGTGCTGCTGACCGCGCTCGCGCAGACCCTGGCGGCCTGGACGGGCCAGGAGACGGTCTCCGTCGCGCTGGAGGGGCATGGCCGTGAGGAGTTGTTCGACGATGTCGATGTCTCCCGCACGGTCGGCTGGTTCACCTCTCTCTTCCCGGTCGCGCTCGCTCCCGGAGGGGACGGCCCGGGTGCGTCGCTCAAGGCGGTCAAGGAACAGCTCCGCGCCGTCCCGCGCCGCGGTGTCGGCTACGGCCTGACCCACGACCTGACCGCCCTGCCCGCCGGACTGTCCTTCAACTACCTGGGCCAGTTCGACGCCGTGGCCTCGGACGGTCCGCTGCGTGTGGTGGCGGAACCGGCCGGTGCGATGACCGCCGAATCGGGTGTGCGTGCGCACCTGGTGGAGGTCAACGGCGCGGTCTCCGGTGGGCGGTTGAGCATCGGATGGACGTACTCGCCGAACCTGTATGACCGTGCGACGGTCGCCGGTCTGGCCGAGGAGTTCATGACCCGGCTTCGGGCGCTGATCGAGCACTGCCTGACCCCGGACGCCGGCGGACTGACGCCGTCCGACGTGCCGTTGGCGGGCCTTGACCAGGTGGCTCTGGACGCGCTCGTGGACCGCCAGGTCGAGGACGTGTACCCGCTGTCGCCGTTGCAGCAGGGCATGCTGTTCCACGCGCTGGCCGAACCCGACTCGGGCCTGTACGTCGAACAGATCCACTGGCGCGTGAACGGCGAACTCGACGCCGACCGCCTCCGCCACGCCTGGCAGGCCGTGATGGAACGGCACCCGGTGCTGCGGACGACGATCGGCACCGACACGGGCGCACCCCTGCAGTTCGTGCACCGCCGTTTCGAGGTCCCCTTCGACCTCATCGACTGGAGCGGTCTCGGCGAGGAGGAACGCGACTCCCGAATCGACGACTTGGTGACGGCCGACCGGCTGCGCGGCTTCGCCTTCGACACCGGTCCGCTGTTCCGGATCCGCCTGGTCCGTCTCGGCGCGTCGACGTATCACCTGGTGTGGAGCTTCCACCACATCCTGCTGGACGGCTGGAGCCTCAGTACGGTGCTGCGGGACGTGTTCGCCTGGTACGAGCGGCCGAGTGCCGGCGGCGACGAACATGTGCGTCCGTTCCGCGACTACCTCGGCTGGCTCGGCGAGCAGGACCTGGACGCGGCCGAGGAATTCTGGCGGCGGCGACTCGCGGGCTTCGAGGAAGTCACCCCGTTCGACCCGGGTCCCGCGCCCCGGCCCGACGACGAACCCGGAAAGGGCCGCGTGGGTATGGGAGAGGTCCGCCTCCCCGCCGAGACGCTCAACGGGCTCGCTCGCCTGGCGCGTTCGCAGCGCTTGACGCTGAGCACCCTGGCTCAGGGGGCGTGGGGTCTGTTGCTGTCGCGCTACAGCGGCCGCCGGGACGTGGTGTTCGGGACGACGGTGTCGGGTCGACCGGCGGGCCTCGACGGCGTCGAAAGCATGGTGGGCCTGTTCATCAACACGCTTCCCGTGCGGGTACAGGTGGACGACCGCGAGCCGGTCGAAGACTGGTTGCAGCGTCTCCAGGCCGAGCAGGCCGAGTTGAGGCAGTACGAGTACAGCCCGCTGGCCGATGTGCAGCGGTGGAGCGACGTCCCGGCCGGCGACCCGTTGTTCGAGACACTCTTCGTCCACGAGAACTTCCCGCTCAGCGCCGCGCCGGACGCCGTCCAACGGCAGGCCCTGACTTTCGAGGTCGTGGAGTCCCGAGGGCACACCAACTACCCGCTGACGGTCGTCGCCGTCCCCGGCGACGGCATCACGGTCCACGCCTTCTACGACGAGCGGAGGTTCGACGCCGAGGCGATCGAACGCGTCCTCAACTCCTACCTTCGCCTGCTCACCGAACTGGCCTCCGCTGATGTGTCGCGCATGCCGGTGGACGCACTGTCCGTCCTGGCGCCCCAGGACCGTCTGCAACTGCTCAGCTCGTGGAACGACACGGCTGTGGAGGTGTGTCCCGGGCCCGTGCATGAACTGGTCGCGGAGCGGGCGCGGCTGACGCCGGATGCGGCAGCGGTTTCGTTCGAGGGCCGGGTGTTGTCGTATGCGGAGCTGGACGGGTGGGCGAATCGGCTGGCGCGGGTGTTGCTTGCGCGTGGTGTGGGTGCGGGTTCGCTGGTGGGCGTGTGTGTGGGGCGTTCGGAGCGGTTGCCGGTCGTTCTGTTGGCGGTGTTGAAGGCGGGGGCGGGGTATGTGCCGCTGGATCCGGAGTATCCGGCGGACCGTCTGGCGTTCATGCTGGCCGATTCGGGTGCGGAGCTGCTGCTGGTCGAGGACGAGTTCGTGTCGCGTCTGCCGGAGCTGGCGGGCTTTGGCGGTGAGGTGTGCGTCGTTGACGGTGGGGCCGGGGTGGGGGAGGAGTCCGCTGCCGCGTTGGGGGTTGAGGTCGCGCCGGGTGATGTGGCGTATGTGATCTACACGTCGGGTTCGACGGGTCGGCCGAAGGGTGTGCTGGTCGAGCACCGCAATGTGGTGAATCTGCTGGCGGGGACGCGGGAGCGGTTCGGGTTCGGGCCGGGTGATGTGTGGTCGTTGTTCCACTCGTACGCCTTTGACTTCTCGGTGTGGGAGTTGTGGGGCGCGTTGGTGTCGGGTGGGCGTGTGGTGGTGGTGCCGCGTGGGCTGACTCGTTCGCCTGAGGGGTTGTGGGGTCTGCTGGTGGGCGAGGGTGTGACGGTGTTGAACCAGACGCCGTCGATGTTTGCTCAGGTGGCGCGGGCGGCGGTGCATTCGGGCCGGATGTCGCAGGCCCACCTGAAGTGGGTGATCTTCGGCGGCGAGGCGCTGGAGACCGCGCACCTGCAGGAGTGGTTCACCGCGGTGGGATCCGCCGGTCCGCGCCTGGTGAACATGTTCGGCATCACGGAGACCACCGTGCACGTGACCTGGACGGACGTTGCGGATGCTGATGCCAGGCCGTTGGTGGGCCGGGGTATCCCGAATGTGCGGGTGTATGTGCTGGACGACCGGCTGGAGCCGGTGCCGGTCGGTGTCCCGGGTGAGATCTGTGTGGGGGGCCTTGGTGTGGCCCGTGGTTATCTGGGCCGGCCGGGTCTGACCGCTGAGCGTTTCGTCGCGGACCCGTTCGTTGCGGGTTCGGGTGAGCGGTTGTACCGCTCGGGTGACCTGGGACGGTGGCGTGCGGACGGGACGCTTGAGTACCTGGGCCGGGCCGACCATCAGGTGAAGGTGCGCGGTTTCCGTATCGAGCCCGGTGAGATCGAAGCCGCACTGGCCGCTCACCCGGCGATCCGCGACGCGGTGGTAGTGGTCAGGGAAGACCGTCTGGTCGCCTATCTGACCCCGGCCGCGCACGACCCGGTGCCCGGCGTGGCCGAGCTGCGGGAGTTCCTGGGACAGAGCCTGCCGGAGTACATGGTCCCGTCGGTGTTCGTGGTCCTGGAGCAACTGCCGCTGACGCCGAGCGGGAAGCTGGACCGCCGCGCCCTGCCCGCCCCGGACACCGGGCGGCTCGGTCTGGAGACCGGCTTCGTGGCCGCGCGGACCGAAATCGAGACGGTCCTGGCCGAGGTGTGGGCCGAGGTGCTGGGTGTCGACCGGGTCGGCGTCCACGACAACTTCTTCGAGCTGGGCGGGGATTCGATCCTGTCCATCCAGGTGGTCGCCCGGGCCAGGACGCGGGGTGTGGGCCTCACTCCGAAGCTGGTGTTCGACCACCCCACGGTCGCGGAACTTTCCCTGGTCGCGGGGGTGGAGTCCGTCCAGGCGGAGCAAGGCCTCGTCACCGGCGAGGCACCCCTCACGCCCATCCAGTCGTGGTTCTACGGCCTGGACCTGCCGGAGCGGAACCACTTCAACCAGTCCGTGCTGCTCGATGTGACCGGCGTGGACCGGGAGACATTGGCCGCAGCGGTGGACACGCTGCTCACCCATCACGACGCGCTGCGTCTGCGCTCGGACGGCACCCGTCAGTGGTTCGCCGAGCCCGACGGCCAGGGCCTGGAGGACGCGGACGGCCGCACGGCCGACGACGTCCAGGCGAGCCTGGACCTGGTGAACGGCCCGGTGGCCCGGTTCGTGCTCCTGCCCGGAAACCGGCTGCTGATCGTCGTCCACCACATGGCCGTCGACGGAGTCTCCTGGCGCATCCTGCTCGAAGACCTGGTCGCCGCCTACGAGGGCGCCTCCCCGGCCCCCAAGACCACCTCCTTCAAGGAGTGGGCCGGGCGCCTCCGGCAGGCGGCCGACCCGGCCGAGGACGCCTACTGGGACGCCGTCCCGACCACCGCCCTGCCCACTGACCATCCGGGCGGCGAGAACACGGTCACGTCCGCCGAGACGCTCGCGGTCGAGCTGGACGAGGCCGAGACCCGAGCGTTGCTGACGGAGGTGCCGACGGCCTACCGGACGCAGATCAACGACGTTCTCCTGACCGCGCTTTCCCAGACCCTGACCGACTGGACCGACCAGGACACCGTGACCGTCGCCCTGGAGGGCCACGGCCGCGAGGAGTTGTTCGACGACGTCGACGTCTCCCGCACGGTCGGCTGGTTCACCTCCCTGTTCCCCGTCCCGCTCACCCCCGGAGCGGACGACCCGGGCCCGGCGCTGAAGGCGGTCAAGGAACAGCTCCGCGCCGTCCCGCGCCGTGGTGTCGGCTACGGCCTGACCCACGACCTGACCGCCCTGCCCGCCGGACTGTCCTTCAACTACCTCGGCCGAATGGACTCGGGCGGTACTGCCGGAGGCCCCTTCGGCATGGCCGACGAGCCGATGGGCGCGCCGGCCGCCCCCACGGGGGAGCGGGCCTTCGCGATCGAGGTGAACGGGTCCGTGGCAGCCGGACGGCTGACCCTGGCATGGACCTATTCGTCCAACCTGCACGACCGCGCGACGGTCGAGGGGCTGGCCGAGGAGTTCGTCGTCCGGCTGCGCGCGCTGATCGAACACTGCCTGACCGAGGAGGCCGGTGGCCTGACGCCGTCCGACGTGCCGCTGGCGGGTCTGGACCAGGTGACGCTGGACCGGCTGGTGGACGGCGACCGCTCCGTCGAGGACGCCTACCCGCTGTCGCCGCTGCAGCAGGGCATGCTGTTCCACGCCCTGGCCGAGCCGGACTCGGGCATGTACGTCGAGCAGATCCACTGGCGGCTCGACGGACCGCTCGACGCCGACAGGCTCCGGGCCGCCTGGCAGTCGGCCGTCGAGCGCCATCCCATCCTGCGTACCTCGGTACGGCTCGACGACAGCGGCAGGCCTCTGCAGCTCGTGCACACCGGGGTCGAGCTCCCGTACGAGCTGATCGACCTTCCCGGCGGAGAGGCCCAGGTCGAAGCACTCGTGGCCGCGGACCGCCGCCAGGGGTTCGACTTCGCCGACGCGCCGCTGCTGCGGGTCCGGCTGATCCGCGTCGCCGACACGGTGCACCACCTGGTGTGGAGTTTCCACCACGTGCTGCTGGACGGGTGGAGTGCGACCGCGCTGCTGGGTGAGGTGTTCGCGGAGTACGAGTCCGGTGCGGTGCCCGGACCGGTGCGTCCGTACCGGGAGTTCATCGGCTGGCTCGGTGAACAGGACCTGGGTGCGGCGCAGGCGTACTGGAGGGAGGCCCTGTCCGGCTTCGAGACACCGACGGAGCTTCCGGAGGACCGTCCGGCGAACCTGCCGGAGCCCGAGGCAGAACCGGGGCGGGTGGGCACGGTGTTGTCCGCGGAGGCCGCGGCCGGTCTCGGAGCGGTGGCGCGGGCGGCGCGGGTGACGGTGGCCTCGGTGGCGCAGGCCGCATGGGGCCTGGTCCTGGCGCGGTTCGGTGGCGGTTCGGATGTCGTGTTCGGCACGACCGTCTCCGGTCGCCCGGCGGGCCTCGACGGCGTCGAAGGCATGGTGGGTCTGTTCATCAACACGCTGCCCGTACGGGTCCGGGTGGACGAGGACGCCCGCCTCACGGACCTGCTCCAGGGCATCCAGGACGACCACGCCGCGTTGCGTGAGTTCGAGTTCACCCCGCTGGCCGACGTGCAGCGGTGGAGCGAGATCCCGGCCGGCGGGTCGCTGTTCGACTCCCTGTTCGTCTTCGAGAACTACCCGCTCGGTCAAGGCGGCGCCGAACCCCTCGGCGACGGTGTGGCCGTGACCTCGCTCGGACTGCGCGAACACACCAACTATCCCCTCACCGTCGTGGTCATGCCGGGAGACGGCCTGGGCGTGGAGGTGTTCTACGACCGGTCCCGCTTCAGCGCGGAGCGGGCCGAGCGTCTCACCTCGGCCTTCGTCGGCCTGCTGGAGCAGTTCATCGAAGCTCCGCCGGACGCCACGGTCACGAGCCTGTCGGTGCTGGCGGAGGGCGAGCGGGACCGGCTCCTGACGCAGTGGAATGCGACCGCCGTCGACCTGCCGGGCCGGCCCGTGCATGAGCTGGTGTCCGCACAGGCGCATCTGCGTCCGGATGCGGTGGCGGTGGAGTTCGGTGAGGAGTCCGTCTCCTATGCCGACCTGGATGCCCGTGCGAATGAGGTGGCGCATGCGCTGATCGCGGCGGGTGTGGAGCCGGGTTCGCTGGTCGGGGTCTGCCTGGACCGCAGTGCGGAAGTACCCGCGGTATTGCTCGGTGTGTGGAAGGCCGGGGCCGGTTATGTGCCGCTGGATCCGGGTTATCCGGCGGAGCGCACCGAGTTCATGCTGGCCGACGCCGATGTGCGACTGGTGGTGACCGAGCGGTCGTTCGCGGACCGGTTCGCCGAGGTGGTGCTGCTGGACGACCTCTCCGGCTCCACTGCCGATCCGGGTGTGGTGGTGGCTCCGGACGATGTCGCGTATGTGATGTTCACGTCGGGTTCGACGGGCCGGCCGAAGGGTGTGGTGGTCGAGCACCGGTCGGTGGTGCGGCTGGTGTGGGGGCAGACCTATGCCGGGTTCGGTCCGGACAGTACACAGATGCTGCTGGCGCCCTTGGCGTTCGACGCTTCGACGTTCGAGTTGTGGGGCGCGCTGATCCACGGCGGCCGGTTGGCGGTCGCCCCGCCCGGTGTCGTGGGCGTGTCCGACCTCGCGGGTCTGATCTCCGGTCACGGGGTGCGAAACCTGTGGCTGACTGCCTCCCTGTTCAACGCCGTCGTGGACGAGGACCCCTCGGTGCTGACCGGCCTCGAACGGATCCTGGTCGGCGGTGAGGCGCTGTCCGTCCGCCATGTGCGGGCGGCACAGCAGGCGGTACCGGGCCTGCGGGTGGTCAACGGCTACGGCCCGACCGAGACGACCACCTTCGCCTGCACCTACGCCGTCCCCGAACTGGAGCAAGGAGCGCAGGGCGTGCCGATCGGCGGGCCCCTCGGCAACACCACGGCGTACGTGCTGGACGAGCGCATGGAACCCGTCCCGACAGGTGTCTCCGGCGAACTGTTCATCGGCGGCGCCGGCGTGGCCCGAGGCTATCTGCACCGCCCGGGCCAGACCGCCCAGCGGTTCGTCGCGGACCCGTTCGGCAGCGGGCCGGGTGACCGGTTGTACCGCACCGGTGATGTGGTGCGGTGGACCGCCGAAGGTGTGCTCGAATTCGTCGGCCGCGCGGACGACCAGGTGAAACTGCGTGGCTTCCGGATCGAGCTGGGCGAGGTCGAGGCGGCCGTGGCCGGACACCCCGCGGTGCAGGACGTGGTGGTGCTGGTCCACGACCAGCGACTCGTCGCCTACGTCACCCCGGCCGGCGAGGATCTCGTCGAGCAGGAGGAGTTGCGGGAGTTCGTGGCCCGCTCTCTGCCGGAATACATGGTCCCGGCCGTCGTCATGGTGCTGGAGAAGCTGCCGCTCACTCCGAGCGGCAAGCTGGACCGGCGCGCCCTGCCCGCCCCGGAGGCCGTGCACGCCGAGTACGTGGCTCCCCGGGACCGTACCGAGCTGGTGCTGGCCGAGGTGTGGGCCGAGGTCCTGGGTGTCGAACGGGTCGGCGTGCACGACAACTTCTTCGAGCTGGGCGGGGACTCCATCCTGTCCATCCAGGTGGTGGCGCGTGCCCGTGCGAGGGGGGTGGGAATCACGCCGAAGCTGGTGTTCGACCACCCCACGGTCGCCGACCTTGCCCTGGTCGCCGGAGTGGAGTCCGTCCAGGCCGAGCAGGGCGTCGTGACGGGCGAAGCACCGCTGATCCCGATCCAGGACTGGTTCTTCGGTCAGGAGCTCCCCGAGCAGGACCACTTCAACCAGTCGGTGTTGCTGAACGTCGCAGGCGCCGACCGGCAGGCCCTGGCCGCGGCGGTGGAGACGCTCCTCACCCACCATGACGCATTGCGTCTGCGGTCGGACGGCACGCGTCAGTGGTTCGCCGAGCCCGACGGCCAGGGCCTGGAGGACGCGGACGGACGCACCGCGGACGACGTGCAGGCGAGCCTGGACCTGGTGAACGGCCCGGTGGCCCGGTTCGTGCTCCTGCCCGGGGACCGGCTGCTGATCACCGTCCACCACATGGCCGTCGACGGAGTCTCCTGGCGCATCCTGCTCGAAGACCTCGCCGCCACCTACCAGGGTGCCCCGCTCGCGGCCAAGACCACCTCGTTCAAGGAGTGGGCGAAGCGTCTCCGGCAGGCGGCCGACCCGGCGGAGGACGCGTACTGGGACACCGTCCCGGCCACCGCCCTGCCCGTCGACCACCCCGGCGGCGAGAACACGCTGGCCTCGGCCGAGTCGCTCGCGGTCGAGCTGGACGAGGCGGAGACGCAGGCGTTGCTGACGGAGGTGCCGGCGGCCTACCGGACGCAGATCAACGACGTTCTGCTGACCGCGCTTTCCCAGACCCTGACCGGCTGGACGGGCCAGGAGACCGTCTCCGTCGCGCTGGAGGGCCACGGCCGTGAGGAGTTGTTCGACGACGTCGACGTCTCGCGCACGGTCGGCTGGTTCACCTCCCTGTTCCCCGTCGCCCTGGAACCGGGCGGGCAGGAACCCGGTCCGGCGCTCAAGGCGGTCAAGGAACAACTCCGCGCCGTCCCCCGCCGTGGCGTCGGCTACGGCCTGACCCACGACCTGACCGCGCTGCCCACCGGGCTGTCCTTCAACTACCTCGGACAGCTCGACGGCGGCACCGCCACCGGCGACGAACCGTTCACCCCGGTGGACGAACCCGCCGGCCGGCCGGTGTCGCTCCTCGGCCACCGCGCGCACACCCTCGACGTGAACGCCGCCGTCCGCGACGGCCGGCTCAACGTCGCCTGGACGTACTCGTCGAACCTGCACGACCGCGCCACCGTCACCGGCCTCGCCGAGGACTTCATCGCCCGGATGCGGGTGCTCATCGACCACTGCCTCAGTCCGGAGGCCGGAGGAGTGACCCCCTCCGACTTCCCGCTGGCAGGCCTGGAGGCAGGCGAGCTCGATTCGCTGCTCGACGCCCTCGACGACTTGGACAAGGAGTAACCACCGATGAAACAGAGTCGGGGCAACGTTGAGGACATCTACCCGATGTCTCCCCTGCAACAGGGCATGCTCTTCCACGGGCTGCTCGCATCGGATTCGAGCATGTACTTCCAGCGGGCGCAGTGGCTGCTCGAAGGCGAGCTGGACCCGCGGGCCCTGGAACGGGCCTGGCAGGAGACCGTCGACCGCCACCCCATCCTGCGTACGGCCTTCCTGTGGGAGAAGACCAAGCAGCCGGTGCAGGTCGTGCGGGCCAAGGTGAAGGTGCCGTTCACCCGGCACGATCTGGCGGGAGTGTCCGGGGCCGAGCAGGAGCGGAGACTGCGGGAACTGCTGGACGCGGACCAGGCCGAGGGCTTCGACTTCGCCCGGGCCCCGCTGCTGCGGGTCACCCTCGTCCGGCTGGCGCCGCGGGTGCACCGGCTGATCTGGAGCTTCCACCACGTGCTCCTCGACGGCTGGAGCCTGGTCGCCGTACTCAACGAGGTGTTCGGCCGCTACGGGGACCCGCAGTTCGCGGCACGCCCGGTGCGGCCCTATCGCGAGTACATCGACTGGCTCGGGAAGCAGGACGCGTCCGCCGCCGAGCGCTTCTGGCGGACCGCTCTGGACGGATTCGAGTCGCCGACGCCGCTGACGTTCGCCCGGCCCGCAGGCCGGGCGGACAGCGACGGCGACTCCGAACCGGGAACCCACCGGGCCGCGATCGGCCGGGACGTCTCCGACGCCCTCACCGCCCTCGCACGCTCGCGCCACCTCACCGTGAACACCATCGCCCAGGCGGCCTGGGGGCTGCTGCTCGCCCGGTACGGCGGCACCCGGGACGTCGTGTTCGGCACCACCGTGTCCGGCCGGCCGGCCGACCTGTCCGGTGTCGAGGAGATGATCGGTCTCTTCATCAACACACTGCCCGTGCGCGTGCGGATCGGTGACGCGGAACGTGTCGGCGCATGGCTCGACCGGCTCCAGAAGGAGCAGACGGAGCTGCGGCAGTACGAGTACAGCCAGCTCGCACAGATCCAGTCCTGGAGCGACGTCGATGCGGGAGCGCCGCTGTTCGAGACGCTCTTCGTCTTCGAGAACTACCCCGTCAGCGCCACCGCCGCCGGACCGTCGGACGGCTCCGAGGACGACGCCCGGACCCTGCGGATGTCGGGCATCGACAACCGGGAACACACCAACTACCCGCTCTCCGTCGCGGTCGTCGTGGGCGACGGCCTCGCCCTGGACCTGTCGTACGACCGCCGGCGCATCGACGACGCGACCGTCGAACGGCTGGTCGCGCAGTACCTCCGGCTGCTGGAGCAGATACCCGGGCGGCTCGACGACCTGGTCGCCGAGCTCTCGCCCCTCACCGAGGACGAGCGGGCCGTCCTGCTGACCGGCGGGAACGACGACGTCCTGACCGTCCCCGAGCAGATGGTGCCGGAGCAGTTCGCCCGCACGGCCCGGCGGACGCCCGACGCGCTGGCGGTCGTCGACGGCGCCCGCGAGATCACCTACGGCGAACTGCATGCCACCACCGAGCGGTTGGCGCGTCACCTGCGCGCTCTCGGCGCCGGGCCGGGAACGCTCGTCGCGGTCGGTGCCGAGCGCTCCCTCGAGATGGTCGTCGGTCTCCTGGGGACGCTGGCGGCCGGCGCCGCGTACGTCCCGCTGGATCTGGCGTATCCCGCCGAACGCACCGGGCTGATCCTCGCCGAGACGGGCGCGCAGATCGTCCTGGCCCGGCGCGACACGTCCGGCGGCCTGCCCGCGGGGGACGCGCGCGTCGTCCTGCTCGACGCGCCGGACACCTGGAGCCACGACGAGCACGCACCCGATCCGTCGGACCTCTCGGCCGACGACCTCGCCTATGTGATCTACACGTCCGGATCGACCGGGCGCCCCAAGGGCACCCTGATCGAGCACGGCGCCCTCGCGGCCTATGTCGCCGCCGCACAGCGGCTGTACTCCATCGGCGCGGGCGACCGGGTCGTGCAGTTCTCCTCGCCCGCGTTCGACGCGAGCATCGACGAGCTGATGCCCTGTCTGACCGGGGGAGCCACCCTGGTGTTCGCGGGTACCGCGACGCCCACCCCGCCCGACCTGCTGAAGGCCTGCGAGAACCTGTCCGCGAACGTCCTGATGCTCCCCACCGCCTACTGGCACGAGCTGGTCGCCACGGTCGAGACCGTTCCGGACGCGCTGCGGCTGCTGGTCATCGGCGGCGAGCAGGCACAACCGGGCGCGGTCCGGCGCTGGTTCGAGCTGACCGAGAACTCCGGCTGCCGGCTGCTCAATGCGTACGGCCCGACGGAGGTCACGGTCGGCTGCACGCTCGCCGAGCTGACCCCCGCCGGGACCGGGCTGTCACCGCACCGCGTCCCGGTCGGCCGCGCGCTGCCCAACAGCCGTGTCCACGTCCTGGACGACCGGCTGCAGCCGGTGCCGACCGGCGCACCTGGAGAGATCTGCGTGACGGGCCCCTCCCTGGCCCGCGGCTATCTGCGGCAGCCCGGACAGACGGCGAGCCGCTTCGTGGCCGACCCGTTCGCCCAGGAGCCCGGCGCCCGTCTCTACCGGACCGGGGACCTGGGACGGTATCTGCCGGACGGCACCCTCGAGGTGATCGGCCGCGTCGACAAGCAGGTCAAGCTCCGCGGCTTCCGCGTCGAGCCCGGCGAGACCGAGGCGGCCCTTGCGGCCCACCCCGAGGTGCGCGACGCGGTCGTCGACGTGGTCGGAAGCGGCACGGACAAGCGGCTCGTGGGCTATGTCGTACCGCGCGGGACACCGCCCGGCCCGAGCGAGCTGAGGGCGTTCCTGCAGCGCTCGCTCCCCGACTTCATGGTGCCCTCCGCGTTCGTGGTCCTGGACGTCCTGCCGCTCACGCCGAGCGGCAAGGTCGACCGGCGCGCGCTGCCCGCGCCCGAGGGCGCACGGCCCGCCCTGGCCACCGCGTTCGTCGCCCCGCGCGGCCCCGTCGAGACCGCCGTCGCCGAGGTGTGGGCCGAGGTGCTGGGCCTGGACCGGGTCGGAGCGCACGACAACTTCTTCGAGCTGGGCGGGGACTCGATCCTGTCCATCCAGGTCGTCGCCCGGCTGCGGCGGCGCGGCCTGGGGCTGTCTCCCAAGCAGCTGTTCGACCACCCGACGATCGCCGAACTGGCCGAGGCCGCCGATGCCACCGGCCTCGGGACCGTCCACGCCGAACAGGGCACCGTGACCGGCGAGGCGCCGCTCACCCCGATCCAGCGCTGGTTCCACGCGCAGGAACTGCCGGACCGGAACCACTACAACCAGTCGGCGCTACTGGATGTCGAGGGCCTGGACAGGGGCGCCCTCGCCGCGGCGGTCGGGGCCCTGTTCGCCCACCACGACGCGCTGCGCCTGCGCTCCGACGGCAACCGGCAGTGGTTCGCCGAGCCGGACGCGCAGGGACTGGAGGACGCCGAGGGCCGCGACGCCGACGACGTCCAGGCGAGCCTGGACCTGGTGAACGGCCCGGTCGCCCGGTTCGTCCTGCTGTCGCCCGGCCGGCTGCTGATCGCGGTCCACCACATGGCCGTCGACGCGGTCTCCTGGCGCATCCTCCTCGAGGACCTCGGCACCGGCTACGACCAGGCCCTGGCCGGGCGCGACGTCCACCTCGGCCCGAAGACCACCTCGTTCAGGCAGTGGGCGCACCGGCTGGCGGAGCTGGCCGGAAGCGGCGCGCTGGACGACGAGGACGCGTACTGGGAGAGCGTGCCCGTCACCGGCGTACCGCTGGACTTCCCGGACGGGGAGAACACGATCGACTCCGGCGGGCAGCAGACGGTCCAGCTGGACGCCGAGGAGACCCGGGCCCTGCTGACCGAGGTCCCGGCGGCCTACCGGACGCAGATCAACGACGTGCTGCTCACCGCGCTGGCGCAGACGCTGTCGAGGTGGACGGGCCAGGAGTCGGTCTCCGTCGCGCTGGAGGGCCACGGCCGCGAGGACCTCTTCGACGACGTGGACCTCTCGCGCACGGTGGGCTGGTTCACCTCGCTGTTCCCGGTCGCGCTCACCCCGGGCGGGGACGAGCCGGCAGCCGCCCTGAAGGCCGTCAAGGAGCAGCTGCGCGCGGTGCCGCGGCGCGGCATCGGCCACGGGCTGAAGCACGCGCCCGGCGGGATGCCCAGCGCCGTCAACTTCAACTACCTCGGGCGGATCGACACCTCGGGGACCGGCGAGGCCGCCGGCGCGCGGGGCACCGCCTTCGCCCCCCTGCCGGAGCCGGCCGGATCCAACACGGCCGCCTCCGGCCGGCGCGCCTGCGCCGTCGAGATCGACGCGGTCGTCAGCGAGGACCGGCTGAGCCTGCTGTGGACGTACTCGCGGAACCTGCACCGCCCCGAGACGATCGCCGCCGTCGCCGACGAGTTCCTCACCCGGCTGCGGGCGCTGATCCGGCACTGCACCGAGCCCGGATCGGGCGGCCTGACCCCGGCCGACGTTCCGCTGGCGGGCCTCGGCCAGGAGGCGCTCGACCGGCTCGTCCTCGGCGACCGCTCGATCGAGGACATCTACCCGCTGTCCCCGCTCCAGCAGGGCATGCTCTTCCACAGCCTGGCCGACCCCACTTCGGGCGTCTACGTCGAGCAGACCCACTGGAAGCTGGACGGACCCCTGGACCCCGGCCGCCTGCGCGCCGCGTGGCAGGCCACCCTGGACCGCCATCCGGCGCTGCGCACCTCGATCCTCTGGGAGGGAGTGGACCGCCCCCTTCAGATCGTGCGCAGGGGAGTGCCGGTTCCGTTCTTCGAGGAGGACCTGCGCGGAGCCACCGCGATCGAGCAGGACGCCCGCGTCCAGGCGGTCAGGGAGGACGACCGCGTCCAGGGAGGGAACCTCGCCGCCCCTCCGCTGATGCGGATCCGGCTGCTGCGGACCGGCGAGACGACCCACCACCTGCTGTGGACCTTCCACCACGTCCACCTGGACGGCTGGAGCGTCAACGCGGTGCTCGGCGAGGTGTTCGGCCGTTACCACGCGCCCGGCCCGTTCCCGGAACGTCCGGTGCGCCCCTACCGCGACTACCTCGCATGGCTGGGCGAACAGGACCACGCCGCGGCGGAGTCGTTCTGGCGCACCAAGCTCCAAGGGGACGACCCCGCCACCTGGTTCGGCATCGCCCAGAGCGACGAGGAGCAGGACGAGGAGACACCCGCCGCACAGCCCGGTCACTGGCAGACCGCTCTCCCCTCCGAGCTGACGGCGGCGCTGTCCCGCCTCGCACGGGCACAGCGCCTCACGCCGAGCACCGTGCTCCAAGGCGCCTGGGCCCTGCTCCTGGCGCGGTTCAGCGGCAAGGACGACGTGGTCTTCGGCACCACGGTCTCGGGCCGCCCCGCGGATCTCGCCGGCGTCGAGGACATGGTCGGCATGTTCATCAACACCCTGCCGGTCCGGGTCCGCATCGACGACTCCGAGCCGGTCCGGTCCTGGCTCCGGCGGCTCCAGGGCGAACAGGCCGAACTGCGGCAGTACGAGTACAGCGCGCTGGCCGACCTGCAGCGGTGGAGCGACGCCCCCGCCGGAGAGCCCCTCTTCGAGACGCTCTTCGTGTACGAGAACTTCCCCCTCCAAGCGGCGCCGGAGTCCGACCGGCCCCAGGAGCTCGCCGTCACCTCCATGAAGACCGCGGAGCACACCAACTACCCGCTGTCGATGGTCGTGGTCCCCGGCGACGGCATCGGACTGCACGCCTTCCACGACGTCGGGCGGATCGACACCGCGACGGTCCAGCGGCTCGCCGAGGCATATCTGCGCCTGCTGGACGGCATCGCCCGCTGCGACGAGTCCACGCTGGTGGCCGATCTCTCCCCGCTGGACGACGCCGAGCACGGTGCGCTGCTGGCCGGGCGCGGCGGGGCGACTCCCGAGCTGCCGGACGTGCCGGTGCACGCTCTGGTCGCCGAGCAGGCGCGGCTGCGGCCGGACGCGGTGGCGGTGGAGTACGACGGCGTCGCGCTCACCTACGGCGAACTGGACGGGCGCGCCAACCGGCTGGCGGGTGAACTGCGGGCCCGCGGGGTGGACGTGGGCTCGCCCGTCGTGGTCTGCCTGCGGCGGTCGGTGGAGCTGCCGGTGGCGCTGCTGGCCGTGTGGAAGGCCGGTGCGGCGTACGTGCCGCTGGACCCGGACCACCCGGCCGACCGGCTGGCGTTCATGCTCGACGACTCGGGTGCGACGGCGGTGGTGACGGAGCGGTCGTGCCTGGAGCGACTGCCCGCTGTGGCCGCCGAGATGGCCGTGGTGGTGCTGGACGACGAGGCGGACCGCGCGTCCGTCGAGGCCCGTCCGGTGACGGACCCCGAGTCCGGTGCGGCGCCCGGCGACTTGGCGTATGTGGTCTACACGTCGGGCTCCACGGGCCGGCCCAAGGGCGTGGGAGTCGAGCACGCGTCGATCGTCCGGCTGGTGTGGGACGCCGACTATGTGCAGCTGGGCCCGGACGCGGTGGTCGCCCAGGCCGCGGACGCGTCGTTCGACGCGCTGACGTTCGAGCTGTGGGGTCCGCTGGCCACCGGTGGCCGGGTGGTGGGCCTGTCCCGTGAGGTTCTGCTGTCGCCCGGGGATCTGGTTGCGGAGCTGCGGGCCCGGGGTGTGACGACCCTGTTCGTGACGACGGCCCTGTTCAACCAGATCGTGGCCGTCGATCCGTCGGCGTTCGGATCCCTGGACAGTCTTCTGTTCGGTGGTGAGGCGGTGGACGCCGGCCGGGTGGCCGAGGTGCTGGCGGCCGAGTCCCCTGCGCGGCTGGTCCATGTCTACGGCCCGACCGAGGCGACGACGTTCGCGTCGTGGCACGAGGTGACGGGCGTGGCGGGCCGGACGGTGCCGATCGGCCGCCCGATCGTCCATACGGAGTTGCTGGTTCTGGATGGCCGGCAGCGGCTGGTCCCGGTGGGTGTGACCGGTGAGTTGTACGTGGGCGGACCCGGTCTCGCGCGAGGCTATCTGGGACGCCCCGGTCTGACCGCCGAGCGGTTCGTGGCGCATCCGTACGCGACCGAACCGGGGGCTCGTCTCTACCGGACCGGTGACGTGGTGCGTCAGTTGCCGGACGGGGCGATCCAGTTCGTGGGCCGCAGCGACCACCAGGTGAAGCTGCGCGGCTTCCGGATCGAGCTGGGTGAGATCGAGGCCGCGTTGAGGGCGCACTCCGCGGTGCGTGACGCGGTCGTGGTCGTGACCGGGGAGGGGCGTGAGCGCCGTCTGGCGGCCTATGTCACCTTCGCCGGGGGCGAGTCGCCGGAGCACGGCGAACTGCGGGCGGCCCTGATGCGGTCGCTGCCGGAGTACATGGTGCCGGCGGCGTTCGTGGTCCTGGAGCACCTGCCGCTGACCCCGAGCGGAAAGCTCGACCGTCGTGCGCTGCCTGCCCCCGAGGCCGTACAGGCCGATTATGTGGCCGCGCGGACCGACACCGAGGCGATCCTCGCCGAGGTGTGGGCCGAGGCGCTGGGCGTCGAACGGGTCGGCATCCACGACAACTTCTTCGAACTGGGCGGCGACTCCATCCTGTCCATCCAGGTGGTCGCCCGGGCCCGCGCCAAGGGCGTGGGCATCACCCCGAAGCTGGTGTTCGACCACCCCACGGTCGCGGATCTGGCGTCGGTCGCAGGGGTGGAGTCGGTCCGCGCCGAACAGGGCGTCGTCACCGGCGAGGCACCTCTCACGCCCATCCAGTCGTGGTTCTACGGCCTGGACCTGCCGGAGCGGAACCACTTCAACCAGTCGGTGCTGCTCGATGTGACGGGCGTGGACCGTGCCGCCCTCGACACGGCCGTCCGGACGCTGATCACCCATCACGACGCGCTGCGCCTGCGGTCGGACGGCTCGCGCATGTGGTTCGCCGAGCCCGACAGCCAGGGCCTGGAGGACGCGGACGGCCGCACGGCCGACCAGGTCCAGGCAAGCCTGGACCTGGTGAACGGCCCGGTCGCCCGGTTCGTGCGTCTGTCCGAGGACCGGCTGCTCATCGCCATTCACCACATGGCCGTGGACGGAGTGTCGTGGCGGATCCTCCTGGAGGACCTTGCCGCCGCCTACCAGGGTGCGCCGCTCGCGGCCAAGACCACCTCGTTCAAGGAGTGGGCGAAGCGCCTCCGGCAGGCGGCCGACCCGGCCGAGGACGCCTACTGGGACACCGTCCCCGCCACGGCCCTGCCCGTTGACCGTCCGGGCGGCGAGAACACCGTCGCCTCTGCCGAGTCGGTGGCCGTCGGACTGGACGAGGCGGAGACCCGGGCGTTGCTGACCGAGGTGCCGGCGGCCTACCGGACGCAGATCAACGACGTTCTGCTGACCGCGCTTTCCCAGACCCTGACCGGCTGGACCGGCCAGGAGACCGTCTCCGTCGCGCTGGAGGGGCACGGCCGTGAGGAGTTGTTCGACGACGTCGACCTCTCCCGCACGGTCGGCTGGTTCACCTCCCTGTTCCCCGTCGCCCTCACCCCGGGCGGAGAATCTCCGGGTCCGGCGCTCAAGGCGGTCAAGGAACAGCTCCGCGCCGTCCCGCGCCGTGGCGTCGGCTACGGCCTGACCCACGACCTGACCGCCCTGTCCGCCGGACTGTCCTTCAACTACCTCGGACAACTGGACTCGCTCTCCTCCAGCGGCCCGTTCGGCGCGGTCGCCGAGCCCGCCGGGGCCGTGGCCGCCGGGACGGGGCGTCGCGCGCACCTCATCGATGTCAGCGGTGCGGTCGGCGACGGCCGGCTGACCATCGACTGGACCTACTCCGCGAACCTGCACGACCGGGCGACCGTCACCGCACTGGCCGAGGAGTTCGTCTCCCGGCTCCGGGCGCTGGTCGAGCACTGCCTGACCCCGGACGCCGGCGGACTGACGCCGTCCGACGTGCCGCTGGCCGGCCTCGACCAGCACACCCTGGACGCGCTCGCCGACCGCTCGGTCGAGGACATCTATCCGCTGGCCCCGCTGCAGCAGGGCATGCTGTTCCACGCGCTGGCGGAACCCGACTCCGGCCTGTACGTCGAGCAGATCCACTGGCGGCTCGAAGGCGACCTGGACCTCGAACGGCTGCCCGCCGCCTGGCAGGCCACCGTGGAGGACCACGCCATCCTGCGGACCGCGTTCCGGCTCGACGAGGACGGCAGGGCGCTGCAGATCGTCCATTCGGACGTGCGCGTGCCGTTGGCCCGGCACGACCTGCGCGGCCTGGACGACGCCGCCCAGGCGGAGCGGATCCAGGAGGTGCTGCGGGAGGACCGCGAACGCGGGTTCGACCTCGCGGCCGCGCCCCTGCTGAGGCTGTGCCTGCTGCGCACGTCCGCCAAGACCCATCACCTCGTCTGGACGTTCCACCACATCCTGCTGGACGGATGGAGCACCGGCGCGGTCCTGTCGCAGGTCTTCGCACGGTACGGCGACCGGAACCTCCGGCCGGCTCCGGCCCCTCGCCCGTACCGCGACTTCGTCGCATGGCTGGCCGGGCAGAAGGCACCCGAGGACTACTGGCGACGCGCCCTGGCAGGGTTCACCGAGCGTACGTCCTTGGGCCTTGCGGATCCGCTGTCCGAGCCCGGCCGGCCGGCCGGGCACGACGCAGACGACCCGGATCACGCCTGCGAATGGGAGACCCGGCTCGGTGGTGAGGCCACCCGGCGGATCGGCGACTTCGCCAAGTCGCGGGGGCTGACGCTGAACACCCTCGTCCAGGGTGCCTGGGCCCTCGTCCTGGCCCGCTACAGCGGGCGCGACGACGTGCTGTTCGGGACCACGGTCTCCGGACGGCCGGCGCAGCTGCCCGGAGTCGAGGACATGGTCGGGCTGTTCATCAACACGCTGCCGGTGCGGGTGGGCCTCGATGCCTCGACGCCGGTCGTCGACTGGCTGCGCGAACTCCAGCGGCAGCAGTCCGAACAGCGGCAGTACAGCTACAGCTCGCTGGTCGACGTGCAGCGCTGGAGCGAGATCCCGCCGGGCGAGCAGATGTTCGACTCTCTGCTGATCTTCGAGAACTTCCCGGCGGGGGCCGCGCCCGAGCAGGACGACAGCCGGGAGCTGGCCATCCTCCCGGTGAGCACCCGGGAGCGGACCAACTACCCGCTGACCGCGGTCGTCGTCCCGGGCGCGGAACTCTCGGTGAACCTCACCTACGACCGGGACCGCTACGCGGCCGCGGCGGTGGAGCGGCTGGGCCGCCACTACCTGCGCGCGCTGGACTTGATCACCGGGAACCCGGGGGCCGCGCTCGGAGAGCTGTCCCTGGTGGACCCCGAGGAACGGGAGCGGGTGATCACCGGCTGGAACGCGACGGCGCGGGAGGCGGCCCCCTCCACCCTGCCGGAGCTGTTTAGGCGTCAGGTGGCCCGCACCCCGGACGCTTTGGCGGTCGTCGCGGGCGACCGGACGCTGACGTACCGCGAGCTCGACGCGCGGGCCGACCGGATCGCCCGCAGGCTGCGGGCGGAGGGCGTCGCCCCCGGCTCGATCGTCGGGCTGTGCCTGGACCGGGGAATCGACGCCGTGGCCGCCGTGCTCGGTGTGCTGAAGGCAGGGGGCGCCTATCTGCCGCTCGACCCGGCCCACCCGCGGGCCAGGCTGTCCGCGATGCTGGCGGAGGCCGAGGCGGTCCTCCTCGTGACCACGGCCTCGATCACCGGGGCCGGCGGTTTCCCCGAGTTCGCCGGGACGACCCTGGACCTGGATCGGGACCTGGAGACCGGCGAACCGGCCGGGCCCGACGACGGCGGTGATCCGCCCCTGCCGGCCACGCCCGAGGACGTCGCCTACGTCATCTACACCTCCGGTTCCACCGGACGTCCCAAGGGCGTCATGGTGGAGCACTCGAGCGCGGTCGAGCTCGCCAGGACGCTCGGGGAGCAGCTCGCCGGCCTGGACGGCCCGCGGGTGAGCCTCATGGCGTCGCTCTCCTTCGACGCCTCCGTCCAGCAGCTGCTCCTGCTGCTGCACGGTGCGACGCTGCACATCGTCCCCGACGAGCTCCGGCGGGACGCGGCGGCCTGCGTCGCCCACATCCGGACGGCGGGTCTCGACCTGATCGACTGCACCCCCACACAGCTCGAGGCGCTGCTGGAGGCCGGGCTCACGGGGCCGCTGCGCATCTGGGTGGGCGGCGAGCGCGTCGGCGAGCGGCTGTGGCGCAGGCTCGCCGACGCCCCCGGGCTGTCGGCGGTGAACATGTACGGCCTCACCGAATGCACCGTGGACAGCACCCTGGCCCCGGTGGACGGGAGCCGCACCCCGTCGATCGGGCGCCCGATGCCCGGTACCCGCGTCTACGTGCTCGACGGACGGCTGGAACCGGTGCCCGTCGGTGTGGTCGGCGAGATCTGCATCGGCGGGACCGGGGTGAGCCGCGGCTATCTGCACCGCCCCGGGGCGACGGCCGAGCGCTTCGTCGCGGACCCGCACGGCGGGCGGGGCGCCCGGCTGTACCGCACGGGGGACCTGGGCCGCCGGCGGACCGACGGGACCCTCGAGTACATCGGCCGCGCCGACCAGCAGGTGAAGGTCCGGGGCTTCCGGATCGAGCCGGCCGAGATCGAGGCGGCGCTGCTCACCCATCCCGCCGTGCGGGAGGCCGTGGTGACGGCCGACGACGACCGTCTGACGGCCTACCTGACGACGGCGGCGGAGACCGAGACGCCCGCGGTCGGCGAGCTGCGCGCCCACCTGCGGCAGAGCCTGCCCGACTTCATGCTGCCGGCCGCCTTCGTGGCACTGGAGGAGCTGCCCCGGACACCGAACGGCAAGCTCGACCGTTCCGCGCTCGTCCCGTCCGGCGAGGCGAGGCTGGGCACGGGCGCCGTCCATGTCGCCCCGCGCACCCCCACCGAGCGGACCCTGGCCGGCATCTGGGCCGATGTCCTCGGCGTCGAACGTGTCGGCGTCCACGACAACTTCTTCGAACTCGGCGGGGACTCCATCCTGTCCCTGCAGGTGGTGACCCGCGCCGGTGCGCAGGGCGTCGTACTGACCCCCAAGCTCGTCTTCGAGTATCCGACCGTCGCCCTGCTCGCCGAGGCGGCGGCCGGCGCCCCGGCCTCCACCGAGACCGAGGCAGGCCCCGCCGACGCCCTGGACCACTACCGGACCGAGTGGGAGCGTCAGGCCGGACCCCACCCCGAAGTGACGGACGCCTATCCGCTGTCCCCGCTCCAGCACGGCATGCTCTTCCACGCCCTGGCGGCGCCGGAGGCGGGCATGTACGTCGAGCAGATCCACTGGCGCCTGGACGGCCCGCTCGACGCGGACCGGATGCGCGACGCCTGGCAGCGGATGCTGGACCGGCACCCGGTGCTGCGCACGGCGATCTGGAACCCCGCCTCGGGCCGGGCCCTTCAGCTGGTCCACGCCCGGGTCGCCGTCCCGTTCCACGAGCACGACCTGACCGGTGCCGAGGAGCAGGAGCAGCAGCGGCTGATCCGGGAACTGCTCGACGAGGACCGGCGCCGCGGATTCGACTTCTCGGCGGCGCCGCTGCTGCGCATCCATCTCGTCCGGACCGCGGACGACACCCACCACCTGCTGTGGAGCTTCCACCACATGCTGCTGGACGGGTGGAGCGTCAACACGGTGCTGGCGGAGGTGTTCGGCGTCTACGCCGCCCCGGAGGGGACCGCGGGCGACGTGCTTCCTCCGGTGCGCCCGTTCCGCGACTACATCGCCTGGCTCGACCGGCAGGACCCCGACGCCGCGCAGACCTACTGGCAACGGGCGCTGGCCGGCTTCGACACCGCCACCCCCCTCGGCGTCGACCGTCCGGCCCGGCCCGGCCTGCCGCAGACACCGCCGGGCGAGTGGGAGGTGTCGCTGTCGGAGGCCGACACCGTGTCCGTCACCGACGCCGCCCGCTCGGGCCGGTGGACGCTGAACACGCTGGCCCAGGCGGCGTGGGCGGTGCTCCTCGGCCGGTACGGAGGCGAGCGCGACGTGGTGTTCGGCACCGTCGACGCCGGACGTCCGGCCTCGCTGACCGGGGTCGAGGACATGGTCGGCCTGTTCATGAACACCCTTCCGGTCCGGGTCCGGCTGGACGACGCCGAGCGGGTGGCGGACTGCCTGGACCGGCTGCAGCGGGACCAGGCGCAGGCCCGGGAGTACGGCCACAGCCCGTTGGTGTCGGTGCAGCGGTGGAGCGACGTCCCGCCGAACGAGCCGCTCTTCGAATCCCTCCTGGTCTTCGAGAACGTCCCGTTCGGCGCGCTGCCCGAGGAAGCGTCCGAACTCGACCTCCGGCTGACCTCGGTCGACATGCGGGAACACATCAACTACCCGCTGTCGATCGCGCTCGTGGGCGGGGAGCGGTTCACCTGCCACCTCTACTACGACCAGCGGCGCTTCACCGCCGAGGCCGTCCGGAAACTGACCGACGACTTCCTGGCCCTGCTGCTGGAGATCGCGCGGCGGCCGGACGCGCAGGTCGCCGAGCTGTCCCCGCTGTCCCCCCAGGACGTCCGGACGCTGCTGACGCACGGACGTGGACCCGACGCCGCGACCCGGCCGACGCTCGTGCCGGCCCGGCTGGCCGAGATCGCACGCGCCCGGCCGGACGCCGTGGCGCTGGAGACCACGGACGGCACCGTGATCAGCCACCGCGAGCTGGACGCCCGGGTGCGCGGGGTGGCCGCGGCCCTGCGCGCCCGCGGCGTCGGTGCCGAGGAACCCGTCGCGGTCCTGCTGGAGCGCTCGGTGGACTGGGCGGTCGCCGTGCTCGGGGTCCTGCGGGCCGGGGCCATGTACGTGCCGCTGGATCCGCGGTACCCGGACGACCGGCTCGCCCTGTATCTCCAGGACACCGGGGCCCGTACCGTCCTGACCTCGACCGGGCCGGCGCCCCGCCTGACCGGCCGGGCGGTGCCCCTCGCGATCGGGGACTGTCCCGCGGCGCCCGGCGACGGTCCGCTCGACATCACGCCGGACCGACTGGCGTACGTCATGTATACGTCGGGCTCGACCGGGCGTCCCAAGGGCGTGCTCGTCGAGCACGGCGGCCTGGCCAACCTCATCTCCGCCGACATCGACGAGTTCGGCCTGGACGAGGACAGCAGGGTGCTCAGCTTCGCGCCGCTCGGCTTCGACCTGTCGGTTCAGGAGCTGCTGATGACACTCTGCGCGGGCGGGCGGCTGATCCTGGCCCCGCAGGACCAGCTGCTCCCCGACCAGGGGCTCGCCGGGATCCTCCGCGAGCACCGGGTCACCCATCTGCAGATGCCGCCGCAGGCCTGGGCGGGCCTGGACCCGCACACCGTGCCCGAACTGCGGACCGTGCTGACCGGTTCCGACCGGGTGCCCGCCGAGCTCACGGCGGCATGGGCGGGCAAACAGGTCCTCAACGTGTACGGGTCCACCGAGGCCACCGCCGACAGCACGGTCCATCTGTGCGACCCCGACGACGGCGACACGCCGCCCGTCGGCCGGCCGATCGCGGGGACACGCGTCTACCTGCTCGACGACCGCGCGGAGCTGGTGCCGCCCGGCACCGTCGGAGAGATCTGCCTGGGCGGGGTCGGGGTGGCCCGCGGCTACCTGGGGCAGCCGGGACTGACGGCCGCGAAGTTCACGGCCGACCCGTATGGCGATGTCCCGGGCGCCCGCCTGTACCGCACCGGTGACCTCGGCAGATGGCGTGCCGACGGCGTCCTGGAGTTCCTCGGCCGCGCCGACCACCAGGTGAAGGTGCGCGGCTTCCGGGTCGAGCTCGGCGAGGTCGAGGCCGCACTCCTGCGGCGGCCCGAGGTGCGCAACGCGATCGTGGTCGCCCGCGAGCGCAGGCTCGTCGGCTACGTCGTACCGGAGACGGCGCCCCTGGACACCGCCCAACTCAGGGACGGGCTGCGCGACGTGCTGCCCGACCACATGGTGCCCTCCGTGATCGTGCCCCTGGAGACCCTGCCGCTCACCACGTCCGGCAAGATCGACCGCCGGGCGCTGCCGGACCCCAAGGAGCTGCGGACCGGCCGGGCCGCCACCCTGCCGCGCAACCCGACCGAGGAGATCGTCGCGGCGGTCTGGGCGGACGTGCTGGAACTGCCGTACGTCGGGGTCGAGGAGTCCTTCTTCGACCTGGGCGGTGACTCCATCGTCTCCATCCAGCTGGCCGCCCGGCTGTCGGCCGCGCTCGGTGCCGAATTCGCCCTCCGGGACGTCTTCGCCGCGCCGACCGTCGCGGAGCAGGCCGCCCTGGTGCGCGGCAGGAAGGGCAGGCGGCTGCCGCCGCTCGTCCCCGTCGACCGCGGCGCGGACCTCGCGCTGTCGTACAACCAGCGGCGGCTGTGGTTCGTGGAGCAGCTCCACCCCGGCACCGCCGGGTACAACACCGGCACGACCCTGCGGCTGCGCGGGCGGCTCGACCGGGAGGCCCTGCGCGGCGCGCTCGACACGCTGATCCACCGTCACGAGGTGCTGCGCACCCGCTATGCGACGGTCGGCGGCGAACCCGTCCAGGTGGTGGCGCCGCCCTCGCCGGCCGTTCTCAGCGAGTACGAGGTGACGGGCCCGGACGCGGACGAGCGGGCGCGAAGCATCGTGACCGAGGAACTCGACCGCCCCTACGACCTGGCCGCGGGCCCGCTGCTGCGGTGCTCCCTGGTGCGCCTCGGCGACGACGACCACGTCCTGACGCTCGGCCTGCACCACAGCGTGTGCGACGGCTGGTCGCTGGGCGTCCTCATGTCCGAGCTGACCACCGTGTACGCCGCCCTCACGGCGGGCGAGCCCGCGGCACTGCCGCCGCTGCCGGTGCAGTACGCCGACTACGCGGCGTGGCAGCGGCAGTGGCTGTCCGGCGACGAGCTCGCCGCGCAGCGCGACGCCTGGCTGGCCGAGCTGTCCGGCATGCCCCCGGTGCTGGAGCTGCCCGTCGACCGGCCCCGGCCCGCGGTGGCCGGAATGGGGGGTTCCACGCACACCTTCACCGTTCCGGAGGAGCTGTCCCGGCGGCTCACCGCCCTCGGACGGCAGCACGACGCGACGCCGTTCATGGTGCTGCTCGCCGCGTACACGGCGCTGCTGGGACGCTGGAGCGGCCAGGAGGACTTCGCCGTCGGGGTGCCGATCGCCGGCCGCGACCGTCCCGAGACCCAGGACCTGGTGGGCTTCTTCGTCAACACCCTCGTCATGCGCGGCGACCTGGGCGGCGACCCCGGGTTCGACGCACTGCTGGACCGGGTGCGTGCGACCGCGCTGCGGGCCTACGACCACCAGGACATGCCCTTCGAGCTGCTGGTGGAGGAGCTGGCCCCGACCCGGAGCCTGGACCGCCACCCGCTGTTCCAGACGGTGTTCTCGCTGCAGAACGTGCCCGGCGGCCACCTCCGTCCGCCCGGTCTGGAGCTGGAGCCGTTCGAACTGCCCGTCACCACGACCAACTTCGACCTCAGCCTGCACATGGTGACCTCCGACGAGGGCTTCGCCGGGGTCTTCGAGTACGCCACCGAGCTGTTCGAGGAGGAGACCGTCGAGCTGCTGTCGCAGCGCTTCGTGCGGTTGCTGGAGGCCGTCGCGGACCGCCCCGGGACGGCCCTGTCCGACCTGCCCCTGCTGTCGGCCGAGGAGCGGACGGAGGCGGAACGCGGCGCACGCGGGCCCGTCGTGCCGCTGCCTCCCGAGGCGCTGCACGAGCTGGTCGCGGCGCAGGCACGGCGGCGTCCGGACGCGGTGGCCGTCGAGTTCGAGGGCCGGGAGCTGACCTACGCCGGGCTCGTCGCGGACGCCAACCGGCTGGCCCGGCGGCTGCGTGCCGCCGGCGTGCGCGACGGCGACCTCGTCGGGGTCTGCGTCGAGCGGTCGCTCGACCTTCCCGTCGTCCTGCTCGCCGTGCTCACGGCGGGCGCCGCCTACGTCCCGCTCGACCCGCAGTACCCGGCCGCACGGCTGGCGCTGATGACGGAGGACGCCGGGGCGTCGGTGATCGTCACCCAGCGCCGGCTGCGCGACCGGCTCCCGGGCACGGACGCGACGGTCGTCGTCCTGGAGGACCCGGCGGAGGGGGAGGGTGACGTCCGCGACGACGCGCCCGCCACCGGCGCGGGTCCCGACTCGGCGGTCTACGCGATGTTCACCTCCGGATCGACGGGCCGCCCCAAGGGCGTGCTGGTCGACCACCGGGCGGTGGTCCGCCTCATCACCGGCCAGGAGTTCGCCCGGCTCGGTCCGGACGAGACCCTGGTGCAGCTCGCACCCGTCGCCTTCGACGCCTCGACCCTCGAGCTGTGGGGCGCGCTCGCGCACGGCGCCCGGCTGCTGGTCGCCCCTCCCGGCGCGACGGGCGTCGACGGCCTGCGCGAGCTGCTGGCCGGACGCGAGGTGAGCGTGCTCTGGCTGACCTCCTCGCTGTTCAACGTCGTCGTCGACGAGGACCCCCAGGTGCTGTCGGGCGTGCGGGAACTGCTCATCGGGGGTGAGGCACTGTCGGCCCACCACGTCCGGGCCGCCCTCGACGCACTGCCCGCGATCCGCATCGTCAACGGCTACGGGCCGACGGAGAGCACCACCTTCGCCTGCTGCCACCCGATCTCCCGCGATCTGGACCCACTGGCCGGTCCGATCCCGATCGGACGGCCGATCGCGGGCACCGAGGCGTGGGTCCTCGACGCCGCGATGAACCCCGTGCCCCGGGGAACCACCGGGGAGCTGTACCTGGGCGGGGCGGGACTGGCCCGCGGGTACCTGGGCAGGCCCGGCCCGACCGCGCGGAGCTTCGTGGCCCACCCGTTCGCCGCCGGACCCGGCGAGCGGCTCTACCGCACCGGCGACCTGGTGCGCCACCGCCCCGACGGCACCCTGGAGTTCATCGGCAGGGCCGACGAACAGATCAAGGTCCGCGGCTTCCGGGTCGAGCCCACCGAGATCGAGACGGTCCTCAAGACCCACCCCGGGGTGCGGGACGCCGCCGTCCTCGCGCACGGACGGGGCGGTGCCCGGCACCTCGCCGCCCACCTGGTGCTCGGCGAGCGTCCCCCGGGTGTTCCCGAACTCCGTGCCCACCTCGCGGAAGTGCTGCCGGAGCACATGATCCCGGCGGCGTTCCACGCCGTGCCCGCCCTGCCGCTGACGCCCAGCGGCAAGGTCGACCGGCAAGGGCTGGCCGCGCTCGGCGTCCAGGGGCCGCTGCAGGCGGAGTACGTGCCGCCGGGCACCGCCACCGAGGAGCTCGTGGCCGCACTGTGGGCCGAGCAACTGGACCTGGACCGCGTCGGCGCCGCGGACGACTTCTTCGCGGTGGGCGGCCACTCGCTGGCCGCGATCCGGCTGCTGACCCGGATCGAGGCGGTCACCGGAGTCCGGCTCCCGGTACGGGAGGTGTTCGCCCGGCCCACCGTCGCCGAACTCGCGGCCGAGATCGACCGCCGGGGCACCGGCAACGGCGAACCCGGGCCCGCGGACCGGATCGTGACGTTCAGCTCCGGTTCCCGGCCGCCCCGGGTGGTGTTCGTCCACCCGGCCGGTGCCAGCGCCTACCCGTACCTGGAACTGGCCCGGGAGCTCGGCGACGACCGGACGGTCCTCGGGATCCAGGCCCCCGAACTGGACGGCGGCCGCACCGAGGGGCGGACCATCGAGGAGATGGCGGCCGCGTACGCCGACCTGCTCCTGGACCTGCCGGGGGAGGAGCCGGGAGCCGTGCCGCCCACCGTGCTGGCCGGCTGGTCGCTGGGCGGTGTGCTGGCGCTCGAGATGGCCCGCAGGCTGCGGGCCGCCGGGCACGAACCGCCGCTGGTGGCCCTGCTCGACAGCTCGCTGCCGCCCGCCCTGACCTCCTCGGCCGCATCCGAGCTGACCCCCGAGGACCGCGCCCTGCTCGACGACCCCGAGGTCCCCGAGCCGATCCGAGAGCTGGCCCGCCGCCAACTCGACGCCTACCGCTCCTACCGGCCCGCCCCGTTCGACGGACGCGTGCTGCTGTTCGTCGCGGGCCTGGAGGACGACGGCAGCCCGCGGCCGGAGTCCACGGCCACCAAGGCCGCCTGGGCTCCCGTGCTGACGGGGGAGACCGAGGAGGAGAACGTGGCCGCCGGCCACGCATCCCTGATGTCGGGCGAGGCCGTCCAGGCCGTCGCCCGGGCACTGCGCGAACGGCTCAGGCCGCTGTGAGCCGTCGCGTGTCCGTTGAGAAAACCCTGACGAGGAGTGACATGAGCACCAGGAACGACGTCGACACCCGCACCTACACCGTTCTGCGCAACGAGAAGGGCGAACACTCCCTCTGGCTGGAGAACAAGGAGGTTCCGCTCGGCTGGGAGCGTCTCGACTTCACCGGAACCGTCGAGGAGTGCTCCGCCTACGTCGACAAGGTCTGGTATGTCGGCCCGAAGCGGAAGGGCTGACGTGCAGAACCGCCGTTCGACGACAGTTCCGCCGGCCCGTGCCGTCACCGGCGGCACGGGCCCGGCGGGCCCGTCCCGCCCGCACGACGTCTACGTCCTCAGCGAGGACGAGAGCCGCCTGCTCGACGAGATCGCCGCGGAGGTCGCCACGGCGTACGACAACGTGGAGGACCCGCGCTTCATAGCCGACGCGCGGCTGTTCGCCCAGCGGCTGCCTTTCGGTCTGCGCCGGTGGATCGAACAGGTGAGGCTGAGCCCGGACCTCGGCAGCTTCCGCATCCGCGGGCACCGGTTGCGCGACGCCGACCTGCCGCCGACTCCGCCGGAGTTCGAACGGGACCCGTCGCGGCCGGCGCTGCCGCCGGAGGTGTGCCTGGTGCTGTTCGGTGTCCTGCTCGGCGACGTGTTCGGCTGGGAGACCCAGCAGGCGGGGAGACTGGTACACGACATCGTGCCCAGCGAGCAGGAGCAGAAGTCGCAGACCAGCGCGAGCAGCGCGGTCGAACTGGGCTGGCACACCGAGGACGCCTTCCACCCGTACCGGGCCGACTACCTGGGACTGGCCTGCGTACGCAACCCCGACAGGGTGCCGACCACGCTGGCGGAACTGCGTTCGCTGGAACTCACCGAGCACACCCGGTCCGTGCTGAGCCAGCCGCGCTACCACCAGAGGCCGGACACCTCGCACAGCCCCACGGGCTCCGACGACGTCGGCGCGTGGTCCGACCCGCCGCCGGCCCGGGTGCTGTCGGGGATGGCGGGCAGCCGGTCGCTGTGTGTCGACGCCGACTTCACCGTGGTCGCGGACGACGAGGACACGGAGGCGGAGTCGGCTCTGGAGGAGCTGAAAAGAGAGATCGAGAGCAAGCTCGGCGACCTCGTTCTGGAGCCCGGGGACTACCTGTTCCTGGACAACCAGCGCTGTGTCCACGGCCGGCGCCCGTTCCGGGCTCGTTTCGACGGCACGGACCGTTGGCTCAAGCGGGTGAGCGTGACACGGGATCTGCGGCGCATGGCGGAAGCGGGAGTGACCGCCACCAAGCGGACCGCCCGCGCTGTCCTGGCGAGCTGACGAACGAGGGATAGGTGAGGGGAACAGGATGGGTGACGTACGAAGGGCCGAGGAACTTCCGGCCGGGACGGGAAAGGAGAAGCAGCCGGACACCGCCGAGGAGCAGTTCGATCCCGCGGGCTTAAAGGCACTGCTGAGGTTCGCCAGGCCCTACCGGGGGGCGCTCCTCGTGGGTATCGGCCTGGGGCTGCTCGGCTCGGGCGCCGCGCTGGCCCAGCCTCTGGCAGCACGTGAGGTGCTGGAGCGGGTTGGTCAGGACGGAGGCCTGATGAGGCCCATCCTGCTTCTCGTCGCCCTGGTGCTGGGCGGCGCCGCGCTGTCCGGCATCCAGTTGTTCATCCTGGAGCGCTCCGGGGAGCGCATGGTTCTGGGACTGCGACTGACGCTGGTGCGCAGGCTGCTGCGGCTGCGCATGAAGGAGTACGACCGCCGTTCGGTCGGCGATCTGCTGTCCACCGCCGGAGCCGACACCACCCTGCTGCGGTCGGTCATCACGGCCAACGTGCTGGACGCGGTCTCCTCCGTGGTGATGCTCGTCGGCGCGATCGCGCTGATGGCCTACCTGGACTGGGTGCAACTGGTGTCCGTGCTGGCGGTCCTGCTGGTCGTCGGCCTCGGTGTGGTTCCCGCGCTGAGCCGGATCAAGACCGCCACCGAGAGGGCGCAGGAAGGGCTGGGGCAGATGACCGCCGGCCTGGAGCGGGCCCTGGGCGCCATCCGCACGGTGAAGGCCAGCGTGTCCGAGGAGCGCGAGTCCGAGCGGATCAGTGAGTGGGCCCGCACCTCGTACACGGCGGGCGTGCGGTCGGTGAAACTGGACGCCGTCGTCGGCGTCGCCAGCGGCCTCGCCGTGCAACTGTCGTTCCTGATGGTCCTCGGCGTCGGCGGTGTGCGCGTGGCCAACGGGACCATCTCGGCCGCCGACCTGGTGGCCTTCCTGCTCTACATCCTGTACCTGGCCTCCCCGATCATGATCATCGTGGGTGCGGTCACCCAGCTGCAGAAGGCCTCGGCCGCCACCGCCCGCATCGCGGCGGTGAACGACATGGAGGTCGAGCCGATGCCCGGCAGCGCGGCGCCCGTGGTCGGCGACGCCGTCCCGCTCGCCGGGAGCGGAGGCACCGCCGGGCCGGCCGCGCCGTCGAGCGGCCCGCCCTCGTCGGTGACGTTCGAGAACGTGAGCTTCGGCTACCGCGAGGACGTCCCCGTACTCAGGAACGTGTCCTTCCATATCCCGGCCGGCGCCAAGGCGGCACTGGTGGGCCCCTCCGGCGTCGGGAAAACCACCGTCCTGGCCATGCTCGAACGCTTCTACGAGCCCGAGACGGGCCGTGTCCTGCTCGGCGACCGCGATCTGGCGGACATCCCGCTCAACGAGCTGCGCCGCCAGATCGGCTATGTGGAGCAGGAGGCCCCGGCACTGGCGGGCACGCTGCGCGAGAACCTGCTCTACACCGCGCCGGCCACCACCGAGGACCAGCTGAACGCGGTGGTGGAGGCCAGCCGGCTGGGCGCACTGGTCCGCCGGCTTCCCGACGGCCTGGACACCGAGATCGGTGACCGCGGCACGCAGCTGTCCGGTGGCGAGCGCCAGCGGCTGGCCATCGGCCGCCTCCTGCTGAGCCGGCCCCGGCTGGTGCTGCTGGACGAGGCGACCTCGCAGCTCGACTCGGTCAACGAGGCGGCGCTGCGTGAAGCGATCGAGGAGCTCGCCGCGGGCTGCACGATGATCGTGATCGCCCACCGGCTGTCCACGGTCGCGGCCTCCGACGTGATCGTGCTGCTGGACCACAGCGGCGTCCGCAGGACCGGCACCCACGACGAACTCATGGCCGAGGACGAGCTCTACCGGGACCTGGCGCGGGGGCAGCTGCTCAGCGGCGACCGTGCCGTCACCGCCGGGTCCCCGGTGCCCGCGGAGGTGGACGGGTGAGCGGGCGGCGCAGCCAGGTGCGGGTGCCGACGGGCGGCACCACGCTCAAGGCCGAGGTCACCGGTGCCGGCGAGCCGGTCGTGATGGTGATGGGCAGCGGCGCGGCCGGACGGGTCTGGCACCTCCACCAGGTGCCGGCGCTGGTGGCGGCCGGATACCAGGTCGTGACGTTCGACAGCCGTGGCCTCTCGCCCGAGGACACCGGTGACTTCACCCTGGCGGACATGGTCGACGACACGGTCGCGCTGATCGAGCACTTCGGATTCACCCGCTGCCGGCTGGTGGGGTTCTCGCTCGGCGCGATGATCGTTCAGGAGCTGCTGGTCGCCCGGCCCGATCTGGTCGGCCGGGCCGTGCTGATGGCCACGCGCGGGCGGACCGACGCCATGCGGCTGGCCCTGTCCCGGGCCGAGCGGGACCTGTACGACGCCAAGGTGGACCTGCCCGCCGGGTACCGCGCGACGGTTCAGATGATGCGCTACCTGAGCCATCGCACGATGGACGACGAGGACGCCGCGCGCTACTGGCTGGAGGTCTTCGAGATTCCCGAGGGGACCATGCCCGGGCTGCGGCGCCAGCTGGAACTCGACGAGCTGCCCGACCGGTTGCCGGCCTACCGGGCCATCTCCACACCCACCCTGGTGATGGGCTTCGCGGACGACCTGCTCTGCCCGCCGCACATGGTCCGTGAGGTCGCCGACGCCATGCCGGGCGCCCGGTACCTGGAGGTCGCCGGCTGCGGGCATCTCGGCTACATGGAGCAGTCCGACCAGGTCAACGGCCACCTGCTGGAGTTCCTGGCCTCCTGACGCGGCCGCCTCCCCTCGAGTGTCAACCACGTTTGACACTCGAGGGGGTGTCAACTAAAGTTGCGTTCATGGACAGTGACGAGCTCCCCCAGCTCACCCGGCTCGCACAGCGCACCGGGGACGGCGACCCGATCGAGGCCCTGGCCGCGATCGCCGAACTGCGCAAGGTGCTGGAACGCCAGGAGGCGGTGCTGGTCCGGCGGGCACGCACCCAGGGCAGGAGCTGGGCCCGGATCGCCGAGGTCCTCGGCGTGAGCAGGCAGGCCGTGCACAAGAAGCACGGCGGCCGCAGGCTCTTCCGCAGCGACGACTGAACCAGCCGTCACCATCGGCCGCTTCGCGCCCGCACGGGCGCGGACGCGGTGATTCGGCATGCCCGAACACAGACTTCCGGAGGTTCGTGAATGGCTCACCAGTCAGTCGTCCAGGACGCCGTCGCGATCGCGGTGACGGCCAACCTGCCGGTCATCCTCTGGGGTGCCCCCGGAACCGGGAAGACCTCGTCGGTGATCGCCCTGGCCGACGCCATGGACCTGCCCGTCGAGGTGGTCATCGGTTCCATCCGGGAACCCAGCGACTTCTCCGGGCTGCCCGTCATCCGTGACGGGACCACCTGGTTCGCCCCGCCGCGCTGGGCCGAACGGCTGGCCGCGGGCGGCTCGGGCCTGCTGTTCCTCGACGAGCTGACCACCGCTCCGCCGGCCGTGCAGGCAGCGATGCTGCGGGTCGTGCTCGAACGCACCGTCGGCGACCTGCGGCTGCCCGACGCCGTGCGGATCGTGGCCGCCGCCAACCCGCCCGAACAGGCCGCCGACGGCTGGGACCTGTCCGCCCCGCTGGCCAACCGGCTGATCCACCTGGACTGGCAGGTCGAGGCGGCCGACATCGCCGCGGGCTTCGCCGGCGGATTCATTGTGCCCGCCCTCGTGCACAAGGACCCGCCGCCGGACGACACCGTCGCCCGCGCCAGGTCCCTGGTCGGCGCCTTCCTGCGGGTCCGTCCGGAACTGGTCGTGGCCGTACCCGACGGAGCCGACCGGGCGGGTCGCGGATGGCCGAGCCCCAGGACCTGGGAGATGGCCGCCAAGGCCGTCGCCGCCTGCGAACACGCCGGCGCCCGCCCGGAGGTGGAGGCCGCACTCGTCCTGGGCGCCGTCGGTGACGCCGCCGGGTTCGAGCTGATCACCTGGCTGCGCAGCCTCGACCTGCCCGACCCGGAGACCCTGCTCACCGACCCGCGGGCCCCGCTGCCGGAACGCCTGGACCAGCTGCACGCCCTGCTCGGGGCGCTCGTCGCGCATGTCCGTGCCGACGGCGGCCGGGACACCTGGGAACGGGCCTGGTCGGTCATCGCGCGGGTGGCCAAGTCGGCCCCCGACGTGGCGGCCGGCTCGGCCAGGGCCCTGGTGGCCGGCCGGCCCGAGGGTGCCGCGCCGCCCGCCGCGATGCTCGAACTGGCGCCCATCCTGCGGGTGGCGGGCCTGCTGCCATGAACCCCGGCACGGCAACGGACGAGGTCATGGCCAAGTTCGCGGGCGCACGCCTGTGGGCCTGCCACCAGGCCCCCTACCTCGCCAGTGCGATCTTCGCCCTCACGCCCGCCCTCCTCGAACCCGGCACGGACCCCGACACCGGTGCCTGGGTGCCCGACCCGGGTCTGGCCGCCTTCCCGGCCAACACGAACTGGGTCGTGCACATCGACCCGGCGACCGTGCTCGCCAACCCCGTCGAGCGCACGGGGTGGTGGCTGCTGCACCAGGTCGGGCACCTGGTCAGGGGCCACGCCGCCAGGTCCCCGGTACGTCCCGCTCCCGGAGCCACGGGACCCACGCACGCCATGGGCCTCGAGGGGCAGCGCGACAGCGCCGCCCACCGCTGGAACCAGGCCGCGGACGCCGAGATCAACGACGATCTGGAGACGGAGGGGCTCACCGGCCCCGACGGCGTCGTCTCACCGCGTGAACTGGGCCTGCCGGGCAACCGGATGGCCGAGGAGTACCTGAGCCTGCTCGATGTGCTCGACGACGCCCTGGTCCGCGGCGGCACCACCCTGTCCGACGCCGTGGACTGCGGCAGCGCCGCCGACGGCATCGAACGGCCCTGGGACCGGGCGGGCGGCGCGGGACTGTCCGAGCTGGAACGGGAGATGCTGGAACGCTCGCTCGCGGCCGGGATCCAGGAGCGGGCCAGCGCGCGCAGCGACGTGCCCGGCGGCTGGGTGCGCTGGGCCGAGGCAAGACTCCGGCCCCGGATCGACTGGCGCGCGCAGGTCGGCTCGCTCATCCGCAAGGGGCTGACCGAGACATCCGGCCGGGTCGACTTCAGCTACCGCCGCCCGTCACGGCGGGCGGCCGCCTACGGCGACTTCGTGACGCCCGCCATGACCCGTCCGGTGCCGGAGACGGCTCTGGTGCTCGATACCTCCGGCAGCGTGACCGCACCGGTGCTCGAACGCCTGGTCGGCGAGGTCACGGGCATCATCGACAAGGTCAGCGGGCCCGGCCGCAGGCTCCGCGTCCTGTGCTGCGACACCAAGGCGCATCCCGTGCAGGAGATCAGGAAGGCCGCGGAACTCCGGCTGGTCGGAGGTGGCGGTACCGACATGCGGGCCGGCCTCGAGGCGGCCATGGAGCTGCGGCCCGCCCCCGACCTGGTGCTCGTCATGACCGACGGTCAGACGCCCTGGCCCGAGCGCAGACCGCCCGCGAAGGTGCTGGTCTGTCTGATCGGGGACGACGGCCGGGCCCCCGACTGGGCGGCCCGGGTCCGCATCCCCGCAGACGTGGAGGAGAGAGAACGATGAACGTCGCCTTCTTCGAGGAAGATCCGGACGAGCCGGAGGAGCCGGGCCGGCGGTCGGACCAGGGTGCGCCCGCTCCCGAACCGCTGCACGCCTGGCGGGAGCGCGGTTACGCCGTCGGCGAGGCCCGCCGGTGGATCGCCGAGGGGTTCGGGCTCGACGACGCCGACCGCTGGCGCACCTCGGGCGTGTACAAGCCCGACGAAGCGCGTGAATGGCGCACGGCGGGTGCCACCCCGTACACCGTCGACAGGATGCTGCGCGCCGGGATGACCCCCCGCGACGCCGTCCGCTGGCGGGAGTTCGGTGTCCCCGCGGCCGAGGCCGCGGAACGGCACCTGGCCGGAGAGGACCCCCGCCCCCAGCGGTGGACCGAGCGGCTGCGCCCGGGCCGGTCCCGCCGGGGCGTCGGCCGCACCCTGGACGAACAGGAAGCCGCCACGATGCGGGCGATGCTGCGCGCCGGTATCCCGGCGGAGAAGGCCAGGCCGTACATCGACCTCGGCTGGCACGGCACCGAAGCCGTCGCCTGGGCCGAACGGTCGCTCGACGCCGGAGAGGCCAAGCTCTTCCACGCCCTCGGGTTCTCCCCGGCGGAGGCCCAACGTGTGGCCGCGCAGGGCGCGGACGCTATCTCGGTGATGACCGACTGGTGGCGCGCGGGCGTACCCATCGACGAGGTCTCGGCCTGGTGCGGGGCGGGTTTCACCGCCGAAGAGACAGCGGACCTGCGCCGCCAGGGCGTCGATGTGGAGCAGGCGAGGGTGATGCGTGCCCTCACCGACAGCGGCGGGTGAGCCACGGCGAACTCGTCCCGTAGGAAAGGAAAATGAGTGATCGAGGCGTTACATCTCAGCAAACGGTACGGCGAACGTCTGGCGGTCGACGACCTGTCGTTCGACGTGCTCCCCGGCAGGGTGACCGGTTTCCTCGGACCCAACGGCGCGGGGAAGTCCACGACGATGCGCATGATCGTCGGGCTGGACGCCCCCTCCGGCGGCTCGGTGACGGTCTGCGGGCAGCCCTACACCCGGCACGGCAGCCCGCTGTCGACGGTCGGCGCGTTGCTGGACGCCCGGGCCGTCCACGGCGGCAGAAGCGCCTACGACCATCTGCTCTCGCTCGCTCACACCCACGGCCTGCGGCGACGGCGCGTGCAGGAGGTGCTGGAACTCGTCGGGCTCGCCGAGGTCTCCCGCAGGCCGGTGCGGGGCTTCTCCCTGGGCATGTCACAGCGCCTGGGCATCGCGGTGGCGCTCCTCGGCGATCCGGAGGTGCTGCTCTTCGACGAACCCGTCAACGGGCTGGATCCCGAAGGGATCGTGTGGATCCGCGGCCTGATGCGGGAACTGGCGGCGCAGGGCCGCACGGTGCTGGTCTCCAGCCACTTGATGTCCGAGATGGAGCACACCGCAGACGACCTGGTCGTGATCGGCAAGGGCAGGCTCATCTCGTCCTGCACCGTCGACGAGTTCATCGAGCGCAACTGCCGGACGGAGGTGCGGGTGACCACCCCGGAGCCGGCCCGGCTCGTCGCGCTGCTCGAGGACCACGGCGGCACCGTGCGGTCCGAACCCGACGGTTCGCTGGTCGTCGGCGGGCTGGACGCCGTGCGCGTCGGGGATCTGGCCTTCGACGGTGCGGTCCGCATCCACCAGCTCGTCTCGGTGCAGGCCTCGCTCGAAGCGGCGTTCATGGAGCTCACCAGGTCCAGCGTCGAATACCAGGCGAGCCCGTCCGCCGGAGCACCGGAAGCGGAGGTGCGGTCATGAAGCCCGCCGCTGCCGCTGCCGCTGCCGCTGCCCCCGAAGCACGCGCCGCGACCCTGACGTTCGGCGGCGTGCTCCGCTCGGAGTGGACGAAGATCCGGTCGCTGCGGTCGACCGTGTGGACGCTCGTCGCCACCGTGGTCCTCACCATCGGGACCAGTGCCCTGCTCGCCTGGGCCGTCTCGGCGCATCTCGAGCCGTCGTTCCTGGCCGACGTCGACCCGGTCCGCGACAGCATGTCCGGGCTGATGTTCGGTCAGCTGACCGTCGCGGTGATCGGCGCCATGGCCATCACCTCCGAATACTCGACCGGAACGATCCGCACCACCCTCACCGTGGTCCCGCGGCGCGTCACCGTCCTCACCGCGAAGCTGACCGTCCTGGCGTGCGTCGTGCTTGCCTGCGGACTGCTCTGCAGCTTCGTCTCGTTCTTCATCGGCCAGAGCTTCTTCGCGAAGGCCACGGTCACCGACCGGGACGGCGCCGCCGACACCGTCACCCACCTCGACCTGCACGTCGCGCTGACCGACCCCGGCGTGCTGCGCGCCGTCGTCGGAGGGGGCCTGTATCTGGCCGCAGGCGGCCTCCTCGCGCTGGCCCTCGGCGCCCTGCTGCGGAACACCGCGGCGGCGATCTCGACGGCGATCGGCCTGCTGTTCGTCGTCCCGCTCCTGGCGAACTTCCTGCCGTCCGCGTGGGAGGCACACGTCGTCAAGTGGCTTCCCACGAACGCCGGATCCGCCATCTGGAGCCTCCGCCCCACCACCGGCGACAACCCGATGCTCGGCCCCTGGACCGGCTACGGGGTCTTCGTCGCCTACGTCCTCACCGCCCTGCTGGCAGCCGCGGTGCTGCTCCGCAGGCGAGACACCTGACATCCCCCCGGCCGAACCACGCAGGAGCAAGCAGTGAGCTTTTCGTCCTACCCCCAGGAACCGCAGACCCCTACCGGATACCGTGCGACCCCGCCGTCGGTCCTGACCGCGGCCAGGCTCATGTACGCGGGCGCCGTGCTCTCCCTGTGCGAGATCATCGTCGTGATCAGCACCGCCGACGAGCTCAGCGGCGACCTGTCGGGATCCGGTGACTCGGGCACCGAGGTCTCCAGCGGTCTCGTCATCGCCTCCGGCATCGTCTTCAGCCTGATCGGCGCGGCCCTCTGGCTGTGGATGGCCTGGGCCGCCAAGGCCGGCCACAACTGGGCCCGCGTCACGTCCGCCGTCCTCTTCGCCATCGCCACCGTCATGACCCTCATCAGCCTGGCCGACCCGACCGGCGTCCTCTCCGTGATCCTCGCCGTCGTCTCCTGGCTGGTCGGCCTGGCCGCGCTGATCCTCCTGTACCGGCGCGACTCCCGCGCCCACTTCACCCGGCCGGCCACCGGCGCGGACGCGCCCCCCATGTAGCCGCCGGTGCACGTCCCGGGCGTCCAGAACTCTGCCCAAGAGGCGCTGGGCGCCTCACAGGAGCCCCGCCTTGATGGCCAGGACGACCGCCGAGGTGCGGTTCGGTGTGTTGAGCTTGGCGAGCACGGAACCGACCAGCCGTTTGGCACCGTGCTCGGAGATGTCCAGCCGCCTGCCGATCTGCTTGTTGCTCAGCCCTTCGGCGAGCAGACGGAGCACACCGGTTTCGCGCGAGGTGAGCGTGGCCGCCGGGGTGGGGCTCTCCACGGCCCGGCTCATCAGCATGCGGCCCACACTGAGCGGCATGAGCATCTGCCCCGACACGACCTGTGACAGGGCCTGGCCCAGAGCCTCCACCGTGAGCCCCGTCCGCATCAGATAGCTGTCGGCCGGATAGTCGGAGAAGAGATCCACCTCAGAGCCCAGCTCGGGTTCCTCGAGGATCATGAGCACGCGCGGCGCGCTGAAGCCGCCCCAGCCCTCATCCTTCGAACCGTGGAATCGATTGGAACTGGTCACCACGAACACATCGAGCGACACCGCGGGCCCCACCGGCCGGTGACGCGAGAAATCGTCCGGAGGGATTATCTCGACCATGCTTGAGATCTGCGACAGGAGCGAGGCCAGGCCCGCTCGAAGCACATCATCTTCGATGTAGAGGCCAATCTTCAGACCTTCGCCGGATTTATCGGATTTTACGTTCCCCGCCATCGCGTTTCAGTCCCCCGAAGACTGTGTGAATTTCAGTGATGCATCACGAGAAAGTGGTCAGACTTCTCGCGCTCTCCCCGAAAATGGCCAGATGACATGCGGGTGTCTCCCCGGTGCTCACTGACCCTTCCGTCCGCTAATGCGACGTTAGTTCAACAGTACGACTCATTACGCTTCCATCATCAAGCCTTTACTCGTGTGGCGGGCATCACATGTGACAGAAACTCGCCTTGTCAAAGGTGCCCGTCAATGTGCGGCCGGCTCGACGGGAAGCCCCGCCGTGTGAACCGTGGACGTCCCGCCACGGCGAGGTGCGGAAATGATGAACCGAAAGACCTGCATGCGGAACTGTCAACTCCGGATTATCTTGGCTGAAAACCGCTGACCATGCCGTCGCCGACGTCAGTCGTTGCGCCCGATGCCGCGCGGCTCGTCGGCGGGCCGCGGGGCATGGTCGGGGACGGGCTCCTCGCCGCCGCCCCGGAGCGTGTGCACCAAGTGGTTGACCCTCTCCCGGAGCCGGGCGGGCGCGGCGGTCGCCGCGGGCCTGGTCGCCCGGGTGATGCGGTCGGGCGCCGCGAGTTGCAGCTGCACCAGCGCCCTGCGCAGGGTCGCCACGTCGCTGTCGGCTCCCGCGGCCGTCAGCGCGTCGACGGGCTCCTCGAGCCGTTGCCAGTCGGTGTCGGGCAACTGCCATGTCGCCACCGAGTGCTGGAGAAGGGTGAGGACCTGCGCGACGAGCGCTGTCCTGCCGTCCCCGTCGGGCGACGACCGGGGCGAGGGCGAGTGGGGCTGCGGCATGAACTTCAGCCTATGGGCTGCCCAGGCTCACCGGGAGGGGAACATACTTACGTACGGTGCGCCCCCGAACGCTCTTGGTAGGCTCGATATCCCCCCAGGGGGAACGGGGTCGGCGATGGAGTCGTGAGTGACGTGCATCCGCATAGGCGTTCTGGGCACCACCGCGGTGCGCCGCGACGGCGAGGACATCGGACTCACCCCCCTCACCACCAGGCTGCTGCTCCGGCTCGTCACGGCCGAGGGTGAGGCGGTGCCCTGCGGCGACCTCTACACGGACCTCTGGGGAGAACCGGTCCGTGGCAGAATCGGCCGCCCGCACCGCACCGAGGTCCAGAAACGGGTCCTGGAACTGCGCCGCGCCCTCGACTCCGCGGGGCCGGGCGACGGCACCTCGGTGCTGCGCACCGAGCAGGTACTGACGGGACAGGGCCGGGACTCGGCCTACCGTCTGGTGCTGACCCCGGAACAGCTCGACGTCCTGGAGTTCACCGGCCTGTTCAACCAGGCCGCGCACGCCGCCCCGGCGACCGCGACGGTGCTCCTCACCAGGGCACTCGGCCTGTGGCGGGGCAGGCCACTTCCCGAGGTGGCGGACGCGGTCTTCGCCGAGCCCCTGATACGGCGGCTGACCACGACCTACGAATCCGTCTGCGCCGAACTGATCGCCCTGCACACCGACTCCGGCCATCCCGAACTGGCCCTGCAGGTCGCCGAACGGCTGGTGGCCGAGCGCCCGGACGATCTCGAAGCCCTCGCCGCCCTGACCAAGCTCCGCGCGCGGCTGCGCGAACGGCACGGGGCGGAACTCCTGCGGCGTGAGTTCCCCGCCCTGCGTACCTCGGTGGTGGTCAAGCGGGGCGATCTCTTCGAGGAGACGGACGCGAGCCTCGTCGCCGGTTTCGGCGACACCTTCGACACCGCCACCGAGAGGGACGCCATCATCAGCCGGGACAGCGTCCAGGGACAGTTGCTGCACCGGCGCTACGGAGGTGACCGGACACTCCTCGACCGGGAACTGCGCTCCGCGCTGCGCACGGTGACACCGGTCCGCCGGGAGTCCGCCCGGGACAAACCGAAGGGCAAACGGCTTCGCTACCCGATAGGAACCGTGGTCCCGCTGTCACCGCCGGAGCCCGGGGGGCGGGCGTTCGCGGTCGCGTACAGCCACCAGGGTCTCGACCTCGTCGCCCGCTCCACCCCCGAGGACCTGGGCCTGTCACTGGAGCGGCTGTGGGAGTCCGTGGCGGTGCACGGACTGCTCCGGCCGGTGGCGATACCGCTGGTGGGAGCCGGTCTGGCCCGGGTCCCGCTCCGTGGCGAGCAAGTGATCGTCATCATCGTGGAGTCGTTCCTCCGGGCCTGCCGGCAGGGGCCGGTCACCCCCGAACTGCGCATCGTCCTACGGCCGCAGGACCTGCGGGGAGTGCGGTTGTCCGAGGTCGCCCGGTACGTGGAGGCGCTGACCGGGGACGGACGGCACCGCGACGGCGCGCGGGCCGCCCGGGACGACCGGCGAGGGGACTCACCGACGGCGGTCACCGGGAGCATCGATGATCCTTGACCAGCAGTTCGTCGCCCACCTCTACGCGCCGACCGACGGCCCCGACGCGACCGCCGCCTACCGACGGCTCAAGGAGATCTGGCGCGGGTGCGCGCTGCTGTTGGGCATGACGGAGCCCGTGCCGGGCACCGGGCTTCCCCCGGTGCCGCCGGACCGCCTGGACGACGTCCTTCCCGACGGCGAGGGTGCCGTCGCCGCCCTGGAGCGGGCGGGTGCCGACTGCCAGGCGATCCTGCGCCGCCACCACGACCTGCTCACTCTCTCGGTGGCACTGGCTCCGCCGGAGGCCCGGCTGGCCGCGGACGGCGCCACCGGCACGCGATGGCCGTGGTGGCGGACCCAGGACTACCAGTGGCACACCCTGGTCGCCGACCACCTGCCGTTGATGATCGGTGAGGCCCGGCTCCATCTGACGCGTGTGGACGCGGAGGCCGGCATACGAGCGGCTGCGCCCGAACTCCGCGCGTCGCTGCACGCATTGCTTCCCGAGAGCGCGGAAGGACCGCCCGGCTCCCAACCCGGTGTCGTACTCCCGGACGGCGCGGCGGCGCTGTGGGAGCACCCCGCCGCGCCCGACGAACGGGCGCGACGGCGGTTCGTGCTGGCGATCCGCCCGGACGCCGACCCGGTGGCCAGCGCGTGGGTCTGGTCGAACGGCGACACGGGGATCCCGCCGCTGGCCCGCTACCTGGCGCACGCCGCCAAGCTCCGCCACCAGCTCCGCGTGTGGCGACGCGACGGCCAGGCACGCCAGTTGCGGGAGTCGATCGACCGGCTCGCAGCACGGTTGCGCGCACTCGGGGCGGGCGGCGGGGCGGACGCGGACCTGCTGCGGTTGCGCCGGCTCGACGCCCTCCTGCTGAGCACCGGCCTGCAGGAGATGCACCGGACGGTCGAGATCGCCGCCGACAATCTCACCCGGGCCTTCGACCTGGAGGGGATGCTGACCCCCGGGGGGCCCTTCGCCGACGACGCGGCTCTCGCCCGCTCGTTCCTGGAACGCCTCGACGACCAACTCGCCTACCTCGCGGTGGCCGCCGAGCGGGCCGCGCTGACGTCCGCGTCCGGCGGGCCGCCCGCCGTCGCGCCGACCCCCGCCCCGAGTCCGGCTTCCGCGCCGGAGCCGCCTGCCGAGGCGCCCGGTGAACCCGGCCCGTCCACCGGCACGGAGGACTCCGATCCGGCCCGCAACGTCTTCGTCGTCCACGGCCGGGACGAACCGGCCCGCCGCGCGGTGTTCGACTTCCTGCGCGCCATCGGACTGAACCCCCTGGAGTGGGAGGAGGTGGTCAGGCGCACGGGAAAGGCGACCCCCACGCTCGGCGAGGCCGTCGCCCGGACGATTCCGCTGGCCCGCGCGGTCGTCGTGCTGCTGACCCCCGACGACATCGTCCACCTCCACCCCGGCCTGCACGGACCGAGGGAACCACGGGCGGAGCGCGAACCGGGCCTCCAGGCCCGTCCCAACGTCCTGCTGGAACTGGGCATGGCCCTCGCCTTCCAGCCCTCCCGCACCGTACTGCTCCAGTTCGGTGAACTGCGCCCGGCGACCGATCTCGGCGGCCTCAACCACATCACGGTCACCGACACCCCCGACTTCCGGTCGAAACTCGCCAGCCGGCTGGAACTCGCCGGGTGCCCGGTCCGCCGCCAGGGGCAGGACTGGCTCAGCGCCGGGGACTTCGGTGCCCTGCACGCCTACGACCGGGCCCCCGCTCTCCCACCGGAAGCCGTCCGGAAGCACACCGGAAGCGGCGGGTGATTCCCGCGGAAGCGGCAGCGACTGTCCCATGGGTGTCACGGGCGCATGCCCCGTCCGCCCGTTCGCGCGGTGCGGTGAACGCGCAGGAGGAACCGATGAGTGGACTGCCCACCGTCTTGCTGATCGTCATCGCGGTCGCGGTCGTCACCATGCTGGGGATCGCGATCGCGCTCACGGTCAAACTGTGGAAGGTCTCCAAGCTGCTCCGCCACGAGGAGATGCCCTTCTCGAACAAGATGGTCTTCTACGTGTCCCTCCTCTACACGCTCAGCCCCGTCGACCTGCTTCCGGACCCCGTGTACCTGGACGACATCGGGTTGCTCGTGCTGGCGATCCGCCACATCGAGAGCACGGCGAGGCGACTGGGCGTGCTGCCGGGCCACGGCGCCGCCGGGTCCGACGCCCTGAGCACGAGGTGAGGTGACGCATGCTCGGGAGGCTGCTCAACCGGGTCCGTGAGGCCCGTACCGCACTGGCGGAACAGGCCCGCGCCGACAGGGAGGAGAAGGAGATCGACCTCCAGCTCACCGAGGCCGGGCTGGGCAGGCTGCCCGCCGACCGCCTCGACGCGCTGGTCGGCCACCTCACGCGGCGGGCGGAGAACGCGCCGGCCGATCCCGCGGGGGCGAGGATCCAGCTCCTGAGCGCGCTGCTGCTGCGCTACCGCCTCAGTGGATCGGCGCAGGACCTGATGCGGCTGTCGGCCGAGTCGCGGGACCTGCTCGGCCTCCTCCCCGAGGGGGATCCGGCCCGTCTCGTGGCGGTCGGACACCGGGTGACGGCGCTGTGCCTGCGGTACGAGGGGGACGGCGGCGACACCGCCCACCTCGACGAGGCGATCTCGCTCGGACGACCCCTGCTGGACGGGGAGTGGCCGCACCCCCTGCTGCGGGTGCTGGTGGCCCACGGCGTCGCAAGCGCGCTCGTCAGCCGGTTCAAGGCCGTCGGTCGGCGCGAGGACCTGACCGACGGGATGCGACTGCTGCGCGAGGTGTGCGACGGGGTGCCGGCCGACTTTCCCGACCGCGCGCCGTTCCTCGCTGCGCTGGGGATGGCCCTGCTGTTCGAGTACGAGATGTCCGAGGACGGCGGTCACCTGGAGGAGGCGGTGCGACGGTGCCGCGAAGCCGCGCGGACGGCCGGCCCGGACCATGCGGACAGGCCCCTGGTCCTCTCCCACCTCGCGCTCGTCCTGAGCCACGCCGGTCGCCGCGCCGACGGCGACGAGGGCCTGCTGACGGAGGCGGTGGAGGCGAGCCGGGAGGCGGTCCGGAGCCTCCCGGCCGCGCACCCGGCCCGGAGCGACATCCTCAACCACCATGTCGCCACCCTGATGTGGGCCGGGGAACTGCTGGCCCGCGTGGACCACCTGGACGAGGCGAGAACGACGAGCGACACGCTGATGGCGGTGCTGCCCCGGGAGCACCGCAGCCGCGGCCAGATCCTGACCAACCGGGCCACGGCGGCACGCATGCGGTACGACCTGACGGGAGACGCCGACGACGCCGAGACCGCCGTCGCCGCCTGGCGGGAGGTGACCCGGACGGACGGCGTCAATGCCTGGGCGCGGCTGGACACGGCCCAGAAATGGGCCATGTTCGAAGCCGAACGCCACGCCTGGACCTCGGCACTCGAGGCATACCGGATCGCCGTACACACCCTGCCGCTGCTGGCCCACCGCGGACTCGACCGGTCCGACCAGGAACTGCACCTGGCGCGACGGGCCTGGATCGGACTGGCCGCCGACGCGGCGGCGTGCGCGCTGAACACCGGTGACCCCGCCCTGGCCGTGGAACTGCTGGAACGGGGCCGTGGGGTGATCTGGGCCCAGTCGCTCGCCGCCGCGTCCGCCGGCGAACCGGCCGAGGTGACCCTGCCCCACCTGAGGGAGCACTGGGCCGTCGACGGGGACGCCGTACTGGTCAACTTCAGTCGCTGGCGCAGTGACGCGCTGGTGGTCTCGGCCGCCGGCGTGCGGGTGGTGCCGCTGCCCGGGATCGTGTTCGGCGAGGCGCTCGACACCCTCTTCGCGCATCTGGGTGTGCTGCTCGGGGAGGTCGCGGCGGACCGTGCGCAGCGCAACGCGCACGCGCGGGACCTGCTGGAGTGGGCCTGGGAGATGATCGCGGAACCGGTCATGACGGCGCTCGGCCACGCCCCGCGGGCCGATGCCGAGGACCTGCCCCGGATCTGGTGGTGTCCGACGAGTGTGCTGTCGCTGGTGCCCCTGCACGCCGCGGGTCGCCACGGCGTCGGGAGCGAGCCCGGCGACACCGTGATGGACCGGGTCGTTTCCTCGTACACCCCGACCCTCCACCTGCTGACCGCCGCCGAGCCGGCCCCGGCGCCGCACACCGAACCGGCGCGGCTGCTCGTCGTCGCGATGCCGGAGACCGAGGGCCACCCCGGGCTCGCCCTGCTGGAGAAGCAGACGCTGGCCGACCTGTTCCCGGACGAGCGGCACACCCTCCTGGAACGCGTGAGCGCCACCGGGGCGCGGGTGCTCGACGAGCTGCGGGGGCACCGCTACGCCCACTTCGGCTGCCACGGCAGACAGGACCTCGCCGACCCGTCCCGCGGCGGACTGCTGCTCCACGACGGAGTGCTGACGGTGGCTCGGCTCGCGGGCGAAGCCCACAGCGGTGACCTGGCCTTCCTGGCGGCGTGCGAGACGGCCAACGGGGGACTGGTCAACATGGACGAGGCCATCAGTCTGACCGCCGCACTCCGCTTCGCGGGCTGGCGGGACGTGATCGGCTCGCTGTGGACGGCCAACGACGCGGCCATCGCCGAAGCGGCCAAGGCGGTCTTCGCCGCCGTCGCCGAGCGGGCCGACCCCACCGCGGACGACGTGGCGCGGGCCCTGCACGGCGCGACGCGGAGACTGCGGGACATCGCCGCGTCCGAGGGCGCCGTCACGCTGTGGGCGCCCTTCGTGCACATGGGCCACTGACCACCGGCGGGCCTCAGCGGGCCGGACACGAGTCGACCGCGCTGAGGCCGATCACCTCTCCGAGCCTGATGCGCAGGTCCGCGCTCCCGGTGCGTACGGTCATGGTGCCGTTCTCGACCAGCCGGACGACGCCGCACGCGGTGACGTCGGGGGTGATCACCTCGACCCGGGGTTTCGCCCGGGCCGGGCCGTACCAGGTCACGCCGACCGCGGTGATCAGCACGACCGCGTGCGCCACCACCAGGGCACTGCCGCGGCGCAGGTCACGCGCGGCGGCGGTGGCCTGCCCGTGCTCGTCCGCGACCCGGCCCGGCAGCCGGTCGGCGGGCAGCACCCGGGGCATGCCGTGCGCGGCCCGCAACACCCACCAGGCCGCCACTGCGCCGGTCACGGCGGCCAGCGCCAGCAGCACGCCCACCGCGATGCCCGGCGCGGGCGCGAGCTGGGTGATGTCGGAGCGGCCCTTGACCAGACCGAAGCCGATCAGCCCGGCCATCAGCCCGCCCAGTCCGTTGCGCCAGGCGACCGCCGCCGATCGGATGCGCTCCAGCTCCGCCCCGTTCAGCAGTTCCTCGCGATGCTGTGCCCGGTGCAGGTCGCGGGGTGTCGCCGGGGGACCGGGCCGCAGTACCGGCCCGGTCACGACGGTTCCGCCCGTGCCACGACGATGTTCCAGTACGCTCCGCAGCCGGTACGGCCGTCCGGCCGCCCGGCGTGTGCGCTCCGGCACCCGCACCGGAGGGTGTGGTACGGATCGGCCGTGGCCGCGGTGGACCCGCCGCCCCGGACGACGTCCTCCACGAGATGCACGGACATGGCCCCCCGGCACCGTGGACACGGGCCCTCGAGAAGGGTGATGCCCGCCGAGACCAGGAACGGGACGAAGTCGCGTGCGGCGGTCTCCGCGTACTCGTCGCGGCTGAGCTCCGCGTAGGGCAGGTCGCCCCGTGGACACTGCGCCTCTTGCCCGCGCATGGGTGGCCTCCTTCAGCCCGCACGACGTGCCCACCGCGCCGGGCGGACACCTTCCTCCGAGGAAACCCGCGGCGGTGCTGCCGTGAGGAGCCCCCGACCGCTTCCGCACCGCTTCCTTCTTGCTTCCGCGATCGGCACGCGGGCGCGCAGGGGTTCCGGCACCGGGTCCCTCCTCGTGAAGATCGTGGTCGCGCCCGAGTCCGGCACGGCTCGCGACCGCGTCGTCCGAGCGGCCAACAGCCGGACACAGCTGCCCGCCGGTGCGTACGAGCCACCGAGTCCTGGTGTGCGCCCGGCAGACCCGACCTGGCCGACCGACTCGCGGACGGTGCGCCCGCGACCGCGAGCCCAACGGCAGCGGCATACGCACGGCCCAATGGGCGACGGGCAGGCGTGGGGCATTTAGGGTGAGCGGACGGCTCGATCGGCGTGCCCAGGTGGGTGGTGGTGGCGACATGCAGTGGCAGAGGTTCGGTGAGCAGATGGCTGAGCTGGCCCGGGATCTGCTGGAGAAGAAGTCGGTCCAGGAGACGCTGGCTGCCATCTCGGCGGCGGCGGTGGATCTGGTGGAGGGATGTGACGCCGCCGGGATCCTGGCGGTCCGCAAGGGCCGGGCGATCACGCTGTCCTCGTGCGGGGAGATGGTCGAAGCCTCCGACCGCCTCCAGGGCGAGCTCGGTGAGGGGCCGTGCTACGACCTCGCCCGCCGCGACAGCGGTGAGCGCACCTACCGGATCACCGACATGACCCGGCCCCAGCCGCAGTGGCCCGACTACGCGGAAGCGGCCCGCGGGCTCGGTATCGGCAGCATGACCGGCATCCTCCTGTACACCGACAAGGAGGACTTCGGCGCCCTCAACCTCTACGCCCGCCGCCCCGGCACCTTCACCGAGGACATCGAGACCGCCGGCTGGATGCTCGCCTCCCACGCCGCCGTGGCCCTGGCCAGCGCCCGCACCATCGACCAGCTCGAACACGCCATGGAGACCCGCCACGCCATCGGCGAAGCCATGGGCATCCTCATGGAACGCCACGGCATGAGCGAAGACGACGCCTTCAACGTGCTGCGCCGCGTTTCCCAGCACCACAACATCAAACTGCGCGACGTCGCTCAGCAGCTCCGCTCCGAACACGACCGCTCCTGACCAGCGTCGACGCTCGCCGGGTGCGGTCGTGCCGCGTGTCTGCGGGTGTGCCCGCGGTGCGGGCCAAGCCACGGTGGTCCGGCGTCTATCCCAGGGTGCCGTCGGGCGCTCCGTCGATGTGGTACCGCCCGGGACTGTCGGGGGAACGCGCCTGTCGGAGGGGTACGTCGGCGGTGATCTCTTTGCCTTCGCCGGTGTGCTGGACGGATAGGCGGCTGCTGAGGGCTCTGACGATTTCCAGGCCGTGTCCGCCGACACGGCCGGGGTCGGTCGGCTGGGGCCGGGGCAGCGCGGGAGAGGTGTCCCAGACGGTGATCCGCACGATGCGGCCGTTCTCGGCTGCCTGTAGTTCCAGGCGTCCGGGGCCGAGGGCGTGTCGTGCGGCGTTGGCGATCAGTTCGCTGACCACGAGGCGCACGTCGTCGGCGGCGCGGGGGGACACGGTGTGCTGCAGGGTGCGCTGCAGGGCGGACAGCAGTGCGCCGGCCTCGGCCCGGGCCCGGGCGGCCGTGGGCGGGGAACCGCTCCAGGCGAGGCGCCGACGCAGAGTGTGGTCCGGTCCCTGCTCGTCCGCCTGCTTCATAAGCGGTTGAGACATGGAGATCGTCACTCTCAGTCAGATGAGTTTGTACTTGTGAGGTCCCGTCTCACGGGATGGGCACCGTCTACCCGCTCTGGTCCCTGATATGAAAGCCGCCCACAGGGCAGGAGGGTACGGCCACGCCCGGTCCCGAGCACACCTCCGCGCCGGGCATCGCGCTCGAGCATGGGGAGAGGCTCTCGAAGACCGGCTCCGCGGCCGGGCGTGTGCCCATCGTCGTCACCCGACGCGGTGCGGACCGTTATGCAGGGCCATCCCGTGCCGTCTCCGTCAGCCACGGCACGAGTGATCGCCGCAGCCACCGGCCCGCAACGGCGTTGCAACCGTCAAAAGCCCACACAGGCAGGCTGTTCGCCCAGCCGGCGGTCGAGAACCGGGTGGCGCATCGCCCTCCTGGTCTGCGACGCGGAAGGATGATCAGCCTGAGGCGGCCGTCTGGTTTGCGGCGTCCGGCGCCGTGTTACCCCTACGTGGACGGCATCAGCCGTCGCCGGACGCCGCTGGAGGCTTCTGTTGTGACCACTGCAGTCAAGGCACGCTCGATACCTCTCCTGCCGATCCGGGCGGGTGGACCGGGAGAAGCAACACCGGCCACGACGCCGACAGCAGCCGCGCGAACGAGTGCGCCACCTGCAAAGCCGGGCGGCGAGTGCGAGCGTCACGCCGTCCGTACGCCGGCCGGTCGTCAGCGGCGGGATGGTTCTTGACGGAATGCCCGGTGCCACCCGGGGTACGCAGCGGGCCAGTCGTGCCACGAGGAGGCATCGCATGGCCGTGGACGCGAGGACGCCGGTGCATGCGGCGCGCGGCAGCCGGAATTCGCCGGGCAGGTCCGGCCGTTGGGTCGCCGCCGGGACCGGTGAGGGCGTATGAGCGGCACGGCAGCGGCGCTGTCGCTGCTCGGCATCGCCCTGATCGCCGTCGGCGGTGTGTACGGGGCGGCGTGGGCGGTGCGGATCGGTTCCGGTACGCCGGGCGCGGCGCCGTTCGGGTCGGGGCTGGAGCCCACGGAACACGCGGTGAGCCGATTCCATGTGCGCTGGTACACGGTGACGATGCTGTTTCTCGCCTTCGACATGGAGATGGTCTTCATGTATCCGTGGACGCGCGTGATCTCCGCCATGGGGCCGAGCGCGGTGATCGAGATGTTCGTCTTCCTCGCCGTCCTCGTCACCGGGGTCGTCTACGCGTGGCGGGAGGGCGCGCTGCGATGGACCTGACCAGCCTGGCCCTGCGTGCCGCCGCGGCGCGACCGCACGTGCTGCTGGCGACCGTGCCGGGCGGGACAGCGGTCCGGCTGGCCGCCGAGCGGCTGCTGAGAGCGCGGGACTGGCCGCAGGCGTCCACTCCGGCGCAGGCCGATCTGCTCCTCGTGGCCGGTCCCGACCGCCCTGACCTGCGGGCGGCACTGGAGCGGCTGTGGCGGGACCTGCCCGCACCGCGCGCCCGGGTGCACGCCCGCACGGCTGATGAGGTGGAGGCCGCGCTGGACGCCGGCCGTGCCCTCCTCGGTTCACCGGCCGACCAGCACGAGTCGGCCGCACACCCGGCCGAAGCTGGCGGACACCGGGAGGGAGAACACGGCCCACTGGAGCGGCACGAGGGTGATGACCAGGCTCCCGGCCACGACGGTGACGGTGCCGGGGAGAGGGAGGTCGGCCGGGCGGATGACGCCCACGGCGGGCCCGACGGCGAGCACGCCCCGCACGCGGCCGGCCAGGACGAGGCAGCGGGGCACGGTGGCGGGGGCCAGCCCCACGACGGCCAGGACGCCGACGAGCACGGCGACCACGGGGGACACAGCGGTCATGGCGGTCACGCCGGCGGACAGACGGACATGCCGGGCGGGCTGCCGATGGCAGAGCAGGGCGCGGACCGTGACGGCCTGACGCTGGATCAGCTGCATCTGCCGCTGGGGCCATTCCTGGCCGACTGGCCCGCGGGCCTGACGGTCCGCCTGGTGCTGCAAGGTGACGTGGTCCAGCAGGTCGACGTCGACGGACCGGCAAGGCCCTCTGACGGCGCAGCGGCTGAAGCCTTCTGGGCTCAGCCGTGGCTGCGGGCGGTCTCCGGGCAGCCGGTGCCCTTGGGAGAGGCGGTGCGTCGGCGCGCGGCAGCGCATCTCGACAGCCTCGGTCGGCTCCTGGCGGTGGCGGGCTGGCCCGCCGAGGCGGTGCGGGCCCGCAGGCTGCGGGACGACCTGCTGTCCGGCGCGCCTCGTGCCGCGGTCGCGCCTCGGCTGGAACGCTTCACCCGCAGGGTCGGCCGGTCCCGCACCTTGGCCTGGCTGACCCGCGGCATCGGCGTCGTCACGGCACACGAGGCGCGGGAGTTCGGGGTGAGGGGGCCGGCGGCGCGGGCCGGCGGGGATGTGACCGCCCGCTACCGGCAGTGGCTCACCGACATCGGGCACGACCTGCCGCGGCTGGAGGACTCCTCGCCTCTGGACGTGGCGGTGGAGGAGAGCCCGCGTGGTCCGTGGAGTGCCGAGAACCCGCCGTCGGCCGCCCTGATCGCGCTGCTGCCCCGGTTGCTTGAGGGAGCCGAGCTGGCTGCCGCCCGCCTCGTCGTGGCCAGTCTCGACCCCGACCCGGACGAGTTGGTCTCCCGCGGCGTCGTGGAGGTGGCGCGTGGTTGAGGCGGGGGAGTGGTGGACGCTGCTGGCCGCTCCGGGACTGCTGGTCGTCCTGGCGGCGCTGGCGGTGGCCGCGAACGCGGTGCTGGACGCGAGGGACGCGGGCCGGCCCGTCGGCGTCGCCGGCGCGGTCCGACCGTTTCTCGGTGTGCCCCGGGCGCTGGTGGCGCAGCCGCGGCGGCTGCCCGCCCAGGACCGGCTGCTGTGGCGGACGGGTGTGGTGACCGTGCCGGTGGCGGCCGTGCTGTCGACGCTGGTCATCCCTTTCGGCGGCCGTGCGGTCGCCGACCCGTCGGTCGGGGTCGTGTGGTTCAACGCCATGGAGGTGCTGACCTGGGCCGGGCTGTGGCTGGCGGGCTGGGGGCCCAACGCCGCGTTCTCCTTGATCGGTGGGTACCGGTTCCTCGCTCAGGGCCTGGCCTACGAGCTGCCGCTGATGTTCGCGCTGATCTCCGCCGCCACCGGTGCCGAGTCGCTGCGGGTGGGTGACATCGCCGCCGCGCAGGACGGGCTGTGGTACGCGGTGTGGATGCCGGTCGCCTTCGCCGCCTATCTGGCCGGTGTGCTGGCGTTCAGCTTCCTGGGCCCGTTCGCCTATCCGGCGGGCCGTGACCTGGCCGGCGGTGTCCTGGGCGAGGTGTCCGGGGCGGACCGGTTGCTGCTCCAGGCCGGCCGGTGGCTGTGGCTCGCGTCCGGCGCGGCCATGGCCGTGCCGCTGTTCCTGGGCGGAGGGGCCGGGCCGGGCTTGCCGCCCTGGGCATGGTCGCTGGTCAAGACGCTGCTGGTGCTCGGTCTGCTGGTGTGGGTGCTGCGGCGGCTGCCGGCGGTCCGCGCGGACCGGTACGTGGAGTTCGCCTGGGTGGTGCTCATCCCGCTGACGATCGCGCAGGCCCTGGTACCGGCTCTGGTGAACCTCGACCGATAGGACAAGGGAGGGACCGCTTCATGGGCACGACCGACACCGTGCTGCTGGTGGCTCTGGGGGTGCTCGCCCTGGTCTTCGGCGTGCTGGTGTTCACGCTGAACTCGATGGCCCGGGTCACCTTCTCGCTGCTGGCGTCACTGGTCTGCGTCGGCGGCGTCACGGCCGTACTCGGCCTGCCCTATCTGGGCGTGGTCATCGTGCTGATGATGGTCATGGAGATGGTGATCATGGCCGTGTTCATGATCGCCTACATGATGAACCCGGCCGGCCTGATGCCGATGTCGATGCTGCACAACACGCGCGGTGCCCTCACCATCAGCGGCGTCGTCTTCACGGCGCTGGTCGCCGGGATCTTCCTCGTGCCCTGGCCGGACCGTACCGCGTCCCGGCCCCGGGACACGACCTTCCAGGTCGGCAGGGCGCTGATGGCCGAACACATGCTGACCATGGTCATCCTGGGGTTCGTGCTGCTGGCCACCATGGTCGGTGCCACCGTCCTCGCCACGCACCGGGGCCGTTACGACCGCTTCGGCGACGACCTCGACCAGCGGCCGGCCGAGGACCCGGTCGGCGGAGGGGTGGGCCGGTGACCTTCGAACTGATCCTGGTGCTGGCCGCGGGCCTGTTCTCCACCGGCCTCTTCGGCGCGCTGTCCCAGCAGTCCATCGTCATGATCATGATGGGGATCGAGCTGATGATCGGCGGCGTCATCGTCGCGGCCGCCGACTTCTGGCACTTCCTCGCCCCCGGGGCGCCGAGCGGCCAGGTGGTGATCGTGGCGGCCGTGGTCGCGATGGCGGTGGAGATGGCCATGGGCTTCGCCGTGACCACCGCGATCTACCGCGCCCGCCAGGTCGACATGACCGACATGGCCGCCGAGCTCAAGGGATGAGCGCGCTGATCTGGCTGCTGATCTGCCTCCCCCTCGGCGCGGGAGCGGTCCTGGGCGTGACGGGAACCCGCTGCAACCGGCTGGTTCCCGCTCTCGGTGTGGCGGTGGCCGTGGCGACTCTTGGTGTGGCCGTCGCCGCGTCGGTGACCCGGCCCCAATCGAGCGCGCCGCTGTTCGCCGGGCTGCGGGCGGGTCTGGCGGTGGACGGGCTGTCGGCGTTCATGGTGGTCACGGTGGCGGCGGTCACCACCGCAGTCCTGGCCTTCGCCGCGGGCGAGTTCGGACCGGACGAGAACCGGGGGCGGCTCTTCGGCCTGATGCTGGTCTTCTCCGGGTCCATGCTGGCCACGGTCACGGCGACCACGCTGCCGTTGCTGCTGATGGCCTGGGAGGTGATGGGTGCCACCAGCTGGGCGCTGATCGGCTACTGGTGGCGGCGGCCGGAGCGGGTACGGGCAGCGGACACCGCGTTCCTCACCACCCGTACCGCCGACCTCGGGCTGTACCTGGCCGCCGGCGCGGCGATGGCCGGCGGTGCCGGCTCGCTGGACCTTCGGGCCCTCCCGGATGCCACCTCGCCATGGCTGCACGTGATCACCGCAGGTGTGGTCGTGGCCGCGCTGGGCAAGTCGGCGCAGCTGCCGTTCTCGTTCTGGCTGTCGCGGGCCATGCAGGGCCCGAGTCCGGTGTCGGCGCTGCTGCACTCGGCGACCATGGTCGCCGCCGGCGCCTACCTGCTGCTGCGCCTGCATCCCCTGCTGGCCGCCACCGGCTGGGCCGGCCCGCTGGTGGCCTGGACCGGCGCCGTCACCGCGCTCTTCCTCGGCGTGGTCGCCGTAGCGCAACGGGACCTGAAGCAACTGCTCGCGGCGTCCACCTCCTCCCAGCTCGGGTTCATGGTGCTGGCCGCGGGCAGCGGCGGCATCGCCGCCGGCACCACCCAGCTCGTCGCGCACGCCGCCACGAAATCGGGGCTGTTCCTCGCCGCCGGCGCCTGGCTGACCGCGCTCGGCACCAAGCACCTGCCGGCCCTGCGCGGCGCCGCCCGCACCTACCGTCTGGTCGGCGCCGCCTTCGCCGTCGGCGCGCTGGCCCTGGCCGGACTGCCGCCGCTGTCTCTGTGGGCGGCCAAGGACGAGGTCCTCGCCTCCGCGTACGCCGAGAGCACCGGCCTGTACGCCGTGGGGCTCGCGGCGGCCGCCGTGGCCGCCGTGTACAGCATCAAGGCCCTGTGGTACGTCACCCGGCCGCTGCCCGACGACCCGGAGGCCGGCTACGACACCGAGCGGCACGGCACCCGGCGTACCGTCCGCACGACCCCTGCCCCGCTGCTCGCTCTCACCTTCGCCGCCGCCGTGCTGGGGGTGCTGGCCCTGCCCGGACCGGCGTCCTGGCTGAAGCGGCTGGTCGGGGCGCCGGACGAGCACTCGCCGAAGCCGTGGGAGCTGGGCCTGAGCGCCGGAGTGGTGTTCGCCGCCGCGGGCCTGGCCTGGTGGTGGGCCTCCCGCCCGGCGCCCGTGCCGCGTCCGGCGGTGCGGTGGGCGCGGGGATGGCTGCACCTGGAGCGGGCCGCGCACGCGGTGGTCGTACGGCCCGTCCTGGGGCTGGCGCGGGCACTGGCCGCCTTCGACGACCGCGTCGTCGACGGCGCGGTGCGCCAGATCGCGCGCGGCGGACTCGCCACGGCCAGGATCGCCGGCCGGGTGGACGACGACGGCATCGACGCCGCGGTACGGCAGACCGCCCGCGGCGGGCTCGCCGGCGCCCGGCTCGCCGGCCGGGTGGACGACGGCGGCATCGACGCCGCCGTGGGCGCGGTCGCCGCCGGCGCCCGCGGTCTGGGCCGGGCGGCGCGCCGGCCGCAGTCCGGGCTGCTGCACCAGTACTACGCCCAGGCCGCCGTGGGCTTCGCCGTACTCGTCCTGATCGTGCTGTTGGTGAGGTAGCCCTGTGCTGAGTGTCATCACGTTCCTCCCCCTGCTGGTCTGCGCGCTCCTGCTGCTCCTGCCGTGGGCGCTCTCCGACAGGACGTACATCCGGGTGTGGATCGCCACGGCCGCCGTCGACCTCGCCCTGGTCGTCGCCGTCTGGACCGGTTTCGACCCGGGGGAGGGGATGCAGTACCAGCAGCGGGTGCGGTGGATCCCCGGCGCCGGGGTCGGCTACCACGTCGGTGTCGACGGCCTGTCCCTGCCCCTGGTCGCGCTGACCTGCCTGCTGTTCCTCGCCGTCGCCGTGTACTCCCTCAAGGAGCGGCAGCGGGTGCGCAGTTACGTGTGTCTGTTCCTGTTCCTGCAGACCGTGAGTCTGGGCCTGTTCGTCGCGCAGGACCTGATCCTGTTCTTCGTCTTCTTCGACCTGTCCATCGTCGGCATGTTCTTCGTGATCGCCGGATGGGGCCACGGCGAGCGGGGCAGGGCGGCGGCGCTGAAGTTCTTCCTCTACACCTTCATCGGCTCGCTCGCGCTGCTGCTCGGCTTCATCGGCCTGTACCTCGCCGCCGAACCCCACACCTTCGACCTCGTCGACCTCACCCGCGCCAACCCGCTCGCCGGCCGCGGCCCGTACGCCGGTCTCGTGCTGCTGGCCATCGGTGTCGGGCTGGCGGTCAAGACCCCGACCGTGCCGTTCCACACCTGGCTGCCGCCCGCCCACACCGACGCCCCCGCCGCGGGCTCCGCGATCCTCGCCGGGATCCTGCTGAAGATGGGCACCTACGGATTCGTCCGCATCGCCATGCCCCTGCTGCCGGGCAGCTGGCGCCAGTACGCCCTGGTCATCGTCGTCGTCGGCGCCGTATCCGTGGTCTACGGGGCGCTGGTCGCCCTGGCGCAGACCGACTTCAAGCGGATGATCGCCTACACCTCGGTCAACCACATGGGCTACGTCGTCCTCGCCGTCGGCGCCGCCGGGACGCTGGCCGGCACCGACGCCCAGGCCCGTTCCCTCGCGGTCACCGGCGCGGTCACCCAGATGGTCAGCCACGGCCTGATCACCGGCGCCCTGTTCCTGCTGTCCGGCGTGCTCTACGACCGGGGGCGGACCTACGCGATCGACGCCTACTCCGGTCTGGCCGCGCACGCCCCGCGGTTCGCCGGCGTCACGGCCGTCGCGGCGTTCGCCAGTATCGGCATTCCCGGCTTCTCCGGGTTCATCGCCGAGTTCCAGATCTTCACCGGTTCCCTGGCCTCCCGGACGGTCGCCACCGCCATCGCCCTGACCGGCATCCTGATCACCGCCGCTCTGTTCCTACGCGCCCTGCGCACGATGTTCCTCGGCGTCCCGCGACTGCCGAGCACCATCCCCACCGCCGGTATCAGCGACCTCGAACGCGCCGAGACCGTCCCGACGGTGACGCTGCTGGCGGTGGCGCTGGTGATCGGCGTCATGCCGCGCTGGCTGCTGGACGTCATCGAACCCGCCGGCCGCACGGTGACCGAACTGGTGGCCCGGTGAACGAGAACCTCGCCGCCCTCGTCCCCGAACTCGCCCTGCTCGGCACCGCCGTCATCGGCCTGCTCGCCGGTTCCTGGCTGCCCCGCCGACGCCAGTGGATCATCGCCGTCCTGGCGGCAGCCGCCTGTGCGGCCGGTCTGGTCGCCACCGGCGTCACCATGGCCACCGACCGCGAACAGACCGTCTTCGCCCATGCGTTCGCCGTCGACACCGCCACCGGCTTCGGCCGCCTGACCGTCCTCGGCGCCCTGCTCCTGATCTTCGGCATGTCCGTGGAAACCGTCCGCGGCCACAAGCGCGAAACCGAGTACTGGGTGCTGCTCCTGCTCACCGGGGCCGGCACCCTCGCCCTGATCGGCGCGAACGACCTGCTGACGCTGTTCGCCGCCTACCTGCTCGCCGGCATCCCCGCCTACGCCCTCGCCGCCTACGCCAAGGACGAACGCGGCACCGAAGCCGCCCTGAAGTACTACCTGATGGGCGCCCTGCTCGGCACCGCCATGCTCGCCGGCACCGCTCTCCTGTACGCGGCCGGCCACGCCACCCTCTACCGCGAACTGAACAGCGCGCTGCCCACCGCCGCCTACGGGCTGGTCGCCGTCGGACTCGTCGGCGTCCTGGCCGGCCTCCTGTTCAAGGCGGGGGCGGCCCCCGCTCACTTCTGGGTCCCCGACGTCACCGACGGCGCCCCCACCCCCGTCGCCGCCTATGTCACCACCCTGCCCAAGATCGGCGGCCTGATCGCCGGTTACCGCCTGCTCCACCAGGCCCTCCCCGGCACCGACGTCAACTGGCCCCTGCTCCTGGCCGTCATCGCCGCAGTCACCATGACACTGGGCAATCTGGCCGCGTTCTTCCAGAGCTCCGTCACACGCCTGCTCGCGTACTCCACCATCAGCCAGGTCGGCTACCTCCTGATGGCCCTGGCCGTCGCCACCCGTACCGGCCTCGCCCAGAAGAGCCTGCTGTTCTACCTCGCCGCCTACGCCGCCACCAACCTCGCCGCCTTCGCCGTCGTCACCGAACTCCCGCACGCCCGCACCCTCGACGACTACCGCGGCCTCGCCCGCCGTCACCCCGGCCTCGCCGCCGTCCTCGTCGTCTGTCTCCTCGGCCTGGTCGGCACCCCGCCCACCGGCGTCTTCCTGGGCAAACTGGAGATCTTCAGCGCCGCCGTCGACGGCGGCTTCACCTGGCTCGCCGCCCTCGCCGTCGCCAACACCGTCGCTTCCCTCTTCTACTACCTGCGCTGGCTCGCTCCCGTGTTCCGGCTCACCCCCGCCGAGCCGTCGGCCGGGGCCTTCGCCGTCTCCGGTCGCTGGTCCGCGGCCACCGCCTACACCGCAGGCGCCGCCTCCCTCCTCCTCGGCATCGCGGGCGGGGCCGTCCTCCCACTCACCACGGGATCACTGCTGCCCTGACGAGCGCGGTACCTCCTCCAGCCGAGCCGAACCGGGGCCAGGGTGGGCGCGGCACTGCGACAATTCTTTACCCCCCGGTCTTTACCCCCAGCGGAATGAATCTGCGTGGGCCTGTGATCCCACCCGCAGTCATGCGATCCGGCGGGTCCGATGGCGCGCGTGATCAAGGCGTGCTGACGGGCCGTGGGGTGTAGTGGCTCAAGAACATGTCGACGCCGCCGGCGATGAGGCGCTCGGTGAGGTCGTCGTCGATATGTGTGCCGTAGGAGCCGAAGACCATGTGGGGAAAGACCAGGAGCGCGTAGAGCTGGATGATGGCCGCCTCCAGGTCCGGGATCACCAGCCGGCCCTGGTCCACCAGGGTGCGCAGCGCCTTCGCGACTGCGGGATGGTGTCCCTCGGGCCCGTGCTGCCGCCAGGCCCGGCCGAGCTCGGGAAAGCGCTGGGCCTCAGCGGCCACGAGGTTGCGCAGTGCCGCTACCTCGCGATTGGTGCGCACCGAGCGCACCCAGCCGCGTGCGGCGTCGAGGAGGGCCGTACGGAGGTTCTCGGCCTCCGGCAGTCGTTCCAGCGCGGTCGACGCATCCCCCGCGAGGGGTTCGTCCAGGGCACCCGTGATGACCGCGGTGAAGAGGGCTTCCTTGCTGCCGAAGTGGTTGTAGACGGTCACCTTCGATACGCCGGCCTCGGCGGCGATGGCGTCCATGCCGACGCCGAAGCCCTCCCGCAGGAACAGCTCGCGGGCGGCCCGCACGATGGCCTGCCGCTTGAGCTCCGCACGGGGGCCGGTCGGAGGCTGCTTGGCGCTTTCCCTGCTCATGACCAGGAGCTTAGCACTCATCTAAACTGAACAGTTGAGTTCAAATGAACTAAACAGTACAGTTCATAAGGCCTGGCGCGCCCACGCGTCACCTCGCCTCAAGGACCTGCCATGACCCACTCCACTGCCGGTACTCCGCACGCACCGGACCACACCGCCCCATCGCCTCCCGACCCGCGCCGCTGGGGCGCCCTGGCGCTGATCTGCCTGGCCCAGTTCATGCTGATCCTCGACGTCACCGTGGTGAACGTCGCCCTGCCCGACATGGCCGCCGACCTGGACCTCGGCCGGGAGACGCTGACCTGGGTCGTCACCGCGTACACCCTCTGCTTCGGCGGTCTGATGCTGCTCGGAGGCCGCCTCGCCGACGCCCTCGGCGCGCGCCGCACCCTGCTCGCCGGACTCGCCCTCTTCACTGCCGCATCCCTGGTCACCGGGCTGGCGGACAATGCCCCGGTTCTGCTCGGCGGACGCATCGCTCAGGGCATCGGCGCCGCCCTGCTGTCCCCGTCCGCGCTGTCGATCGTCACCACGACCTTCCACGGCGCGGAGCGCAACAAGGCCCTGGGCGTGTGGGCGGCGATCGGCGGGTCCGGTGCCGCGGCCGGTGTCCTTGTCGGCGGGGCGCTGACCGACGGGCCGGGCTGGCAGTGGGTGTTCTACGTCAACGTGCCCGTCGGCCTCCTGGTCCTGGCCGCCCTCCCCGCCTTCGTGGCGGCCCGGGCGCCGCAGCCCGCCCGGCTCGACCTGCCCGGCGCGCTGCTCGTCACCGGGGGCACGGGCGCGCTGATCTACGGGCTGGTCGAGGCGGGGGACTCCGGGTGGGCGGATCCTGCCACGCTGGTGCCGCTGGCCGGCGCGGTGGTGGCGTACGTCCTGTTCGCCGTCGTTGAGCGGGCGAGTCGGGCCCCGCTGATGGACCTGCGGATGTTCACCCGGCGGCCCGTGCTCGCCGGGGCGTTCCTGATGCTGATGGCGACGGCCCTGCTGATCGCTTTCTTCTTCCTCGGGTCCGTCTACCTCCAGCACCTGCGTGGCTTCAGTCCGCTGAAGACCGGCCTGGTCTTTTTGCCTGTGGCCGTTGCCACCGGCGTCGGTGCGCACCTGGGGTCCCGCCTCGTCGGCCGGATGGGCAGCCGCGCCACGGCCGTCGCCGGCATGGTGATCGCGACTGTCGGAACGGTGCCCCTCACTCGGCTGGAAGGGACCGGCAATGTGTACGCCGGCCTGCTGCCGGGTTTCGTGATCGCCTCCCTGGGCGTCGGCGCGGTCTTCGTCACCGCCACCACCACCGCGCTCGCCATGGTCGAGCACCACGAGGCGGGGCTGGCCTCCGGAGTCGTGAACACCTTCCACGAGGTGGGCGGTTCGATCGGCGTCGCCGTCGTCTCCACCGTCGCGGCATCCGGCTTCGAGCGCGGCGCGGTGGGCGGCTTCACCGACGCGTTCACCGTGTGCGCAGTGGTGGCCGCCGTCAGTGCCGCGGTGGCTGTGGGGCTCGTGCCGCGCGGCAAGCCGCAGTTGACCGGAGGACCGCACGTGCACTGAGCCGACGCCCGCCGCCTGGTGGGCCGGTGGTGCGCCGGCCGTGAAGCGAGTGAGGGCTGCCGGATCGCCGTACCGGTGGCCCTGCCTTGTCGCCTGTGGCCGCGCTGATCAGCCGAGTGCCTGGATGAGGGCCGTTGCACGCCTGTTCATACGAGCGGCAGGCGTGTGCCATGCGGGCCAGGTGCCGCCGGAGTACGCCGTTGGCCATTGAGCGTCCGCCGCCCCGCCTCCCGTGCCCCGACCGGGCAGCCGAGCGAGACGCCGCGCCGCGAAGCCGACCGCGAGCCCCGGTCACCGCGGCCCGGCGCAGCGGGGATCCCGTGGGCAGCAGGTGCTGAGGAGTGCCACCGCGGCCGCTGATCAGTGAGGCGGTACCGGCGACCCCCGCCTCGCGGACCCGCGCCCGTCGTGGCGTCGTCCACTGGGTGCGTGCCGCCACCATCGCGCTGCCCGCCGCGTGAGCCGTCCTGATGCACCATGAGGCGACGGCCGTGCCCATGGCCGTGGCGCCGTCGTCCGTCGTGCACGTGATGCCCGGGACAGTGACGGCGCATTCCTTGGCCGTGCATGCCGCGCATCATCAAGGGCTTCCAGGTGTTCAGGACGGCGTGAGAGGGCCGGCGCGCAGGGCCTTGAGGCGACGCTGGTACTCCTCTTCGTCGATCTCTCCGTGGGCGAACCGTTCAGCGAGGATCTGCTGAGGTGTGGGCGCGGTGGGGATGTGGGTGTGTTCGTGGGGCTGGTTGACGGCACGGAAGACCAGCACGAAGGCTGTGATGATCAGCGCCCAGAACGCGACCATGCCGACCGACATTCCGAACCAGCCCCACCCGCTCATGCCGTCGGCATACCAGAACATCATCGCCACTCACCTGCTTCGGCTCATCGGCGACCGGGCGTCGGGTGGGCTCCCGGAGACTTCTTGCCTTCGCCTCCATCGTCCCGCTGCCCGGTGGTGCGGTCTGGGGCCGGACGGTCCCCGACCCTGTGGGCCGTTCGGCCCATGGGGGGTGAGGTGGTGCTGGTCGGCGCGCGTCAGGACGATGCTCCACTGCCCGCTCTTCCGGGGACCGTGAGCAGACCCCAATTCTGCAGCGCCCGACAGGTGGTTGCCTCCCGCATCCTTGCTCCTCGCGTGGCTCGACGCCGGTCGGCCCGACCCGGAACGCGCTGCCGACCGCATCCGCCGGGCCGTCCAAGGGGTGGTGCAAGCCGCCCAGTAGAGCCCTGAGCCGGCCGCCCTTCGACCACTGAGCCAGGTCCGTGAACGGCGCGCACGCGGAGACCGGTGCGGTGAAGCATCCGGGGGGATCCGTCTCTCCCGTCAGAAAGCCGCGCGTTCCTGGAGCGCGGCGCGCTCGGCGGGGTTGGCGGTCAGTTCGAGTGCGAGCCGGTCCGCGGCTCGGGCCTCGTCGGGGCGGTCCAGCTCGCGCAGCAGATCGGCGCGGACGGCGTGGAGAAGGTGGTAACGGTCGAGCTCCCCGGTGAGGCTGTCGACCTCTGTGAGTGCGGCCCGCGGCCCCTCGGTGCGGCACAGGGCGACGGCCCGGTGCAGCCGGGTGACAGGGGACGGGGCGAGGTGCAGCAGCATGTCGTACAGCAGCACGATCTGGTCCCAGTCGGTGTCCTCCCAGCGCGCGGCCTCCGCATGACAGGCCACGATCGCGGCCTGGAGCTGGTAAGGGCCCGGGCGTCGCCGCCTGATGGCGCGTTCCAGCAGCACGCCGGTCTCCGAGATCGTCCGGTGATCCCAGAGGGAGCGGTCCTGGTCCCGCAGCCGGACCAGCGTGCCTTCCGGGGTGAAGCGGGCGGCCGTACGGGCGCGGTGCAGCCGGATCAAGGCCAGCAGCCCTGCCACCTCCGGCTCGGTCGGCATCAGCCGGTGCAGCAGCGCGGCCAGCCACTCGGCATCGTCGGCGAGGTCGCGCGACTGCGCCTGGCCGGCGGTGGACAGGTAACCCTCGTTGAACAACAGGTAGATCACCGCGAGGACTTCGGAGAGACGACCGCCCAGCTCCTCGCCGCCGGGGACGCGGTACGGGATCCCAGCCCTGCTGATCTTCTGCTTGGCGCGGGTGATGCGCTGGGCCACGGTGGATTCCCTGACCAGGAAAGCGCGAGCGATCTGCGCGGTGGTCAGGCCGCACACCACACGGAGGGTGAGGGCGATCTGCGCCTCGCGGTTCACCGCGGGATGGCAGCATGTGAAGATCAGCCGCAACCGCTCGTCCGGCTCCGGCCCCTCGTCCTCCTCGGGCGGCCACCGCAGCTGCGCCAGTTTTCGCCGGTAGTTCTCCTGGCGCCGCAGCAGGTCGAGCCCGCGACGCCGGGCCACCGTGAACAGCCAGGCGTCGGGCCGTTCCGGGATGCCGTCCACCGGCCAGCGTTCCAGCGCCACCAGCACGGCGTCCTGCACCAGGTCCTCCGCGGCGGAGAAGTCGCCGGTCAGCTGGATCAGTGAGGCGGCCAGTCGGCCCGCGTGCTCCCGGACCACGCGGGCCAGCCGGTCGTGGGACTCGGCGGCTTCGTGCGACGGTGCCCTCATGTGACGGTCACTCCAGCGGCCCGGTCTCCACAGGGCGGATCTCGACCACGGGGCAGCCGGGCCAGCCGCGCACCATGCGCAGCGCCTCGTCCAGGTCGGCGACCTCGATCTCGGCGTATCCGCTGACGACCTCCTTGCCCTCGACGAACGGCCCGTCGACCACGACCGGCTCCCCGGCCTCCAGCCGTACGGTCGTCGCCGTGTCCGGTGCTCGAAGCTTCTGCCCGCTCCGGATCGCGCCGGCGTGCTGGGCGAACCACTCGTCGACCCGCTCGTATGCCCGCGCGCGCTCGGCCGGACCCATGTCCCGCAGCTCCCGGGCGAACTCCTCGGTCTCGACGAACAGCAGCACGTACTTCATGAGGCACCTCCCTGTTCCAGCATGGCGGCCATGCGCCGCTCCATCTCCTGGGACGTCACGTCCTCCACATGCGTGGCCACGGTCCACCAGTGGCCGTAGGGATCCACGACGGACCCGTCCCGGTCCCCGTAGAACTGGTCCTCCGGCGCCCGCTTGAGCGTCGCCCCCAGCTCCACGGCACGTGCCACGACGACATCGACGTCCTCGACGTACACGAACAGGAAGACCGGGCTGCCGACCAGACCACCGGCGGGCGGGGCCTCGGTCCCGAGCACGGGGGAGGCGTCCTCGACGATGACGACGGAGTCCCCGATCTCGATCTCGGCGTGCGCGACGGTCCCTCCCGGCCCCGGGAACCGCATGCGCTCCGTGGCTCCGAACACCTCGCCGTAGAACTCGAGCGCCTTGGCTGCGCCTTGGACGACCAGGCACGGAGTGATCCGACGGTAGGCGTCGGGAATCGGCTTGGGGATGGCTGACGACGACATGGGACTGTCCCTACTCGAGTCCTTGCGCAGGGTCGGTCGACCCTTCTCCAAACAAGACGATCGGAGGGTGGGCGGATACGACAGCCACACCCAACGGGTCACGAAGCCCGAACGTCCTCCTGTATGTCGGGCGATGGCGTGTCGTCACACCCCTGGAACTCATCTATGATAATCCATGGATTTATGGAGGATCTCATGCCAGGGAACACGAGAACTGGGGCGAAGGCGCAGCTGTACGACGCGTTCGCGGCCAGCGGCAAGGCTCTGGCCAGCGGAAAGCGTCTCGAGCTGCTGGATCTGCTGGCCCAGGGTGAACGCACCGTCGATGCGCTCGCCAAGGCGGCCGGGCTGAACCTGACCACCGCCTCCGCGCACTTGCAGACCCTCAAGCAGGCCGGCTTGGTCGCGACCCGCCGCGAGGGTGTGCGCATCCACTACCGGCTGGCCGGTGACGACGTCGCCCAGCTGTTCGCGCTGCTGCGCAAGGTCGCCGAAGCCCACCAGGCGGCTGTGCCGGTCGCTCGTGACGCTTACCTCGGTGAGAACACCGGCAACGAGGTCAGCCGTGAGGAGCTGCAGGTCAGGATCGCCGCCGGGGATGTCGCCGTGCTCGACGTGCGGCCGGTGGAGGAGTACCGGTCCGGGCACATTCCTGGCGCGCTTTCCATCCCGGTCGAGGAACTTGCCGGGCGGATCAACGAACTGCCCGCGGACACGGAGATCGTCGTCTACTGCCGGGGCGAGTACTGCGTCCTGGCCTACGACGCCGTACGGCTGCTGACCGACCGCGGGCTCCGGGCGATCCGCCTCGACGACGGCATGCTGGAGTGGCGCCTGTCGGAGCTGCCCGTCGACGCCTCGGACCTGACGTGACCGGGGGGCCGGGTGGGCTTCCGCCGCACCCGGGGGCCGGCCGAGGGCCGGTCCACCTCGACTGCAACGCCATGACCCCGGTGGATCCGCGCGTCGCCGAAGCGATGCCGCCGTACCTGACCGACTTCTTCGGCAACCCGTCCAGCGGCCACCCCTACGCCGACATCCCGCGCCGTGCGCTGGCAGCGGCCGCCGACGACGAGCAGGAGAGACATGAGCGACACGACCGCACACGGAATGTCCACCGCAGTGTCCACCCGCCGGTGAACGCCGCGACGCCGAGGGAGCCGTCCACACTCCGCTCGTCGACCACAATCCGCTCGCACACGGCGCGGACCTGGTCGTCCACTCCGCGACGAAGTACCTCGGCGGGCACTCCGACCTGACCGCCGGCGGCCTGATCGCCGACCTCGCCCATGCGCTCGACGCCGGCTGACGTACCACCCCGCGCGCACCGGCCCGCACGCCACCAAGAGGGCCAGGACCAGTGCGCCACCACGCTTGTGCCCCTGCTCCGGAAGAGAACATGACCAGCACCGGCTTTGCCGACACGACGGCCCCCATACCCGCCCCCGACCAGGCCCAGCGCCGCATCCTGCGCGTCCTGGTCGCCTCCCAGGTGCTCAGCGGCGCCGGCCTCGCCGCAGGTGTCACCGTCGGTGCCCTGCTCGCCCAGGACATGCTCGGCTCCACCAGCCTCGCCGGGCTGCCCAGTGCCCTGTTCACCGCCGGATCCGCGCTCGCCGCCGTCGCCGTCGGCCGCGTCTCCCAGGCCCGCGGGCGACGCCCGGGCCTGGCTGCCGGCTACCTCACCGGCGCGATCGGCTCCGTCGGTGTCATCACCGCCGCGGTGCTGGACAACCCCGTCCTGCTGTTCATCTCGCTGTTCGTCTACGGCGCCGGCACCGCCACCAATCTCCAGGCCCGCTACGCCGGAGCCGATCTGGCTGCGCCGGGCCACCGTGCCCGCGCGGTCTCCACGGTCCTGGTCGCCACCACCTTCGGCGGTGTCGCCGGCCCCAACCTGGCCGCGCCGACCGGCGCGTTCGCCGAGACCCTCGGCATCCCCAACCTCGCCGGCCCCTTCATCCTGTCCGGCGCCGCCTACGCGCTGGCCGCGCTCGTCCTCGCCCTGTGGCTGCGCCCCGACCCGCTGCTCCTGGCCCGCACCCTCGCCCGGGCCAAGGAAGCCGACGCCACCACAGGCCCGGCCGCCTCCGACGACGCCGGCGCGGCCGAAGGCCGTGGAGGCGTCGTCCTCGGCGCACTGGTCATGGTCCTCACCCAGCTCGTCATGGTCGCGATCATGACCATGACGCCGGTCCACATGGACGGCCACGGGCACGGCACCGCCGCTTCCGGCTTCGTCATCGCCGTTCACATCGGCGCCATGTACCTGCCCTCCCCGCTGACCGGCTGGCTCGTCGACCGGCACGGCCCGATGAAGGTCGCTGCCACCTCCGGGGTCACCCTTCTGGCCTCCGGCATCCTCGCCGCGCTCGCGCCCGGTGACTCCGTCGCCCTGCTCGCGCTCGCGCTGGCCCTGCTCGGGCTGGGCTGGAACTTCGGCCTCGTTTCCGGCACCGCGATCATCACCGACACCGTGCCGCTCGCCACCCGCGCCAAGACCCAGGGCGTGGTCGACGTCTCCATCGCCGTCGCCGGCGCCACCGGTGGCATGGCCTCCGGCCTCATGGTCGCCGCCACCAGCTACCCCACCCTCGCCCTCACCGGCGGCATCCTCTCCCTCGCCCTCCTGCCCACCGTCGCCGCCACCGCCTACCGCCGATGAACCCTACGAACCCCGAGACCCTCGCGCCCGGCATCACCGTCGACGGCACCGGGCTGCTCTGCGTCACCCTCCTACTGCGCCTGCGCAGAGAGATCGACGGCGCGGAGCCGGGCACCGTCGTGCACGTCGTCGCCACCGATCCGGCCGCCCCGCTCGACCTGCCCGCTTGGTGCCATATGACCGGACATGATTACCTCGGCCCCGTTCCGGAGGACGACCGGGACGTCTACGCGCTCCGCCTCACAGCCCAGCCGACCCCGACCCGTCCCGATGCCCCTTGGCACCGACCGCCGCCTGCGGATACGGGTCGGATCGGGTGAAGCGGCCGGTGGTGGTGTTGTACTGGCGGGCGTGGAGGTCGAGGTTGCCGGTGGCGGCTTCGTGGCGGGCGCCGCGTCCGGTCCGCAGGGCCCGGGTCGGCCCGCCCCTCAGTTCCCCGCGGCCACCCGTTGTGGTGCCCCGACCCTGTCGGGAGGAGGCAATGGATCACCTTTCCCGCTCTCCGGGTACCGTCAGGGTATGAGTCATCCACACCCCGACCTGAAAGCCGCCCCACCTCTTCCCGAAGGAGGGCTGCGGGTCATCGCCCTGGGCGGCCTGGGTGAGATCGGCCGCAACATGACCGTCTTCGAGCACGCGGGCAAGCTGCTCATCGTCGACTGCGGGGTGCTGTTCCCCGAGGAGACCCAGCCCGGCGTGGACGTGATCCTGCCGGACTTCACCTCGATCCGGGACCGGCTGGACGACATCGTGGCCGTGGTCCTCACCCACGGCCACGAGGACCACATCGGCGGCGTGCCGTACCTGCTGCGCGAGCGGCGGGACATCCCGGTCGTCGGCTCCAAGCTGACGCTGGCGTTCCTGGAGGCCAAGCTCAAGGAGCACGGCATCCGGCCGCGCACGGTGCGGGTGCGGGAGAGCGACCGGCGCGGCTTCGGGCCCTTCGACTGCGAGTTCGTGGCGGTCAACCACTCCATCCCCGACAGCCTCGCGGTCGCGATCCGCACCCGGGCCGGGATGGTGCTGCACACCGGCGACTTCAAGATGGACCAGTTCCCCCTCGACGACCGCATCACCGATCTGCGTGCCTTCGCCCGCCTCGGCGAGGAGGGCGTGGACCTGTTCCTCACCGACTCCACCAACGCCGAAGTACCCGGCTTCACCACCTCCGAGCGTGAGTTGAACCCGGCGATCGAGCAGGTGATGCGCACCGCGCCGCGCCGGGTCATCGTCTCCAGTTTCGCCAGCCATGTGCACCGCATCCAGCAGGTCCTGGACGCCGCCCACCAGCACGGCCGCAAGGTCGCCTTCGTCGGCCGGTCGATGGTCCGCAACATGGGCATCGCCCGTGACCTGGGCTATCTGAAGGTCCCCTCCGGTCTGGTCGTGAGCACGAAGGAGCTGGAGAAGCTCCCGGATCACAAGATCGCTCTGGTGTGCACCGGCTCCCAGGGCGAACCGATGGCCGCGCTGTCCCGGATGGCCAACCGGGACCACATGATCCGCATCGGCAAGGACGACACCGTCCTGCTCGCGAGCTCTCTCATCCCCGGCAACGAGAATGCCATCTACCGGGTGATCAACGGACTCACCCGGTGGGGTGCCCACGTGGTCCACAAGGGCAACGCCAAGGTGCACGTCTCCGGGCATGCCAGCGCCGGCGAACTCGTCTACTGCTACAACATCGTCAAGCCCCGCAACGTCATGCCCGTGCACGGCGAATGGCGCCACCTGCGGGCCAACGGCGACCTCGCCATCCGCACCGGGGTGGACCCCGACCGGGTGGTCATCGCCGAGGACGGCGTCGTCGTCGACCTGGTCGACGGGCGGGCGTCCGTCACCGGCAAGGTTCCCGCAGGCAACGTCTACGTGGACGGCATGGAGGTCGGCGGTGCCACCGAGGCGTCCCTCAAGGACCGTCTCACCCTCGCCGCCGAAGGCGTGGTCACGGTGGTGGCGATCGTCGACGCGGACACCGGCGCCCTCGCCGAGGCCCCCGACTTCCTGGCCCGGGGCTTCGTCCACGACGACGCCACCTTCGAGCCGGTCATCCCCGTCATCGAGAAGACGCTGGCCACCGCTGCCGAGGAAGGCGTCGGGGACGCGCGCCAGCTCGAACAGCTCGTGGCCCGCGCCGTGGCGAACTGGGCGTTCCGCACCCATCGCCGCAAGCCCCTCATCATCCCCGTCATCATCGACGCCTGAGCAACACCCGGGCAGGCGTCCGGGGCGGACGCCGATGTGCATGAGGTGCGAGCAGCGACATGACGGCCACGGGCATCAGAAACGCGGACAGCCCCGTGTACCGGCCAAAGGGGGGAGAAAGTCCGTCAGACATGACTTCATCTGACTGACCTGCTGCTTCGGGAGCTTGCGGACAAGGGTGCCTGACCTCGGGTTCGTGAGCCAGGCGCTTGTCACCATCAGGCGGCGACGAGCTCCTGCTCGCGGTCCGGCGTTCCGACCTCGGGCTTCTTGTTCGGCAGCGAGAGCCGGAAGACCTTGCGCCACGCGGAGAACACCTGCCTGGGCAGTGGCCCTGTGACGTACTCCAGCTCGTACTTCTCGAACAGGGCGCGCACCTTCACCGCGACCTCGGCGTACCGGTTGCTCGGCAGGTCGGGGAACAGGTGGTGCTCGATCTGGTGCGACAGGTTGCCGGTCATGAAGTGCATGGCCTTGCTGCCGCTGATGTTCGCCGAGCCCATCATCTGGCGCAGGTACCACTGGCCGCGCGTCTCGTCCTTGATCGACCGTCGCTCGAAGACCTGTACGCCCTCCGGGAAGTGTCCGCACATGATCACCGAGTGGGACCAGATGTTGCGGACCAGGTTCGCGGTGAACGTGGCGGCGAGCGTGGGGAGGAACGACGGGCCCGACAGCAGCGGGTGGATGACGTAGTCCTTGAGCACCTGCTTGCGGATCTTGCGGCCCACGGCCTTGGCCCGCGCGCGGAACTCCGGGTCCTTGCGGCGGCGCTTGTGCAGGTTCTTGCCGAGCTCCAGGTCGTACGCCGCGATGCCGTACTCGAAGAAGCAGGCGTTGATGAAGTTCCACAGCGGCTGGCCGAGGTGGAACGGGTGCCACTTCTGGTCCTCGTCGACGCGCATGATGCCGTAGCCGAGGTCGTTGTCCTTGCCGATCACGTTGGTGTACGTGTGGTGCAGCTCGTTGTGCGAGTGCTTCCACTGGTCGGACGGCGAGACGTGGTCCCACTCCCAGGTGGTGGAGTGGATCTTCGGATCACGCATCCAGTCCCACTGGCCGTGCAGGACGTTGTGGCCGATCTCCATGTTGTCCATGATCTTCGCCACGGACAGACCGGCGGTGCCGATCAGCCACGCGGGCGGGAACATCGAAAACAGCAGCACGCCCCTGCTGACCAGCTCCAGTTTGCGCTGGGCGGCGATGACCTTACGGATGTAGGCGGCGTCCTTCTCGCCACGGCTGGCGATCACCTCGTCGCGGATCGCGTCCAGCTCGCGGCCGAGCTCCTCGATCTGCTCCGCGGTCAGGTGGGCGGTGGGGTCGATTGCGGTCAAGGTGTTCCTACCGTTCGATGTCGCAGGGGCCCGCCGCGGCGGACACGCAGGTCTGGATGAGGACGCCCGGCTCGGCCTCGGTGATCTCGCCGGTGCGCAGGTCGCGGACGGCGCCCGTCTTGAGCGGTGAGACGCAGCCGAAGCAGATGCCCATGCGGCACCCGGAGGGCATGAGCACGCCGGCGTCTTCGCCGATGTCCAGCAACGGCGTGGCGCCGTCCGCGTCGACGGTTTTGCCGGTGGCGCTGAACGTGACCTCGCCGCCGTCGCCGGCGACGACGATGCCGGGGCGGAAGCGTTCGGTGTGCAGGCGCTCTTGGACGCCGTGCCCGGTCCAGTGCTCTTCGGCGGCGTCGAGCAGTCCCGCGGGCCCGCAAGCCCAGGTCTCGCGCTCGGCCCAGTCGGGCACGAGTTCGTCGAGACGGGCGATGTCGAGCATGCCGTCTGTGGCGGTGTGCACCTCGGTGAGCCGCAGCTTCCTGTCCGCGACCAGGTCGTGCAGTTCTTTGCGGAAGATCACGTCTTGCGGCTGTGGCGCGCAGTGGACCATGACGACGTCGTCGAACTCGGTGTCGCGCAGCATGCCCATCACGGGTGTGATGCCGCTTCCGGCCGTCAGGTAGAGCACCTTGGCGGGCTTGTCCTGCGGCAGCACGAAATCACCGGTCGCCTGGTCGAGCTGGATCAACGTGCCCGGTTGCACCCTGCGGACCAGGTGGTTGCTGACCTTGCCGTCCGGGATCGCCTTCACGGTGATCGTGACGCGGCCGTCCTGGCGGTTCGTCGGCGATGTGAGGGAGTAGGCACGCCACAGGCGCACGCCGTCGACGTCGACCCCGATCCGCACGTACTGACCGGCTGTGTGGCCGCGCCAGCCACGTCCCGGCCTGATCACGAGGGTCGCGGCGTCACCCGTCTCGGGGCGCACGGCCTCGATGCGCCCACGCAGGTCAGCGCCCGCGCGCAGTGGGCTCACCAGGTCGAGGTAGTCCGACGGCAGCAGCGGCGTCGTGACCATCTCCAGCAGTTTCCACGCCCTGCTGCGCAGGGCTGTACTCGTCATGACTCCAGCTTGCTGTGCCTCAGGGCGTAAAGTCCTGACCGCAGGACGTGAATCTGGTGGGTGGAATTGTTCGCAGGGAACAAAGACGTGAGCCATGCAATCCGGAGGGCCGGCGAACTGGCCCTGGACAAGACGACGGTCACCGCACTTCGGGCCTCGCTGAAGACCACCGCCGACGAAGTCGTCCAGGCGATCATCGACGAGGTCCCTTCCTACGCCAACGCCCTTTCGGGCCACATGGGCGCCACCATCCGCCGAGCCGTCCGCACCGCCCTGGGGCACTACCTGGACCTCGCGAGCGGGAACGCCACGGGCGGCGACGGCGGTGACGCGGCCTACGAGCTGGGCCGCGGCGAGGTGCGCGACGGCCGTTCCATGGACGCCCTGCTCAGCGCCTACCGCGTCGGCGCCCGCGTGGCCTGGCGATGCCTGGCAGCGGGTGCCGTACCCGCAGGTCTGCCCGCCGCGGAGGTCGCCAAGTTCGCCGAGCTGACCTTCGCGTACATCGACGAGCTCTCCGCCGCGAGCGCCGCGGGCCACGCCGACGAACTGGCTGCTCGCGGCAGGGCCCACGAGCTCCACCTGGAACACCTGGCCCGCGACCTTCTCGCCGGCGCGAGCCCGGACGTGCTGCTGGCCTCTGCTCAACGGGCCGGGTGGCAGCCTCCGGTCTCGCTGACAGCGGTCCTGCTGCCCGCCGCCCAGGCCCGGCCTGCCTACCGCGCGCTCGACCCGGGCACCCTCGTCCTTGACGATCTGCCGGACGCCACCGGTGTGCTGCTCGTCCCCGATGTCGACCGATCACATCTCCTGCGGCAGCTGACCGACCGCACCGCCGTGGTCGGCCCGGCCCGGCCATGGACCCGTGCGTCCGCCTCGTACGCACGGGCCGTACGCGCCCGCTCCCTCTCCTCCGACATCCGCGACACCGAGGACCACCTCCCCGAGCTGGTGCTGACCGCCGACGCGGACGCGTTCGCAGACCTGCGCGCCCGAGCCCTCGCACCGTTGCGCACCCTGCCTGTCGCGACCGCACGGCGTCTGGAGGAGACGTTGCGGGCGTGGCTGCTGCACCAGGGCAGGCGGGACGAGGTGGCGGCGGCGCTGTTCGTCCATCCCCAGACCGTCCGGTACCGGATGTCGCAGCTGCGGGAGCTGTTCCCGGATCTCGCATCGCCACACCGGGTCCTTGAACTGACCCTGGCGGTCGGTCTCCGGGCCAGTTGACGCGTACTGCGACCGTCCACGAACTCCTGGCGGGTCCCGGCATCGTGCTCGGTGTCCACCTGGACGTCCTCGCAGCCGGGACGGTTCGGGGGAGCGACGCGATCAAGGTGCAGCAGGTCGGCTGACACGGGAGCGTTCCACCACGAGTCGCCCACCTGTGCGCACGCAACCTCCGTTGTAGGGGCAGTCGTGAGACGTGAGAGGGTCTGGGGCGTGAGCGAGACACCACCGAACACCCTGCAATACCGCTTTGACGGGCCGGAAGAGGCCCCGGTCCTGATCCTCGGTCCCTCACTGGGTACCACCTGGCACAGGTTGTAGAGACCGTCCGTGGGCGTCCAGGTCAGTCCAAGATGAGCGCGCAATGCCAGGTCAGGGCATTCTGGTCCGGGGGAGTCGATGCAGTCGGTGATAGGCGTGTGAGAGCGGCGTGCGACGAGAAGCCCCGCAGGTGCGGTCCGCGGGGCTTCTGAGGCGGCGGGATTCAGTGTCCGTCGGGGGCACCGTTGCACTCGGGTTCTCCTCTCTTGAGCACCCGAAGTAAGGACGCGATGGCGACATGCGTTTTACTGTCGACGCGCGGCATCCGACCCAGAAACTCTTCGCACCCAATCGGGTTGTAACCTTCACGTCTGCAAAGTCCAACGCCTGTGGAGGCGTCCGCAGCACTGTCTGTTCCCTCCGATGTTGCGCGGCCCGCGTGGAGCGACCGCGACGGCATTGCCGGAGGCGACGGTCGCCAGCCTGCCATGCGTCACCGCGGAGGATTTTGCCCGCTTCAACGCGCGACCGCATCGCTCCGCCGGCCTTGTAGCGGGTGGCATTCCTGCACGTCGCCCGCTGTCGAACGCTGCCCGCAACCCGGGACCTGGCGTGGAACGCCAAGGCAGTTGTGCCACAGTGCGGTCCTCTTCCTGTAGGCGCTCGTTATGAGGGGCTCATGACATGACGAAGCCCCGCCGGCTCGGCGGGGCTTCTGTGCGCAGGGGTTACGACGGAGTGCAGCGGCTGGTGTGGGCGCCGTTGTACTCCGGTTCTCCGCTTTCGAGCACGCGGAGCAAGGACGCGGTGACGACACGCGTGGCACGCCCAATGCGTAGCACGCGGCACGGAAACTCTCCGCGACGCACGAGGTCGTAGCCCTTCGCCCGAGAGAACCCCAATGCCCTGGAAGCGTCTTCCACGCTGCCCGTTCCGTCCCAGGTGGCGCGGATGTGTGTGGGGCTGTAGCGGGTGCCTTGCACCTCGTTGGTCTGTCCGTGCAATTCGGATTCTCCAGTTGCTAAGGCGGTACGGCTTGCGCGCAGCTGATGGCGTTTGATGCTGCTGAAAACGTCTATCGCCAATGCCTGTGGCAGGGCCAGTAGAGTGCCGACCCGAATGATCAAAACAGCTGCATGTCAACTTCATTCCCGGGTGCACTCCCGGATGCGATAGAAACCGGTCCCCTGCGGTACGGGGAAGGTGGGGATGCCGTTACGCGCATCGCGGGATCTTGAGCGCCCACGGCACCTGTTCCACAGCAGCTCTGCGGCAGCGCAGAGAGCTGACAGCCGTGCGACGCTTTGAATTAACAGCCGTCTTCGCGATTCCTTTCTGACGTAGGTGCAGGTAGTGGCGGTGGACCATCAATGATCCGGGGAGACGCCGGTTTGGCTAACCGGCGATCCCGCGCTATGTTGCTTCGCTTCGCCACATGCCCGCGCAATGTGCGTCCGCTCGTGTAGTCGACTGTTGCAGCGCTGGCCCCGCCACCGCTCCGGCCTTCCGCTGCTCCGTCGGCAACGACACCGACGCCTATGCCTGGACCAACTCCAGGAGCCCACATCTCAACGGCGCAGGACAGGTGCGCGTGTTTGCGGCGCATTCCGCCCGAGCCACTGCATGATCTCAGATGGTGTACAGTCCACCGGCTTATCGCTGGGCGCAAGGGAGTTGGGGGCCTCTCGGTGATCGAATTGAAGATCCCGGAGATCTACTGGGATGACGAGGCCGCCGTGAGCCTGCTGGTTGAGTACTTCACCCGACGACGCTCACGAGGTGACCTGTTCTATTCAGGCGCACACTTCGAGCGCCTGGGCGGGGGCGGGGATGCTGAGCACGTCGCGGACTCCTTTGACAGCAACGACCTGGTGGCCATCACCACGCTCAGTGTGTCCCTCGAGCCGCACGGGGCGATGAACTTGCTGACCGACCCTGAGGGGCACTGGGCGCGTCTGCTGTCGCTCATCCCTCGTGACGCGCACTTGGAGAATCCTGGAAGCGATGCGCTCATGGAGGAGGGTGGACCCGCATGGGAGTTGTGGGAACGCCTGGCCGGCACCAAGCAGTACCCTGGCAAACCCGACGGCAGCGGCCCGGTTGTCGCAGGCAAATTGCTGGCCCGCAAGCGGCCGCATCTCATCCCCATCTACGACATCCGCATCAAGCAGCTGTTCGAGCGACCGAAGGCGGACCACTCCTTCTGGACCGCTCTGGCTGCGGCCCTGCGGGTGGACAACGGTGCATTCCGTGATCAGTTAGTCCATCTCCGTGATCAGGCGGGTCTCGGTGAGGACATCGGCGTCCTGCGTGTGTTCGACGTCGTCGCCTGGATGCACCAAGGCCGGCAGGGGCAGGTCGCGACGAGCTGAGCTGGAGTGTGGCGGGGAGGCGCATGCGGAGGTCGATGGGAATCGAGGGCGGGCGACGGTGAGCGCAGACCTACTGAGACCTGCCGGTCAGATGTCCCAGAAAAGACCAGCCAGCGCGGTGACTGACTTGCCACGATGAGGGGTATTCGGTTGCTGAACTGCGCGAATGGTTTTTCAGTTCTTTCATGCTCGTGCCGGTTGATGAAGCCGGAAGTCCCAGAAAACTCCCTCAGCTGACGGATGCCCTTTTCGGTTCTACTCGACGTAGGGCAGCGCGGCGGGGCTGGGGCCGTGCGCTGGAGGTCGGCTTTGGTCCTCCGCGGCAATGGGCGACTCACCTCCGCTCGCGCGGAGAGCACGTCTGCTGGCTACACGGGTGTGCCGGTTCAGCTGCGCCGTGCCGCGTCCGCTTTCCGCACCATCTTCGCCGCGTGGTCAGCCGAGTCGGCCAAGTGACGGAGTGCACGGGAGACCCGGCCGAGGAACTCCACAACGTGGTCGGCGAGGGTGTCCTGCTTGGTGCTGGTGCGGAAGGTGGTGCTCTGGGCCACGGTCGGCTCCTCGGGAGAGGGGTGCTGGGTGTGCTGCACCCACTGTGGCACCGGAGACTGGCATGTCGGGCGGAAACACGACATCCCCCACCCGAACCGGGCAAGGGGCTCTGGCACCAGGTGACGCAGCGAGGGACGGTCAGCGGTGGCCGGTAGATCACGCCTCATGCTTCCTGCGGCACGAGAAGTGCTCGGGCAGCCCTTCGGGTCCTCGGAGGCTTGCAGGCTGACCGCAGTCGAAGCGGCAGAGCGGGATCGCTTGACCCGACGCATCCACCGGAACCCTGGCGGCCTCGGTTTCCCGGGGGCGAGACTCAAGGACGATCGCGCGGCTGCCACGCCTCTGCTTCGGTTCAGCCCGCACCTCCGAAGCCGGACGGTCCTCGGTGCACCTGTCGCGCCGGTCCCCCTGTCGTAAGGATGGCTGGCGCTCCTTGTCGTCCAGGGCGGGCCCGTTCGCCTCAAGGTACTGCTGCCACTGCCGTGCGGGGAGCCAACCGTGGTGGCCGCCCCGCTGGAACGGGATCCGCTCACCGGCCGCAGCTTCCACGATGAACCGGGTGAGGGTCAGGCCGCCTTCACCTGTGAAGGTGCTCGACTGATGGGCGGGCATGAGGACGCGGTGCCAGCCTCCGCAGTACCCGGCGTCGGTGGGGTTCTCCGGGTCGTAGGGCTTCTCCGGGCACCGGGTGAGCGCGCCGTTTTGGCTGCACTGGCCCTCCTCCAGGATGAAGTTGCCGTCCTGGACCGCGATGGGGTTCTTCTGCACGCGGATGACGGAAGCCGGCAGGTTGGGCGTGCGGACGTAAGGGACGGTGCCGATGCCTGCGTGGTCGGGGTCGGCGAAGTCCCAAACCGATTGGATACCGACGCGGCGGCGGAACCTCTCCCGTGCACGCATTCCGCGGGCTGTCTGGGCGCTCAGCTGAGGCTCGTAGCCCAAGACGATGCCGTTGGCGCCGTTGATGCGTACGTCCAGGCGCGCGTGCCCGTCGGCGGTCTGCGACTCGATGTCGGCGTGGAAGCCGTGATCTTCGGAGTCCTTCGCGACGCGTTCCTTGCGGGCGAGGTGCTCGTCGGACTCGTGGCTGATGGGCTTCTCTCCGGGTTTCCTGTAGTGGGAGGCAAGCCATACGCCGTCACGCTGGACGAGGTACATGGGGACGCGCCGGCCGCGGAGGTCCCGGCAGTCGGGGCAGATGAGCCCGCGCTTTTCGACGGGGACACGTCCTCGCATGCGCAGGAGCACGTTCAGGAGGTCTTGGCCTTGCGCGACGCCGAGATCGGGGCGGTCCAGGTCGAGGTTGCGGCCGGCTGGTTCGTAGTAGACGGGGTTGCGGAAGAGGTCTTCGTCGCTGTCGATCTGAAGGTCGTCGTCCACCAGTACACCCCGCAGCCGCCACGAGTAGGACTCACAACGCTACGGGGAGGGTCTGACAATCGGGGCTGTCCCGCGGAAACAGGGCGCACTGAAAGACACAGTGGGCAGTGGGCCTACAGCGGGTCAGGTCTGCACAGCTCACAGCGCACCGATGTTGCGGCAGGCGATCGCCGGGTCCGGGAGGCGCGAGCGGGAACCGCAGCCCGGTCGGGAGGCCCGGCTGCTCGCAGCGGACTGGCTGCTGGAGTCCGGCATCGACACCAGTCGCGCGGTGTACGTCCATGCTGGCGGCTGCCACATGGCGGGCAAGCGGTGCCGCCGCGTGCCCCGGGACCTCGCGCTGCAGGCTCTGGCGGCCCCAGACCTACGTGCGGACGCACGAATTGACGCATTGGTGATCTTAGGCTTCTCCTATGAGCACGGTGCGCGCCCGGGTGTGGCGCTTCACGATCGAGAAGGGACAGGCCGGCGCGGAGGCTGTCCGGGCCGTCGAGATCGGGCAGGGCCCGTTGCCGGTCTCCTTGGCCGCCATGGTCAACATCAACGCCCTGGCCTGTGACCTGCGCAAGACCGTCGACCAGCGCGTGCGCGATTACGAGATCAGCCTTCTCCTCAGCTACATCATCGGCGGCCAGGGCAAAGGGCCGCTCGGAGTCGAGTGCTCCGCCCTCGACTCCAGCGCCGGCCACATCCAGCGCTTCGTCAGCGAGTGCACCGGTCTCGGCGTGATGACCGCCGCTAGCGAGGCACTGTTCGACTGGAAGCCCGAGGCCAGCGGAGTGAGCAGCTTCGACGTGCTGCCGGGCAAACTCTCCGGGGTATACGCGAAGACGGGTGTGCGGCCAGATCTGCTGTACGACCTGGCCGCAGGGCCGGTTGCCGGAGAGGCGCGGGGGCGGCGACGGCGCGCCAAGAAGATGTTCCCGGAGGGCGAGGGCACCCCTGAGCAGAGGAAGCGATTGGAGAAGCTCGCGCAGTGGTCCGTTGACCACGGCGATCATGCCTATTTCATGAGCTGGGTCTGGCTCGGCGCGGGGGGTGTCTACGTCGATATCTTCCTGCCCGACAGCTCCGCCGCCCTGGCGGGTCTTAAGACCGGATGGATCGACCTGCCAGGAGACGCGAAGCCCTGGCACTTCCGTGTTCCCCGGCCCGACCCCCGACGTGTGGTGAGCCCGGCACCGGAGGGGGGCCTCATGGTTGACCTTCCGCGCCTGGAGTTCAGCGGTGAGGGGGCTGCCAGTCGGGCGGCGATCAGCCGGGTGGGACCGGAGGCCGAGGAGGCGATGGACCGGGCCTTTAGTCGCGAGGAGCACCAACTTGGCACGCTCGCCGGTGTACCGGTCCGAGGACGGTGGATCAGCGCCGACGTCCTCGGCGAGGCGCGTTACGAGGTACTGCTCGGAGTTCTGGGCGAGCGGGTAGAGATGAACCGCCGTGCTCAACGCGAGCGGCTGGCCACCCTGACGGGTGAGCGGCTCGATACGTTTCTTGACGGCCGCCGGCTCACAGCCGTACGCCCGGTCGACGGCCCTCGACCGAGCTGGGGCCGGATCAGCGCACAACTGCTGGAGCAGACCTGACGCGCCCGTATCTCGCACCTCGGCTGGCGGGCCAGTTACCCTGCAGGCCAGCCAGATCAGTGTGGCGTGTCACATGCTGGTTCGGGCGAGCGTCAGCCGCGAGGTGAGAGAGAGTTCCCTCGGCCAGGAGCGCATGTCTAGCTGGGGCTTACGGACACGGTGCCGTCTTCGCCGTCAGCGTCCCCTGGACTGCGATGGCTTGGCGCGTCGGACTGAGCCCGTCACGTGAGCGCTGGATGGCGACGTCACCTGCTGCGGCCAAGGGACCTAAGAGTCGCCAATAGTCCGCCTGGTGAGCCAGCGTACGTCCATCCTGGGTGCATGACTCAGTCTGACCCCTCGCTGGCTCCGCGTAGCACGCCGAGAATCACGGCGGTGACGCGACGCGACATCTTTGACTACCTGCGCGGCGAGGGCGGCCCCTGGTGGGGACGGCTCGACGAGATCGACTTCCTGGAGGGCCTGTACGACCTGGACAAGCTGGCGTCGAGGGACTCCCGGTACAAGACGGCGCGTCGCGACATAGTCCAGCACCGGGTCAACAATCCATTGGACTTGCCCGACGACTGGGTCTTCGAGGACCCACGCTTCCAACTCCTCGATGGCCCCGATGAGGTACTTCTTGCCTTTCTGGCTCGCCTCGTTCATCCAGAGGTACAGCCCGATGTCGACCAGTCATCCCGACGAGTCGAGGAACTGAACCGCATCCTCGGGCCGGACGGCTGGACCTTCCGCGCCTTCGAGTTCCTGTCGAGCCGACCGATCTACAAGGCGGTTCCCGCGGAGCCTACTGGCCCCATGGTCTCGCTGCCGCTCGCCGACGACGACACCAGCAAACTCGACCTCGTTCTAGGGCAGACCTACTGCCTCCTCGACCGCGATGGCGAGGAAGTGGCCCGCGACCTGCTCCGCGCGACCGCCCTGACGCTGCGCCGTGACGGCGGCCTTTACCACCCCATGCCCGGCGACGGATGGACGGCCGATACGTACGAGGCTGTCCTGACCGTGGATCGTGTGCTGCTGCCCTCGTTCACAACGGCGGTCACCAACGCGATCTGGCAGCGTCTGCAACCCGTGCTCATCCGGCTCCAGCGCCAAGATGTGCAGTCCCTCGTGGTCGAAGGCGACCTACGGAACCTGCCGGCCGTCCCACCGGACTGGAGGAACCAGACAGCTGAGGCTGATCCGCCCATCGTTCGGGGTTTCCGCATCGGTCTGCTGGCACCAGAGTTCGACGTCATGCGGCAGGACTTCTCGGACCTTGAGATCCGCGGCACCGGATTTCCCTACTTCTACGACACGGGCCGAGGCCGTCTGATCACCGAATTCCTCCTCGACGACCGGCCGCAGGTGGCCACCCTGTGCCATGTCACCCTCATCAACAAGGACGGCGTCCTTTCGCCCAGGGTCAAGCTGTGGAAGAAGGACAAGACCAAGGCTTCGAAGACGCCGGCCACGGAGGCGATTCCTCACACTGACGCCTCTCAGATCGTTAAGGCGCTTGTCGACACCAGCGATGTCCACGAGAACTTCTGGAAGGTCATCAGCTTCCTCCAGGACTGCGTCGGGCTGGACCTCCCCGGAAGCAGCCTCCGACTGGTCCGTGACGACGAAGCCGAGTTGGCTCGGCTCCTGGCCGACCAGGACCGCACCACGCTCCTCGAAGCTGTCAAGACCGCTGTCGGCGGTGCCCTCACGGAAGAGGACATCCGGCTGATCAGCAACCGCAAGTCGCAACTCCAGCGGTTCAGACAGTTGTTGAACGACCCGGAGTTCTTCGAACGGGAGCGCGGCCGGGTGGCCGGGCCGGAAGCGGTCTGGCAGGGCTTCTTCGAGGAGAATCCGTGGATCTTCGGTTACGGCCTCACCCTCGTCGCTTGTGGCCCCATCGACGACGGCAAGCTGGAGCGCATCACCACTGGCGCCAACATCTTCACGGGGGCGGGAAAGCGCAGCGACGCCGTCATGCGTTCCAAGGGCTTCATCAGCAGCCTGCTGTTTTGCGAGATCAAGACCCACCGGACATCTCTGCTGGCTGGCGCGCCGTACCGGCTTCCAGACGTGTACCAGGTCTCCAAGGACGTGGTCGGCGCCGTGGCGCAGGTGCAGAAGACCGCCGACAAGGCCCGACGACTAGTCAGCGGCGAACTGCATAGGCACTACCGGGACGATGGCTCCCCGACTGATACCGAAGTCTCCACTGTGCGCCCCCGACAGGTGGTGGTGATCGGAATCCTCAGCGAGTTCACCGACGGAGGCACAGCGAACCCGGAGAAGATCACCTCCTTCGAGCAGTACAGGCGATCTATCCAGGACGTCGAAGTCATCACGTTCGACGAGCTCTACGAACGGGCCTGTTTCATCGTGGAGGACCGCTGAGGCGCACCCGACACCCAGGCGTGACCCGATCGCCCTGTCCGCGTTTGGCAGCGGTCATGGTGTGCGTGGCTGGGCGGCCAGCGGACATGGGGGCATGCCGTTGTCAGTGCCCGAGGGGATGATGGAGCAGTCAGATGCGATTGGGGCGTCAAGGGGGCTGCGTTGTTTCTGAGCCGTGTGAGCGTTTCCGGGTTGCGCGCGAGTGCGGAGGGGGCGATCGAGTGTGAGCTGCCGGGACGCTTCAGCGTCCTGATCGGTGCGAACGGCGCGGGCAAGACGACAGTCATGGATGCTTTGTACCTGGCCCACACCAGCCGCTTCCCACACCTGCCCCGCCTGGGGACTGCGGTTCTCGGAGCTGATGGCAGCCCCGGCGTAGAGGTGCAGTACAGCCTTGAGCAGGGCACCGCATCCGAAGGACCTCTGGGTCAGCAGATCCAGCAATCCTGGCGTCATACTTCGGACGGTGTCGCGCAGAAATGGTTCACGGAGTTTCAGCGCAATCTGGGAACAGTCCGCGCCAGGGTGGACCGCAACCGAGTACATGACACGGCACTGGGCACGGACCCTTTCAAGTTCATCTACTTGCCGGCGTGGCGGCATCCGCTGGACGAGCTGGCCCGTCGCGAGACCCGCATCCTCATCGAGTTGCTGAGAGCGGAGCAGCAGCGACTTGACGGCAGCCGCAGCCTCGTGCCGCTGCGCGTTAAAGCGTCCCGCCTGCTGGAGAACTTGGCCAAGGACGGACTCATCGCAGCAGTCGAAGAACGCATCGGCAATCACCTGGCCTCCCTGTCCGGAGGAGTGCAGCGCCAGTGGCCTTACGTGCGGGGCCAAGTCATAGACGACTCCTACCTTGCGCGCGTCCTTGAGCTGATGCTGGCCGTCATAGAAGGCCGGGCCGCGGCCCGGCCGCTGGAAGTCTCGGGCCTCGGGTACGTCAATCTGCTCCACATCGCGGTGACTCTTGCCGCGATACCTGACTCCACTCGCCGTGCCCCGGCAACGGAGGAGTCGCCCCACCGTGGCGAGGCTCCTGGAGAAATGACGGACGAAGACGAGCAGCGCATGGCCCGGGAACGCCTGGAGCAGGCTGCGGCGGAAGCCGAGTCCGAGGCTGATTCGTTCTTTCCGAGCACCCCCTTTCACGCCACAGTGATCATCGAGGAGCCCGAGGCCCACCTTCACCCTCAGCTGCAGCACGCGCTCGTCCGCTATCTGCGCAAGGCCGTACGGCAGCGTCCGGAACTGCAAGTGGTGCTGTCCAGCCATGCGACGGACGTCATCACCTCTTGTGATCCGGAACAACTCGTGGTGTTGCGGCGCGCTGCGGACGGCAGCAGAGTCTGCCGTCCGATCACCAAGATCCCCATGATCAAGCGTGCCGAGACGCTGCGTATGGCCCGTCTCCACATGGATGCCAGTCGGTCTGCCGCGTTGTTCGCCGAGCGACTCGTGGTGGTCGAAGGTGTGACCGAAGCCGCCATCATCCGTGACTTCGGCAGGGCATGGGCCGGACAGGACCCGGCGAAGCACGCCTTCATCGATGCTCTCAGCATCGTCTACACCGGGAACAAAGTCGGTCCGTGGACCTCCCGCTTCCTGGCCACAAAGGGGGCCGAGATTTGCACGCGATTGGCCGTACTGCGCGACAGTGACAAGCCATTTGATGAGCAGCCAATCGATCCGGAATGGCTGGATGACCACGACTCAGAGGTCGTACAAGCCTTCATCAGCCACCCGACGCTGGAGCCGTCCATCACGGAGGGCAATGAGCGTCTCATAAAGCTAGCCCTGGCTGACATCAGAGCGGAACCGCTCACCGAACCGGTCACCGATCGGGTTGTTTACGACTTGTTCAAGAGTGCACGCAAGGGCAAGGGGGGCGCCCCGGATACACCGGCGGGTCCCCATGCGAAGGACAAGGGCGCGTTCGCGGATGCCCTCGCCGTTCGCCTCGCCGACGCCATCGAACGTGACGAGTCCATCCATGTTCCGGACCATCTGGTGAAGCTCTTCGACTTCCTCTACCCGCAGCCCGTGGCGGAATCGGAGAACGAACCCCAGGAACAGCAGGCACCGAAATCACAGACACCGACGCAAATCTGGCCCACGGCTACTGAACCCTTCTCTTTCAGCCCCAGTGCCGTTCCATCGTCCGATCTTCCGCCAGTTGGAACTTGGCCAGCCACTCCTTCTGGCCCTGCTCCTAGTGATCCGTGGGCAACCAACCCATGGAACACCGACGTGTGGGCAACCGAACCTGCGACGGCGGACCCGTGGGAGGAATTCGGTGAGGACACGGAATGACATCGCCGGCGGACTCACCGGTGAACAACTGGTCGCGGCCGGAACACCGCACCGCCGCGTCTACATCGAAGCAGCGCCGGGTTCAGGAAAGACCGCCGTGGCCGCACAACGCTTCGGCATCCAGCGCTTTCACGGTGGCGACCAGCGTGCCGTGCTGGCCGTGAGCTTCACCCGCTCCGCCACCGCTGAGCTACGTGACCGTGTGCTCCGTCAGTGGGGCCCGGATGTACTTGCTTGGCCGCACCGCATTGTCACGCTGGACACCGTCGTCTGTGACCTGCTCGGTTACTTGCTGGATACGGGACACATCTGCTGGCCAAGCGGACACCGCAGTCTCACCGTCATCGACTCTTGGCCAGTGCAGCTGCCCACCAAGTGGTCGCGCATAGAACCAGTCGTGGCACTGTACGGCAATCAGGTCGTGGTCCAAACCCTGCGACGGAGTACCCAAGCGAACAGACCCAGCAGACAGGACGTCGCCGCGGCTCTGGCCGAAGGCTTCTGCACCCACCAGGACGCTCGCACTCTCCTCGAAGCGGCGCTAGCACTTCAAGGCGCTCGCGACGCGGTCTTGGCCCGTCTCGCGAATACCGCAGGCGCACTGATCGTCGACGAAATTTTCGACGCGAATGCCTTCGATCTCTCCCTCGTACGGCTCGCGGTGGACGCCGGGCTCGAAGTCACCGTCGTCGGTGATCCGTGGCAGGCCCTCTACGGCTTTCGCGGAGCTCGACCCGATCTCGTACCGGAGCTGGTACGCGATGCCCAGTTCGTCCAGCGCCCGCTGCGAAGGTCCTTCCGCTGGACAACTGACGGGCAGAAGCGCCTGGCGGATGAGCTGCGGGCCGGCCATGGAGTGATCCTTCCGCGGGGGCGAGCGGAGGACATGGACGTCGTGTTGTCGTTGCAGTGGAAGACTCTGTGGACCTCCGGACCCCACGTCCTCCCGCTGGCGTACGGATCCGCCACGGGACAAGTGCACGAAGCAGCTTGCACGCTCCTGCTCAGCGAAGTGACGAAGCAAAAATTCGGAGTCGACGCCACATTCCACAAAGAGGCACTCATCGCGCTTGGTATTGACGCTGAAGCATTGGAGCGCTTGAGGCCCAACTTGCAGCAGTTCATCACTGATTTGGCTGGGTCGGCCGGAATCGCGGAGATCTGGTCAGACCTCAATGAGGTCGTCGGGGCGGAGACTCGGCGAAAACTCCCGAAGAAGAGAAATCGTCACCACACGGCACGTCTGGAGAACCTCCGTGCCCGTCTGCATGCCGATGGGAATCGGCTGATCCCTGGTCTCACGGCTCACCAGGCCAAGGGCCGCGAGTGGACAAAGGTTGGCGTTCTCTTGACCAACTCAGAGCGCGAAACTCTGGCAGCAGGACTCGTCCAGAACAGGGAAGATCATCGCACGCTATATGTGGCACTGACCAGAGCCAAGCAGGCGACTCACGGGCTCGCGGAAAGCGGATCCATCAGCGTTGAGGTTGGGGCGACTTGACACCGTCTTGAGGTAGGTGGCCCCGAAGGGTCGGCTGCCTGTGCCTGAGACGGAGCAGGCGCTTAGAAGGCAGTGTTCTATCCACTGAACTGCGGGGGCTGGCCTGCGAAAACGCAGTCTTTCGGCTGCTCGCCCCGCGATCTTGTGGGACGTATGTGGGGTCTGGGCGATCCCTGGGGGCCGTGGGACGACGGGTTCCTCGCGGCGGCCCGCCGGTAGCTTCTCACGCCATCTTCACACTCCCGAAGCCCCTCGCGGAAACAATCCCGCCCCGGCTCGGCGTTGGTGATCTCCGAGCCGAGGAGGGGAAGGTGTCGGGCCTGAAACTGTTCCGCACGGATACGACGAATGGCGGTATGACCGAGGTCACGCCGCGTCTTGCTGAGGTCGAGGCAGATGTGCAGGGCCTCGTCGAGGCGCACATGGAGACGCTGCTGGGCGTCCGTTTCCTGGCGAGCGAGTACGGCACCGGGCCGGTCCACGGGGGCCGAATCGACTCGCTCGGGCTGGACGAGAACGGATCGCCGGTCATCGTCGAGTACAAGCGCGGCGTCGATGCCGGCGTCATCAACCAGGGTCTCTTCTACCTGGCGTGGCTGATGGACCACCGTGCCGAGTTCGAGCACCTGGTCCGCGACCGGCTCGGGGTGACGGCCGCGTCCCAGGTCCTGTGGAGCGGTCCACGCCTGATCTGCATCGCTGGCGACTTCACCCACTACGACGTGCATGCCGTGCGCGAGCACCGGCGCTCGATCGACCTGGTCCGCTACCGACTCTTCGGCAGTGACCTGCTCGGGCTTGAGACGGTGGCCTCCGTGAGCGGCGGCATGCAGGTGGGCCGACGAGTGCGGCGCCAGGCGGTTGCCCGCGCGGCGTCCGACATCCAGGGCGCGTCGATGGTGGAGTTGGCGGGCGCGGTCGACGAGGTCCTGCTCGGGCTCGGGGACGGTGTGAACCGGGTTGAGCGTAAGCAGTACCGGGCGTATCAGCGGCTGCGGAATTTCGCCTGCCTGTGCCCGCCGCAGCGGAGCAAGCTGCTGGTCTACCTGAAGGTCGACCCTAAGGACGTCGATCTGGTTCCGGGCTTCACCCGGGACGTGTCGGGTCTCGGTCACCATGGGACGGGTGATCTGGAGGTGCAGCTCCGTACGCCGAGGGACGTGGAGCGGGCGCAGGATCTGTTCCGGGCAAGCTACGCGGCGGCGTGATCGGATGCCGCTGCCTGCTTCTCGGCGGGCTGCGCTTCGTGACGTGTCTGCGGTCGTAGGTGGAGCCTCTCGACGTGTGGGCAGGGCGTGGCGGTGGACTATCAATGGTGCGCGGGATCGCCGGTTTGGCCAACCGGCGATCCCGCGCTATGTTGCCCCGCTCGTGTGCGCTAATGATCAGCGTGAACGGCTGGCGGCTGGGCCGGCTGCGACCGCCGGAGCGGCTGGCGGACTGGTAGCGAGGCGGGTCCTGTGCTCGTGGCCCGCGGGCTGAACCTGGCGCGTGCCGGTCTCGGTGGCGAGGGTCTCTGAGAGATCGGCCAGTAGAGAACTCGGGGTGTGCGGGGAGGCGGTGATGGTCCAGGTGGGTCGGTCAGGACCGGGGCCGGCCCAGACGGTCCAGGTGGCCAGATTCTGGCTCGGGTGCTGGGCGGTGAAGGCGTCGAATTGGACGCCCGCGTCCCCGGCGGGGGACGTCCAGCGGATCCATCGCCCGTCCACGGTGTGCTTCCATCCGGCGTCGGAGAGGGGCTGCGTGGCCGCGGCGACCATTTTCTCGTCCACCGCGGCACCGATGGGCGTGTCCCAGCCGTCGCCATCGGCGAGGTGGTCCAGCAACCCCTCCAACACTGGGGCGGGTGTCGGCGTACGGACTTCTCTCCCCAGTTGCGTACAGACGAACGTCCCCAGCTGTCAGGCCACTTCGGTCTCCCGCTCGATGGCCTTGAGGCGATTCTTCAGCCGGTAGCTGGGGCCGTTAATGGCGATCACTTCGCAGTGATGCAGGAGCCGGTCGAGGATGGCGGTCGCGAGGACCTCATCACCGAACACCTGCCCCCATTCGCTGAAGGTCTTGTTCGAGGTCAGGATGATCGAGCCCTTCTCGTAGCGCTTGGAGATGACCTGGAAGACCAGGTTCGCCTCGGCGCGTTCGAGGGGCTGGTAGCCGACCTCATCAACCACCAGGACGCTGGGCCGCAGGTAGGTGCCGAGCTTGTTGACCAGCCGTCCGGCCGTTTCCGCGGCCTTGAGGTTACGGACCATGTCGTCGAGGCTGGTGAAGTAGATCGAGTAGCCGGCCCGGCAGGCCGCGACCGCGAGGGCGACGGCGATGTGGGTCTTGCCGACCCCGGGCGGCCCCAGCAGGGCGGCGTTGGCCTTGGCGTCGACGAAGGAGAGGGTGGCGAGGTCCTTGACCTTGCGCGGGTCCAGCTCGGGCTGGAAGGAGAACGGCCTCGGGGAACAATGGAACAGCGGTTGGCGCTAAGGGATGATCTTGTCCGGTCGGCGGCCCCAGTAGCGTGACGTGGAGACGTCATACTCGCTGGTAGAGCGCCGATTTGTGACGGCTGGACGTCACGCTCGCATGCGAGCGCGGCGGGCCTCACGACGGCGCCAGGCTCTTGATCGACAGCGTCCTGAGCAGTAGACGGTGTCCTGGCGGCGGCTGGCGCCGGCGAAGGTGATTCGCCCGCACTCCGGGCAGGTCAGCAGCTGGATCATGCCCTCGTCACCGGTCCACTCTGCCTCGCCGAGCATCAGGGCGAGGCCCATGATCCGATCGCTGGTCCGCCGGTCCCTGTACGCCTGGGCTCGGCACACGTCATCGCAGTACCGGCGTCGCGGTGAAGCCTTTCTCGGCAGCCGGGCACCGCAGGAGGCGCAGAAGCGGATACGGGCCACGCTTCCAGCATCACGCGCCCGGGTGGGGTCCGTCCTAGTCCGGGGAACATCGGTACAGCGGTTATCGGTGAGATTGATCATGGTCCGGAGCTGCGGCTTCCTGGCGTCCCAGAGGCGTTGGTGTGGAGCCGGAGCTGGTGATCTCACCCGGGCCCGCCCGCTCCGGCCTCGCTGCCTCGGGGTCCGGTACGGCCTCCGGTAGCGGCGCGTCAGGATGCTTCGGGCACGGCGCGGGCGAGGGGTTCGAGGTCGCCGTAGAGGGCGGCGTGCAGGGCGGCGGCCAGTTCGCGGGCCCGGGGTTCGCTCTCCACGTCGTACAGGACGAAGTAGACGGGGCCGGCGGAGGAGTCGGAGCGGATCTCCCGCGAGCGGATCAGGCGGATCACGGCGGCGCGGATCGCGTCGTACGCGCCGGCGCGGGTATAGAAGGCGGCCAGGTCGCGATCGGTCTCGTACGAGCCGTACAGCAGCCTGTAACCGAGCTGCTGGTGGACCTGCCAGGTCCGCTTGAGCAGCGCGGCGGCGATGCCCTGGCCGCGGGCCTGTTCGGCAACGGCCAGCCCGTGGATCTTGGCGACGAACAGGCTCAGGGCCATGGCCTTCTCGGCGGTGAAGCCGTTGTTCATGGCCATGTCGATGAGCGTTCCGGGGGCGGTGGCGGAGAGCACGCCGATCGTGCGGTCGGTCTCGTCGGTGGCGACCAGCGTCATGGAGACGGTGGTCAGGGCCTCGTTCATGGGCCGATCGGTGAAGGTGTGGGCGGCGGCGTCGTGGTACGCCTTCATGCCGCCGCCGAGCCGTCCTCGATGGCGGCCCGCAGGACCGGGATGACCCTGACGCCGTCGCCGGTGGTGGCCATCAGCGCGTTCGCCGCCTCGACGTCCTGGCCGCGGGCCAGGCGGATGCGGGTGCCGGCCGGGCCCTGCCAGCCGGTGCGGACCCGGTCGGCGGACAGCGGCGGCGCCTGCCGGGCCTTCTTGGTCGTCTTGCCCATGGTCTTCGTTCCCCCCTGGTGGTGGTGTGGCCGGCGGCGTACGGCCGCCGACACTGAGATGGATCTTGTCCCGGTCGCCGGGCGGCCTACCGCCGGTTTCCGGCCGGACGTTCCTCGTCGGGCTCGCCCTGGTCCTCGTCCTCGCGGTCGTCGGGCCAGCGGCCGAACGGCCCGATGCGGCCCGGGCCTTCGGCTCCGAGCACACCGGGCCCCTTCGTACGGTGCGGCGTGCGGATCACGCGTCCTCCCCTTCGCGTCGGGCCTGCGCCAGCAGCGCCGCCACGACGTCGTCCGTCTGTTCCTCGCTCTGTTCAACGAGCGTGTCCAGCACGCCGTCGCCTTCGAGGACCTGCCGGGTGAGCCGTTCCATCAGCTCGGGGTCGGTGCCGCTGCCGGGGCCGGTGAGGTCCACCCGCATCGGGCGGCGCGGGGCGATGATCTCCGGCCCGGCCGGGGCGCCGGTCTCCTCGGCGTCGGCGAGCGCGCGGTAGACGGAGGCGACGGAGGGGTGCTGTCCGGCGTTCTTCCCGGTCTTGATGGTCAGCTTCTTGGCGATCTCGGGGACGGGTACGCCCCTGTCCTTGAGCGCGCGGGCGAACAGCAGCATGTCGTCGTCGATGACCTTCGGCCGTCCGCCGTGGTTGCCCTTGGTCGCGGCGGCGACCTGGCCCTCCAGGGTCTTCTCCCGGATGTAGTTGCGGTCGAGCTGGGCGGCGACGGCGAGCACGGCGAAGAACATCGCGCCCATGCCGTTGGGGTCGTAGATGCCGGTGAGGGGGCCGGTGAGGAGTTCGAGCTGGACGCCGGCCTTCTGGAGCTGGTTGGACAGGGTCATCAGCTCGGCGGCGTTGCGGGCCAGGCGCTTGAGCTCGTGGACGGTGAGGATGACCTCCTGGTCGGGGGCGGCCTCCTTGATGTCGTACGCCAGCTTCAGCGCCGCCTCCAGCTTTGGCCGCGTCTTCACGCGCGTGCTGATCTTCTCGGAGAAGATCCGCTTGCAGACCGGTTCGAGCGCATCCAGCTGGCTCTGCAACTCCTGCTGCGCGGTCGAGCAGCGCGCGTACCCGATCCGGATCGGCTTGGCCGCCGCGGCGGCCGGCAGAGCCTCGGCGGGCGGACCGGGCTTCCACGGCCGTCCCGGGCCGCGGTCCTCGGGCACGAGGACGTCGAGTTCCTCGCGGAGCGCGGGCACGAGGATGAAGCGGGCGGTGTGGTACTTCGTCGCGGTCTTCCCGCCGCGGGTGCGGCAGGCGCTGCCCGCCGGGGCTTCACACTTCGGACAGTCGTTTCGTTCTACCGCGTTTGCGGCTTGATCGGGCGTCAGATCCACCCCGGAAGTCTGTCAGAACTGTCTCGCACAACGTGCGGGTTCTGAGAGGACTTCTGCGAACGGCGACCTGCGGAAACGTGATCCACTTCGGGCCTCTCGCAGAACTCTCGCAACTGTTCATTTATGAGAGACCCCCAGGGTGATCCTGCGCCGGCTGCCCAAGCCGAGCGCGGGCCGTCTCGCTATCGGGCGAGGTCACGGGTGAGGCGTTCGGCGGCTTGGGCGTACGCCTCGTTGTAGGTGGGGAACTGCGCGATGGACTCGGTGAGGGCCTCCAGGGGCAGGCGGTGGCGGATGGCCAGGGCTGCGGTGTGGATCCATTCGCCGGCCTGGGGTGCGATGGCCCAGGCGCCGATGAGGGTGCGGCGGTTGCGGTCGGCGATCAGCCCGAGGGTGCCGGAGGGGTCTTTCTGGTAGGTCCAGGGGCGGGCGATGGCGTCGGCGAGGGCGAGTTCGGTGGTGGCGGTGTCGATTTCTTGGTGGCGGGCCTGTTCGGTGGTGAGGCCGACGGCGGCGATCTCGGGTTCGGTGAAGATGACGCGGGGGACTGCGGTGTAGTCGGCGGGGCGAGGGGTGCCGAGGATGGCGTCGGTGACGATGCGGGCCTGGTACTTGGCGACGTGGGTGAACATCGCTACGCCGGTGACGTCGCCGAGCGCCCACAGTCCATCGGTCAGGCGGCCGTGTGCATCGACGGCGAGTTCACCGCGGGAGCCGGTCTGAACACCGGCATTTTCCAGGCCGAGTCCGCGGGTTCGGGGGGTGCGGCCGGCGCCGAGGACGATGACGTCGGTGCGCACGGTGGTGTTGTCGTCGAGTTCGACGACCGTGTCCGTGCCGTCGCGGCGGGCGGCGCGGGCCTGGGTGTTCAGGCGGATGTCGATGCCGTCCGCAGCCAGGTGCTCGGCGGCGATCTCGCCCAGGCGGGGCTCTTCGCGGCCCAGCAGCAGCGGGCCGCGCTGGACGACGGTGACCTGGGTACCCATGCGGGCGAGGAACTGGCCGAGTTCGGCGGCCACCGCGCTGCCGCCGATGATCAGGGCGCGCTGGGGTATGTCGGTAAGGGTGGTGGCCTCCCGGTTGGTCCACACCGGTACCGTCTCCAGGCCCTCGATGGGGGGCCGGGTGGCTTCGGAGCCGGTGGCAAGGATGATGTGTTCGGCAGTGAGCTGCCGGCCGTCGACGTCGACGTGGCCGGGGCCGGTCAGGCGGGCGGTGCCCTTGATGACCGTGGCGCCCTGCTTGCGGTAGCCGTCGGCCTGGGCGGAATCGTCCAGGTGGCGGATCATGTAGTCGCGGTAGTCGCGTACCTGCGGCCAGTTGAGGGCGGGCCGCTCGAGACCGGCGGTGTGGGTGGCTTCCGCGCGTGCCTCGGTGGGGCGGAGCAGGGTCTTGGAGGGGATGCAGGCCCAGTAGGCGCACTCTCCGCCGATCAGTTCCTGTTCGATGACGGCGACGCGCCGGTCTGCGGCCAGTAGCCGTGAGGCGGCTACCTCCCCGCCCGGCCCCATGCCGATCACAATGGCGTCGAAGTGCTCGCTCATGATCCTCCTCCGATCCGGGCGCCCGGCCCGGGTCTGGGCTGTGGTCCGTACGGTGGCGGCTTCCCGCCGGCGGGTGGGTCAGTGCCGGGTCCGGTGTTCAGCCTGGCCTGCTGTTTGCCGGGCCGCAGCCGGGAGGGTGCAGCAGGGTTCTTCGCCCGGGCGGCCGGCGGGCGCAGCGGCGGGGGCGGTGTCGTCGTTCGCCGTGCAGCAGCCGGAGGCGGGTTGTCGGGGTGCGGGGACGCGCCGGTGGTGGCGCCAGTAGGCGGTGATCACGGCCAGCACCGCGAGGGCGGCCAGGGTGGCCAGGATGGTGGTGTGGGCCTGGATGAAGACGGAGGCGGTGGCGGAGAAACCGGCCAGAGCGCCCGAGGTGGTGCTCATGGAGGTGCTGCCGGCGGTGGCGGGGGTCCACCAGTACCAGGTCAGATACGCGCCGGTCAGGACCAGGACGGCGGCGGTGACGCGAGGGCCGTAGCGGGCCAGCGCGGTGACCTTCCGGGTGAGGGCGGACCCCGCGGCCGCGGTGGTCAGGGAGATGAGCAGCAGGACGGTGGCGGATCCGGCGGCGTACACGGCGAAGAGCAGCAGGAGACCGGCGTAGCTGGCGGTGGCCTGGGCCTGGGCGATGACGGCGAGGAGCACGCCGAAGGTGCAGGACAGGGACGCGGCGGCGTAGCCGATTCCGAAGACGGCCATGCGGCGGGCGGTGGGCGGGCCTTCGGCCGCCCGGCCACCGGAGGCGGGCAGCCGGAGGGTCAGGGTCCGGCCGGTCAGCCCGGCCAGGCCGAGCAGCAGCAGGATGACGCCGGTGGCCAGCCCGAGCCAGGGGGCGGCGGAGATGAGGGCGCGGGCTCCGGCGCTGACGACGAGCCCGGCGGCGGCGAGCGTTCCGGCGAAGCCGAGGGTCAGCGCGACACCGGAGCGCAGCGCGCGGCCGAGGCGCACGGGCAGCGGTGAGGTGTCGGTGTCGCCGAGGGCAGAGGTGATCCAGGCGGGCAGCAGGGCGAACCCGCAGGGGTTGACCGGTGCGATCATCCCGGCGGCGAACGCGAGGGTGAGCAGGCCGTTCACTTGGCGCCCGCCTTCTCCAGGGCGGCCTGGATCGCCTCGGGGCCGGGGTCGGTGGCCCGGTAGGTGACCTTGCCGGCCGGGTCGACGACGATCAGCGTGGACAGCGCGGCGACCTGGTACCGCTGGGAGAGCGTGGCGTTCTTGTCGATGACCGCGGGCAGTTGGGGTGCCTTGATGTAGTCGAGGAACTGCCGGATGAGCTGGGGTGATTCGCCCGGGTCCATGTCCACCGCGAGGACGTTCGCCTTGCCGTTCAGCTCCTTGCCGGCCTTGGCCAGGGACTTGGCTCCTTCGGAGCATTCGCCGCAGCCGACGGAGAAGAAGAACACCGCGGTCGGCTTCTCGCCCGGCACCTGGATCTTCTCGTCGCTGATCGTGGTCACCTCGGTGCCGTCCTTGGACACCGACCCCTTGGCGGTGCCGCCTGCGGCGGTGGTCTTGGCCGGGGTGGTCCCGGTGCCGCAGGCGGTGGCGCCGGCCGCGAGGGCGGCAGTGGTGGCCAGGGCGAGGAGGGTGCGGCGGCGGGGCGGGAACATGGTCATCGGGAGCGGGGGCCTTTCTGGTCAGCCGGGGTGGGCGAGCGGTCCCGGTCGGCGGAGCGCGTGGTGGGCGGGCAGCAGGCACTGCGCCGTGCGCGGTGGCGGATGACGGCGGTCACGGCGGCGGCCAGGGCGAGGACCGCGGCGGCGATCACCCAGGGGTTGCCGAGGATGCCGCCGACCGCGCCGAGGGCGCCGGCGGCGATGAGGGCGGGCCCGGCGCAGCAGGCGATCATCAGCAGGGCGGCGCCGATCCCGGCGCCGGCCAGGCCGGCGCCGGAGGGCTCGGAGTTGTTCCGGCGTGGGGGCCGGTGGGTGGCGGGCATGGCGGTGGTGCTCCTTGCTGGGTCAGTCCTGGCTGTCGGGGATGCGGGTGCAGCAGGACAGGGCGGCGGCGTTGTCCGCGGCCAGCGAGCGGGCCAGGATGATCAGGTCGGCCACGCGCGGGTCGCCGACGGAGTAGCGCAGCTTCTTGCCGTCGCGGCGAGCGGTGACGTAGCCGCAGTCGGTGAGGCAGGACAGGTGCACCGAGACGCGGGGCTGGGAGATGCCGGCGTAGGCGACGCAGTCGGCGGAGGTCCGCTCGCCGCGAAGGATGTACTCCAGCAGCTTCAGCCGGGTGGGGTCCGACAGGGCGCGGAAGAACTTCGCCACCGTGTCCAGATGGGTACACGGCATCTCCTGCGGGCCCTCCTGAGTGGAAGGGGCGGGGGCAGTGACGCGGTCGGACATGCGGGCCTCCACAACTGGAATTATTCGCCTGGCCGCATAGTATGGTCGTGGTGAGCTATTCGGCAAGGCGCATAGAAGCGGTCCCGGTCACACGGGACCCGGGACGCGAGGAGGTGCTGCGGTGAACGCAGCGCACAACGGCTACGACCTGGCGGTCATCGGCTCCGGCGGCGGGGCGTTCGCCGCCGCGATCGCCGCCCGTCGCAAGGGCCGCTCGGTGGTGATGGTCGAGCGCGGCACGACCGGCGGGACGTGCGTGAACACCGGCTGTGTGCCGTCCAAAGCGCTGCTGGCCGCCGCCGAGGCCCGCCGCAGCGCGCTGGAGGGGCAGCGTTTCCCCGGCATCCGGACCGAGGCAGGGCCGGTTGACTTCGACGCGCTGATCGACGGCAAGGACAAGCTGGTCCAGGAGATGCGGGCGGAGAAGTACACGGACCTGGCCGCCGAGTACGGCTGGGACATCCTTGAGGGCACCGCTCGCTTCACCGGCAGCCCGGACAGCCCCGCCCTGGACGTGGCGCTTGTCGGCGGCGGCAGCCGCCGGATCGAGGCCGCGCACTACTTGATCGCGACCGGATCCGCTCCGTGGGCGCCGCCCGTGGACGGCCTGGAGGAGGCCGGTTACCTGACCTCCACCACCGCCATGGACCTGGACGTACTGCCTAAGAGCCTGTTGGTCCTGGGTGCCGGGTATGTCGGGCTGGAGCAGGCTCAGCTGTTCGCCCGCCTGGGCGCCAAGGTCACCGTGGTGGCCCGCAGTCGTCTGACCTCCGGTGAGGAACCCGAGATCTCCGCCGCCCTGCAGGACGTCTTCGCGGACGAGGGCATCACCGTCCACACCCACACCCGCCTGACCGCGGTGCGCCGTGACTCGGGCGAGGTCGTGGCGACCGCCCGCACCGGCGACGGCCGCGAGGTTCAGCTGCGCGCCGACGAGCTGCTGGTGGCCACCGGCCGCCGTCCGGTCACCGACGGACTCGGCCTGGACGCGGTTGGAGTGGGGACCGGCGAGCGGGGCGAAGTCGTCGTCGACGGGCATCTGCGTACGGCCAATCCGCGGATCTGGGCGGCCGGGGATGTCACCGGGCACCCCCAGTTCGTCTACGTCGCCTCCGCCCACGGCGCGCTGATCGCCGACAACGCGTTCGACGGTGCCGGGCGCACGGTGGACTACCGCCACCTGCCCAGGGTCACCTTCACCAGCCCGGCCATCGCCTCCGCCGGCCTGACCGACGCCGAGGCCGTCGCCCAGGGCTACACCTGCGACTGCCGCGTCCTGCCGCTCGAGTACGTGCCGCGCGCGCTGGTCAACCGCGACACCCGCGGCCTGATCAAACTCGTCGCCGACGCCTCCACCGGCCGCCTGCTGGGCGCGCACGTCTTGGCCGACGGCGCCGGTGACGTCGTCGCCACCGCCGTCTACGCGCTGGCCAACCAGATGACGGTGCAGCAGATGGCCGACCTGTGGTGCCCCTACCTGACCATGGCCGAGGGCCTGAAGCTCGCCGCCCAGACCTACACCCGCGACGTCACCAAGCTGTCCTGCTGCGCCAGCTGAAACCGCCGGGAAGGATCGATCATGAGTGGGAGCCGGACGCGGCCGATGACGGTCGGCGAGCTGTCCCGCCGGACGGGGGTGCCGGTCAAGACGCTGCGCGAGTACACCGACCTCGGGCTGATCTACACCCTGGGCCGCAGCCCGGCCAACTACCGGCTCTACACCGCCGACGCGCTGTGGTGCGTGCGGTTCATCGGCGAGCTGCGTGGCCTGGGCCTGACCGTCGCCGAGATCCGGGAACCGACCACGGCGTATCTCGACGGCCCCCCCGGGCCGGTGGGTTCGCACCTGGCCGAGCTGCTGCACCGCTCCCGCGAACGGCTGCGCCAGCGTATCGCCGCCCAGCAGCAGATCCTGGACCGGATCGAGAAGTTCCAGGCCGAACACCGGGCGGACCTGGCGGAGGGCGACCTGTGCTGGGCCGGCGACCCGCAGCGCACTTGACCCTCACCCCGGGGGCAGACCCTACGGTCGGCACGCATCGGACCCATCCACCCAAGGAAGGAACGCGGTCGTGGACACCGACACCCAGGACTTCCCCACCCGCTTCACCGACTCGCTCACCAGCGCTCCCGGCCTGGAACTGGCTCTGCTGCGGCCCCTGCTGACGCTGCTGGCGGCCGGTGAGCCGGTCACCGTCGACCAGCTCGCCGCCGAAACCGGCCGCACCCGTGAGGAGATCCGCCAGGCGCTCGCGGCCATGCCCGACACCGAGTACGACACTCAGGGCCGCGTCACCGGCTACGGCCTGACGCTCAACCCCACCCCGCACCGCTACGAGACCGACGGCCGCACCCTGTACACCTGGTGCGCGCTCGACACCCTGGTCTTCCCCGCCGTCCTGGGCCACACCGCCCAGGTGACCTCCCCCTGCCGCGCCACCGGGGAGCCGGTGCGGCTGACCGTGCCCCCGGACGGGCCCACCAGCGTGGAGCCAGCCGGTGCGGTCGTCTCCCTCGTCGCCTGCGAGACTCCGGCCTCCATCCGCACCAGCTTCTGCAACGAGATCCACTTCTTCACCAGCGCCGCGGCCGCCGAGGACTGGCTGGCCGGCCACCCCGGCTCCCGAGTGCTGCCCGTCGCCGACGCCTACGCCATCGAACAGCCGCTCATCCACCAGATCCTCACCGGCACCTCCCCGTCCGGCTGCTGCTGAGCACCCCCAGGGGTGGTCGCGGCCCGCGGCCACCCCGAAGGGGGCCGACAGGAAGGAGAGCACCATGAAGACCACTGCTGATCTGCTCACCGACGCCGTCATCGCCCCGGTCGCCGGGTACGCGGCGACGAAGGTGATGGAGCCGGTGAGCATGAAGCTCTACCAGCTCGAATCCGACGAGACCCGCCGGCGTGAGGACGCCGCCCGGCCCGGCTCCCCCTCTCAGATCGCCGCCGACAAGACCCTCGGCCTGCTCGGCATCCACCTCGACGACAAGGCGCGGGAGCGGGCCGGGACGGCGTTCCATTACGGGCTCGCCATCAGCTGGGCTCCGGTGTACGCGCTGCTGCGCCGCACCACCGGCCTCACACCGGTCGCGGCCGGACTCGCCTCCGGAGCCGCGATGTCGCTGATCGTGGACGAGGGCATCACCCCACTGGCCGGCTTCTCCGCCCCCAACCGGGACTACCCGGCCGTAACCCACCTGCGCGGCTTCGCCGCCCACCTCGCCTTCGGCATCGCCGTCGCCGCCGTCACCGAAACCGCCTGGACCATCCTCGGCCGCCGCCCCGTGCACTGACAGCCACCGGCGGCCCGGCCGGCAGGCTCACTGTTCCCCGTCCTCGTCCACCCCGGCCGCGTCCGGGTCACGCAGCGGCCGCAGGCCCCCGCCCACGGGGGTGGAGGCGCGGAAGCTGTAGCGGCCCAGGCAGTTGAGGTTCGCGTGACGCAGCGGGGACAGGCGGGCGACATCCTCGTCCAGGACGTCGTACTCCCGCTCCTCGGCGGGCAGCGCCCGCAGCTCCTCTACGGCGGCGTCCAGGTAGCGGGTCGTCCACAGCACCGCGGCGTTCAGGACCAGGCCGAGCGCACCGAGCTGGTCTTCCTGGCCCTCCCGGTACGCCTGCATGATCTGCCCGCGCTTGCCGTGGCAGATGTCCCGGGCCAGCTTGTGGCGGGACTCCTGCACGGTCAGCTGCCGGTTCATCTGCCTGCGGTAGGTGTCGTCCACCGGGTCGACCACGCGCAGCAGGTGCAGCGTCTTGGCGATCCGCCCGTACTCGGCGAACGCCTGCCCCATCGGGGTCGGGCGGCCCTCGCGGCCGAACATCCGCAGCAGGTCGTACGCGCGGACCTGCCCGGTCACCAGGGAGCCGGCCACCCGCAGCATGTCCGGCCAGTGCGTGACCACCTTGCCCAGGTTGGCCTTGTTGCGGGCCAGCGGCTCCAGCGGGCCGTAGCCGCCGGTTTCGACACCGGGCATCTCCGCCCGCCAGAACCGCTGGTCGGCCAGGTCCCGGAACCGGGGCGAGAAGTTGTAGCCGAGCATCGAGAACAGGCCGAACACCATGTCGGAGTACGAGGCGTTGTCGGTGGCGACCATCTCCGGCTTCACCCCGGCGTCCAGGTTCAGCAGGGTGTCCAGGATGTGCAGGGAGTCGCGCGGGGTGCCCGGCACGACCATCTGCCCGATCCCGGCGACCTGGTCATTGACCGCGTTCAGCCACGTGATCCCGCGTTTGAAGTGGTAGTACTTCGGCGAGGGACCGGCGTTGATGGTCCGCTTGGGCACTACGAACCGCAGCCCGTCCACCGAGGCCAGCAGGCCCTCACCCCAGTGGGAGACGATCGGCACCCGCGCCTGGGCCTCGATCAGGCGCGCGTTCGCCGCGGCGATGGTGTCGGCGCGCAGGTAGTACTGGTCGACGTGCACCAGCCGACCCCGGGTCAGTGCTTCGTCCTCGGGGTCGATGACGGGGGTCAGGCCGATGTTGCACGCCTCGGCGACCAGCAGCGCCACCAGGGAGGTCTTCAGGTTCTCCATGCGGGTGCGGCCGTCCCCGAGGTGCACGAACGCGTCCAGGAACCCAGTCCAGGAGTCGACCTCGAACAGCAGGTCCGGCAGGTCGATCTTCGGGAGCATCGCCGCGGTGGTCTTGCGCAGCCACCGCAAGGACTTCGGCTCGCCGACCGCGCCGAGCCGGTCCACGTTCAGCTTCAGCCGGCCGCCTGGCTGCACCTCGAAGCTCAGCTTCGCGTCCTGCCCGGCCTCCTCCAGCCGCTCGGCCATCAGCTGCCAGGCCGCGTCCAGCGCCCGCACCCGCCCGGCGAGGTGTTCCTCGACCGGCTCGTCCAGGCTCAGGCCGTGCAGGACGTCGTCGGCGACGGCCTCCCACTGCTTGCCGGCCAGCAGCCGCGCCCGCGGGTCGGCCCACCGGTTCGACGGCGAGGCGAACACATTCCGGGAGTTCAGCGCCCTGTACAGCTGCTCCAGCACGCACACCACGTACGCGTCGCGGTCCACCGCACCCTCGGGCAGCTCCGGGTTGGAGTACACCGCCGACCGCCACGCCGGTGGCACCAGCTTGGCGTCGATCTCACGCGGCAGCAGCGGCTTGACCTTGACCTTCCGCCGTGCGAGCGCGGGCAGCCGCCGTACCGCCTCCAGGATGCGCTTGCCGGCGGAGGCTGCGCCCAGCGCGGGCGACTCCCCGAGCAGCGACAGGAACGGGCGGACGGTGTTGTAGCGGGTGGCCAGCAGGCGCCGCATCTCCGCCTCGGCCTCGTCGTCTCCCGGCCCGATCATCTCCGCCGCCAGCTTGGACGCGGCCTCGATCTCCGCGCGGGGGCCGATCTCCGTCTCCAGTGCCCGCCACATCGCGCCCGGATCGAAGTCCGTGGCGCTCTCGGCGATCAGATCCAGTTGCTCGCTCCACAGCCGGAACACCCCGTCGACCATGCGGAACGCCTTCACCACCCGGGCCCGGCCCGCCACCCACTCCCGGTCTGTCGCCCGCCGCGCGGCGCTGATGAGCTTCACCTGCATCAGCAGCGCGAACAGATCCAGCGCGTCATCGATTGCGGATGCTTCCAGGTGACGGACCACCGAGGTCAGCAGCGCGGTGCGCTTCGGCTCCGGGGTGCGCTCCAGGTTCGGCGCCTTCGACCCCAGCCCCGTACGGGCCAGGGACGCCAGCCGGTTCGGCGGGACCTTGTCGATCCGCACCCGGCCCAGACGGAACGCGGCGATCTCATCGACCCGCTCCAGCGCCTTCGCCATGCTCGTGCCTGTCGTCCGCGTCGGCGGCCGGCGCAGCCGCTCCAGCTCCGACACCCGACGGCCCTCCGGAACATCCAGCAGCGCCACCAGGTCCGCCGGCAGTGCGCCGTCCGCGCGGCGCGCGGCCCCCGCCACCGTGGCGTACAGCCGCTGCTCGGCCGTGCCCCGCACCTCGGCCACCTGCCGGGCCAGCACGCTCACCCCGGGCAGCAGCACACGGTTGCGCCGCAGCCAGCCCACCGCCTGGTTGAACAGCGCCACCGGCCCCTCGGCGGCCGTCCACGCCCGCCCGTGCAGAAACGTACGGAACTTCCGCCCCCACTCGCGATCCTCGAACTGGTGGTAGCCGTAGGCGTCCCGGATCTCCCACGCGTGCTCGTACGCCGTCTTCAACCGCTCGGTGTACCGCTTCACGCACGAGGCGTCCTCCACGCCCAGGTGCTCGGCCAGGTACTCCACCACCGGCCACGGCACATCCAGCGGGTCCTCCAGGAACAGCCCCAGGTAGCGGACCGTGCACATCTGGAGTGCGAACCCCAGACGGTTGTGGTCACCCCGCCGTTTCCCGATCAGCTCCCGGTCCACGTCGTCGAGGTAGAAGAACCGCTCCAGCTCCGGACGGGTCGGCTCCTCCACGAACCGTCCGTACGCTGCGGCCTGCTCATCAGTCAGAAATTCCACCGGCACGCGGCGGACGGTAGCCCCACGCCACACCGCTCATACGATCTTTCACCGAACCCCAGCCGCAGAGTGGATCACTGTGCTAGGCGCACAAGATCGTTCCTTAGCGCCAACGGCTGTTCCATTGTTCCCCGAGGCCGGAGAAGTCGTATTCGTCGAGCGTCTTGTGGTGCGGCAGTCTGGAGAGCCGCAGGCCCTGGCGGAAGCGGCGGTCGTCGCGGACGGCGAGTTCCTCGGACAGCACCAGGTCGAGGAAGTCGAGGTAGCCCATCTTCGCCTCGTCCGCCCGGCGGGTGTACTCATTGATGGTCTCCGCCAGGTGGGGCAGGCCGAGCTTGGCGGCCGTGGTGCGGATGCGGTTGCCGGTCAGCTCGCTCAAGAAGACTCCTTCGTCGGGGAGTTGGTGGTGAAGGGCCGGGTGCCGGTCAGCTCGTCATAGACCGACAAGGGGCGGCGGCCGACCTCGACGCGGGTGGCCGCGGCCCGGTTCAGCAGGGCCTGCACCGGGCCGCTCTCCCCACCCAGAGAGCGTTCGTGGCGGGGCCGGGGCGGGACGTCGCCGGTGGTGGTCCGGCGGCCCTTGCCGGTGGGCAGGCCGTCCCAGTGCTGTTCTTCGACGACGCGGACCCCGCGGCCGACCGCCCGCGGGTGCATGGCCAGCAGCGTCTCGCCGCTGGCGTCGGGGACGGTGGAGTGCAGCATGACCTGGGACTTCGTGGCCCGGATCTCGACCAGCTGGCGGGGGCGGACCCGGCGGGCGGGCACCGAGTAGAGGTTGCCGCCGAAGGCGACCAGGCAGTCCTTGCCGACCGGCCGCAGATGCCGCTCGGCCACCAGATAAGGCGTCGGCGGCAGCGGCTTGAGCGCCGCGTGGTCGCGGGCCGCCCGCTCGCCGATGACCTCCCGGTGCGTCTTGTGGATCTGGGACCTGCGCTGCGGCACCCAGGCGGCGAAGGCGGCGTCCATCTCCTCCACGCAGGAGAAGGCCCGTCCGGACAGCACGTGGTCACGGACGATCAGCACCTGTCGCTCGACACGGCCCTTGCCGGTGGGCCGGTAGGCAGCCAGCACGTCGATGTCGAAGTCGTAGTGGCCGGCGAAGCCGACCGCCTCAGGATGCAGCGGGACCGCTTCACCAGGGGCGACGTGACGGCGCACGACGGTCTTGGTGCGGTCGTAAACGATCGTCATCGGCACCCCGCCGAAGTGGGCAAACGCCCGGCGGTGGCACTCGAAGAAGGTCTGCAGGTCCTGACTGGTGGTGAAGCAGCAGAACGGATCGCGTGAGTACGACAGCGTCATGTGGAAGGAGTAGACCTTCGCGATGCCCAGGTGGGCGAGGATCTTGCCCTCGTCGCCCCAGTCCACCTGAGCCTGGGCCCCGGGGATCACCTCGAATCGGCGGTGCATGCCCGCCAACTCCTTCGGGGTGATGCCGAGTTCCTCGGCGATCCGGGGGCGGGCTTCCTGGACGTAGAGCTTGACCCGCTGGTAGTTGCCGTTGAACCCGTACTCAGCCGCCAGCCGCTCGTGGATCACCGATGCCTTCATCAGGACCTCGGCCCGCAGCATCGAGTCGATCAGCGGCGCGAACTCGTCGATCTTCCTCGCCAGGGACCGTCCGTTCACAGACCGGCGCGGCGGGGTTGCCGGACCCGGCGCCGAGAGGTACTTACGGACCGTCTTGCGGTCCAGTCCCGTCTCCCGGGCGATCTCCGACAGGCTCATCGCCCCGGACTCCAACAGGCCACGGAAACGCCGCAGTTCCAACCAGCGATGCGGATCCAAGACCACCGCCAACCGCCCTCCGCCGCCCGACACCGACCGAGCAGCAGAGTGCCGACCGAGTCGCCTCAGCGCATCAGAAACTGGCCACGTTCATCCGTACGCGGGTGGGGACGTTCAGGTGTACGCCGACAGCGGGGGTGGCGCCGGTCGCGGTGAGGACCCACATGCGATCGGAGACGGGTGTCTCGTAGGCGGCCAAGGTCCAGGCTGTTTCGTGAGCGGGTGTTTCGTGGGCGCGCGTTCGATGCGCAGGGTCTGGGACTTGTGGATGGCGTGGGAGGTCTCGTCCAACCAGGTTCGCCACTTCTCCCATTCGCCGTGTGCATCGAGGAGGGCGTCGTGGTTGCCGACGTCGGCCAGGTAGGCCGGGACGGTCTGCGGCTCCTGGCGGGCTGGTTGGGCTTGGCTGCAGGGAGGGCGAGTGGGGCGCGGGCTTCGGCAGCGGCGCGTTCGGTGTCGGTCAGGGGAGCCCGGCCGTGGACCTTCTCGAGTCGTAGGTGTCGGCGACCTGGCGCAGGTGGTCCTCTCCGTGGAGGTAGACGGACTTGCCCTTGCGGCCGAGGCAGGTGCCGACCGCGACGGTGGTGTGGACCTTGTGGGCTTGGACGAGGAGCCGGCCGTGGCGGATGGGGATCGCCGCGCCTCAGATCGGCATCGCCCGTGCTGCCGCTGTCGTCCAGCCTGCCGAGTCCCGGGTCGGCCCGATCATTCTCCTCAACCCCCGTGTCACCGACGTGTCGGAGGAGAGCGATGAGCAGTACGAAGGGTGCCTGTCCTTCTCCGACGTGCGAGAGCAGGTGCATCGGCCACTGAGAATCACCACGGAGAGCACGTCCCTCGACGGTGCCGCGGTGAACACCGTCTACCAGCTCGGTCTTGCCCGCCTCATTCAGCACGACATCGACCACCTCAACGGCCTGCTATATACGGATCGCGTGCGGCCGGGTGTCCTACCCATCTGCGTCGTGGAGTACCGGCAGACTGGCCGTGCCTGGGCTACGACTCCTGCCCTTGGTTGCCCGCGATGTGGGCGAGAGGCCGAGGAGTTGCCGTCCGCCTGATCGGGACGGCGTACAACGCCGGACGCCACATGGCAACCGCGAGCGCGGCTTTGCAGCGGTCTGCCTTCCGTCACTGCCCGGACGGCGATTGAGTCCGAGACTCGTTGAATTCCCGCCGAATCTGAGATAGCGAAATTCGACTATTCGCAACGCCGATATGCCAGAAATCCCACCCATCTACATCTGCGCTCCCTGTAGCTGCTCGTGCTGCGGATGTTGGGGTGGCGTACGACCGGGGTCCCAGTTCGAACCGTCCGTCAGCCAAGAGTACGGCCACGACCTCGCCGATGTCGGTGGCTCCGACCAATTCGACTCCGCTCTTCAGCGAGCCTGCATTGATCAGGTCGAGTGTGGTGTGAGCTTCTGGCTGGATGATGCCATCAAAGGCTGGCTCAAGTCGCAGCTCATTGGCGAAGTGGTCTACGACGGATTTGAGATGTCGGCTAGCACGCAAAGCCGAGAGCGCGGCACCGCTGTGGGGCGCCTTCGGCGTAATGAGATCCCGGACTCTGTCCACGGGATCTACGCCATCACCTATATCAATCCCCAATTCGAGCAAATTTGCTTTGAGGACGGTTTCCTTCCATGCTCTGGTGCGCCCATCGATCAACCCTGGCCGATCAAGGCCATAGATGCGGATCGATTCGGTGACCCGGCATATTCCTACCGCGCGCTCAAGGGCGGATCGTGGACGATGGTCATTTCGGCGTGCGGCACCCGAGGAATCAAAGTCGAGAAGGTCGCAGTCGCTCGAATTAATGGGGTCCAGGAGGACTGGAAGCTCTTTCTCGATTACCTCCGGCCTGACGCCTGGTGCTCGAATCCTGGAATTCGGGTTCAATAGAGGAAAATGGTGAATCTTCGTAACGCGCTTGCCTGTCGCATCGTCATCCGTTGACGAGTTGCAAAATTCGCAGATGAGCCGGAAATTGCCAACTTCGTACGCTAGCCAGTAGTACCCGATATGCGCAGTCTCTGGCTCTTCGACCACGCCACCCTTCGGCCTGAAATGATCAACTTCAAGACGGCTGTTGGAAACTTCACCTTCGCAGTACCAGCATCTTCGACCCGCCAGTGCAATGAGTTGTGGGCGCAGCTTTGTCCAGTACGAGGATCTCTTGAACAATGCCGTGAGTTTTTTCTTGTCGGCGCCGCATTGCGCTACGCGATTCTTGAGGACAGTTGCATGACGAGCCCAGGCGGGCGGAACAACCAAATTGCTCACATCTACGTAGCGCACGTCGTCACAAACCCCGGGTAAGTCTTTCATCGAAGAGTCTTCTTACCATGGCCGCGAGCTCTTCGGAAGAAGGCGGGTCTGCGCTGCCTGCGCTCCTCAAAAGCTCCTTGCGTCGGCGGTCGAGCTCTGCAAGAAATAGTGAGACCACCTTATCGCGGCGAATCGTGTCAAACCCGAGGGATTCAAGCTCCTGATTTACACTGCGCAGTCGTCGGTTATCTTCCTCGTTCAGTGCAGGCATTCGGGAAAGCTCGTACTGCATGTCGATGAGGCTCTGGGTGTGGTCGTCCAATTGCGTGCTCAAGCCGTATAGCTCGGTGGTCAACAATGCGCCCACACCATGCCCGCGCGGGTCGACCGTCGGCATCTCGGCCCGGACGGCACCCACTGATGACCCGTGGAGCATGCGAATCTGGCCGCGGGGGATGTTCAGCACGAGTGCCGGATCATGGGTAGCCGCGATGAACTGGGAATTCTGTCCGTCCTCCAACATGTCTTGGACGGTCGAGTGCCAGCGCTTGCTCCAGCCTGGGTGAAAGTGCGAGGCTGGCTCGTCAAGCAGGAAAAGGGATTCCTCGCCCCGCTGCAGCCTCAGCATTCCCATGATGGTGAGGATTTGCTGTTCGCCGGCACTCAGTTCTTCCGGCCTGATCTGGTGTCCGTCGACCATGTTCAGACGCACGCTGGCCGTCAGTAGTCCGGCCGAGTGGAGTCTTTCAAACATTGCGAACATGGCGACGTCGGAAGCGAACAGCCGACGAAAGCTTTTGAGGTCGTCGGGCGTCGCTATGGTGATTCGAAAATCCGTGTACGTACTGCTAGCTGATGCATCAGGAATGGCACCGAATCGGCCCTGTGTGGCAATCGCGTCGAAAAGTGCCGGAGCGTCACCTTCTAGTCCCCAATAGGGTTTGTCTGTATCCCGGGAGCGTTTGAACCAGCTCGGCCTCCGGATAGTGATATCGGCGGACGCAAAGCCGGAGATGTGAACATCCCTCTCCGCGAGATGCGCGAACTTCTCCGACCAGTTCGAAAGAAGCGCGAGCAGGATCAGCGGAAGATGGGTGACATCGCACAGGAAGAGGGGTCTGACGCCGCGGGCGAGGGATTGCCCGGCAGCGGCTGGGTCGGCACCCCGGGCCGCCGCCATGTCGTCGCGTTTATGGCGATCAAACTCCTCTCCCCAACCGGATTCCCTCGCTGCTTGATAGCCGAAGAGATGGTCTGGGAGATGCACGCTCCAGTCAGCTTTATGAACGACTATGCTGACTGAATCTCCGTTGGTCACGGTCATCTTGGGCGTGGAACGGATTGCAGGCTGGGAAACCTCTACAACATGTCCGCCGCGACTGTATTTGATCCGGTAACCGAATGGGGCGCGCTGCCCACGCCAGAGACTCCCGAAGATTTCAGCAACTGCTTGGAGAACGCGTGACTTGCCGCGGCCGTTGCGCCCGACGAGGACGTAAATGTCGCCGCCTTCGGACAGATCGAGAGTGAAGTCCTGAAGGCCACGATATCTAGGCAAGTGGAGTTCCAGCAGTTGCACGTCCCCTCCCCGCGGGACCCGTCTATCGCACTAGTAGTGGTTACGAGGTGACCTGGGGCGCATCCTCAGTTGGTGTCACTGCAGGGCGCAATGCTTCGGTGAGGTTGATCAGCTCGGACAGAGCTGCTTCCAGTTCTACTGCGATCTCCTGGGCGAGGACGTGAGGTTCGATCAGATCGTCGGCGTCCTCGACCGACTTGTCCTTGAGGTTCGCAAACAGGTCAAGATTGACCATCTCGCGGCTCAGGAGGTACTCAATGTCGTACGCCTTGAAAGCGTCTGTCTCGGTCCGCTCGCTGCGGTCCTTGCCCGGGGCGTAGGCGGTTACGAAATCGTCCAGGTCTTCCCTGGAAAGCCGGTTCTGCTTGAGCGTGAAGTGCTGGTTGGTCCTGAAATCGTAGACCCAGAGCTTCCGAGTGTGCGCTTCACCGTCTGCCCGTGGCGGCAGCTTTTCGAAGAACAGGACGTTCGCCTTTACCCCGCCGGCGTAGAAGATCCCTGGGGGGAGCCTGAGTAGCGTGTGCACGTCGCATTGCTGCAGGAGTCGCCGGCGAATGGTTTCACCCACGCCCCCTTCAAACAGCACGTTGTCGGGCACTACCACAGCTGCTCGGCCGCCAGTCTGCAGCAAGGTATAAATGTGCTGAACGAAATTGAGCTGCTTATTGGTCGTAGTTACCCAGAAGTCCCGACGATGGTAGGTGAGATCCTTGCGTTCAAATTCGTCACCTTCACCGATGATCATGATTGAGGACTTCTTGCCAAACGGAGGGTTGGCGAGAACGAGCGATGCGTGACGAACTGGTGGCTTTGCCAACGCGTCACCCACCTCGATCAGTGACTCACCGTTCGGCTGGCCGATGCCGTGCAGTACGAGGTTCATGGCGGCGAGGCGGGCCGTGCCATCGACGAGCTCGTTGCCCCAGATTGCCCCTGTGCTGAGCCGTTCCCGTAGTTCGGGCGTAAGACCCATCTCATAGTGCTGCTGGATGTACTCGAAGGCGTTCAGCAGGAAGCCCCCGGTCCCACATGCCGGGTCCATGATCGTGTCGGTTGGGGCCGGCTGTACGCAGTCGACTACGGCACGGATAAGTTCTCGTGGGGTGAAGTACTGCCCAGCGCCGGACTTGACGTCCTCCGAGCTCTTCGCGAGCAGCTCTTCGTAAGCATCGCCCTTGATGTCGACGCCCGTTCCGGACCAGTTCTCCTTGCCGATCAGCTCACGAATCAAGCGCTTCAGTTTGGCGGGATCCTGGATGCGGTTCTGCGCCTTCTGGAAGATCCGGCCGAGTGTCCCGCCGCTGCGGCCGAGGACACTGAGGATCTCGCTGTACCGGTCTTCAAGTTCCTGTCCCTCAGCGTCCAGCAAGATCTGCCAGGCATCGAGACCGTCGAGGATGTCGACCTGATTGAACCGCCGGTTTTTCTGCTCGTGGGCCATCTTGAGGAACAGGAGGTAGGTCAGCTGCTCGACATAATCGAGCACGGAGACACCGTCATCCCTCAGGACATTGCAGTAGCCCCAGAGCTTGTTGACGAGAGACTGAGCGTCGACGCTCACTCGAGTCGAGGTCGTTGGTGGGGTCACAGCAGGGTCTCCTGTACTGCCTGGCTCTCACGCTGGGGTGCCGCGGTCGGCTTGCGTGTCTGTCGTCGAGGTGCCTTCGCCGGCCGCGTTGACCGGAGGCGGTCCAACAGCGCTGACGCGGGCTCGTCGGAGGGGTCTTGCTCAACAAGCTTTCCGGAGAAGGCCCTTCGCAAGACAGCCCTGCGCAGGGCTTTGGCTCGGAGCAGACCAGCTTCCGCTGTTTCAAGCGCGGCGTCGGCCATGCTCAGCCGTTCCTCAATGTGGCTGACGAGATCCAGCTGTACCTCCGGCGGGGGGACCGCTACTGGAAGTAGCTTGATTTTGCTGAGGCTGATCGATGCGAGGTTGACGCTCTGTTTTCCGTTGAGCTCGCACCACCGTTGTCCGAAGCCGTTTGCGTGCCATGCCAGGAGCTTCGGGTGGAGAACGCTTTGGTCAACTCGTGCGCGGAAGACATGGTTCTGGTGAATGCATCCGGGGATCTGCTCTTCCCAGATCCAGCCCCTGCCGAGTTTGTCGCGGTCTCCACCCTCATTGAGCAGGACGTCGCCATGTTTGAGGCGTAGTTGCTCAGCCTTCCTCGGCGCAACCCGAATCGTCGAGACGTCAGTCAAGTTGAGGTGCCCGCGCTGCACGTTCGCGACGCGCAGGTAGGGGACGCTGATGTACTCGGAGTCGTTTTGCTTTTTGCTGTCCTTGGTGACGCCGCCGACGACATGTGCGATGTCGCCCAACCTGGACCAGCGCCAGCCGCCCGGGAGCAGCGGCAGCGGACCGTCATCTATCCCTACCTCGTGGATCTTGGCTGCCACCCTGTTCGCGGCGCTCACACCACCAGTCGTTGCCATGTTGGTGATCTTGTCGCGAAGGACCGACAAATGGGCGATGACGTTGCGTAGAGACGACTCGACGAAGTCCAGACGAGAGAGGTGATCTTCGAGCGCGTCGACGATTCGTTGTTGCTCTGCCAGCGGAGGAAGGTCGATCTGCCACTTGGCAAGGCGTGCCGCTCCAAGATGGTGGATTCCGACACCGCGTGAATCCTGTGCGAAGGCTCCTCTGAGCGCCTCGTATCGCAAGAAGTGAGCCAAGAAACGGGGATTGGCCTCGTGGGTTCGGACTCGAATCAGCGTGTTCTGGAAACAGCAGTCATCGATCTCGTCGTTCCACAGTGCCGGCTTGCCGACCTCGCCAGCACTGCCGGATGCCTCGCTCAGGACAATGTCGCCACGCTGGAGTCTGTAGATCTCTGCTTCGGCCTCGGTGAAGTTCATGAACTTCACGTCGTCGAGGAGTAGTCCCTGCCACCCCACGTTGGCTGCGCGCAGGTAGGGCCGCATGTTGCTGCCGTTGTGGTTCTTGGGCGAACGCTGCCGGCCGAGCCGTACTTCTGAGAAGTCCTGCAGCGCGCACCGCGCCCACCCGGGCGGCAGTTCGGTCATGCGGTCAGTTCCTGATCTAGTTCGTTGAGGACAGCCTCGGCACGGTCGTCACCGAAGACGCGAAGGAACCCGTCGGTTCCTCCACGCTCGGTGAAGGGTACGCGGTCCAGGTCTGCGACATCGAACCTGACACTGGTGGCCATCGTGTCGACGATCCGCTCCAGCCACCACAGCTCGTCCTCGCTGAAGGTGACGCCAGCCTGCCTCTGGCGCTCGACCCAGTTGGCGAACCGGCTTTCCACTGTTGATCGGTAGGGGCGCACCTCGGTGTCCAGTCCTAGCTCGTAGCGGATCAGGGACACCAGGTCTGGCGGCCCATGCTTGATGCCTGGTTCGCTTGAGGCCGCCCCGAGCTGTTCGTATGCCTGCCACAGTCGTTCGACGGTCCACTGGTGGGGCGGCCGGGCAATGCGTGAGGCCAAGTCCTTGAGCTGTTGATAAGCCGCGCGTGGGCGAACGTCACGTCCTCCGTGGCCCGTCAGAGCGACTTGGATGGAAGTGATCTCGTCGTGATGCTCGGCGAGGTACTCGCGCCAGCTGGTCACGGTCTGTTGAGCCATCTCCACTGGTCCGACGGACAGAAGAGAGTCCGGGTTCACCTCGTCGTAGACGATGCGCTGGTCGGTGTTGATGTAGGTCAGCAGGTCGCGCAGATCCTTGTTGGCTGCCAAAGGCTGCACAGCTTGCTGGACCATCCAGTGCACACCTTTGGCGCCGTCTGCCTGCCGGACTCTGTCTACGTGATCTACGTCGACGGCCGTGGCGATTCTGCCGGTGATTGCGTCCAGCGGTTCCCCGGCCAAGCGAGTGATCTCGGCGTGGTCTTCAGCAGTGAGCGTGCGTGACAACCGTGAGAGTCTGAGTCCCAGCTCTTCGGCCTCGTCCTCGTCGATGGTGCCGCCGGCGGTCTTGCCCAGCAGTTTGCGGAGCGATGTGCGCTTCGCGTCATCTTGCTCCACTACCGGAGTTTCCCGCTTGTGGCTTTCCGTGACACCGATGGCGTCCACGACGACGAACCGGGTCTTCTCTCGGATGTCCGGCGTCACTGCACGTAGTTCCGTTGAATCGATCACTCGTGCACCACGGCCGCGCATCTGCTCGAAGTAGGCCCAACTCTTGACATCTCGCAGGAAGAATACGCACTCGATAGCCCGAACGTCGGTGCCCGTGGCGATCATGTCCACTGTTACTGCGACACGCAGCTCGGGAGCGTTACGGAACTCGGACAGTAGCTGATCTGGCTGGGATGCTTTTCCTGTGATCTTCTTGCAGAAGCTGTTGCCTCGCCCGAAAACATCACGCACCATTTCGACGATTTCGTCGGCATGGTTGTCGTCGCGTGCAAATACAAGCGTCTTCGGCACCATGCGCATATCTGCGGGAACGTTGTCACGCTCGGGGAAGAAAACGGTTAGGCTGTCCCGAAAGGCGGTGAGAACTGTACGCAACTGCCCCGTGCTGATGACCTTGCTGCCAACCTGGTTCGCGCTGTAGGAGAAGTCGTCGTCCAGCTCTTCGTACCGGCGGCGTCGAGTCCGGCGATTCTTGATCGGGACATGAGTCTCGACCGGGATTACTGAGCCTTGCTCGGTAATGGATGTTCTGATGCGATACGTCGTGTAGTCGACCGCTACCCCGTCCGCCACGGCCTGTTCATAGGTGTACTCGCTGATCAGGTTCTGGTGGAAGAATCCGAAGGTCTGAGCAACGGGTGTTGCGGTAAGCCCGACGAGGTGGGCATCGAAATACTCAAGAACTGAACGCCACCGGCCATAAATGGACCTGTGGCACTCGTCAATGATGATTAGGTCAAACGATTCCGGCGGAAGCCTGCGACTGTAGGTAACCTCAGCTGCTGCTGTTGCGGTGCCGCGTTCCTCTTCTTCAAATGCAGATGAGTCGCTGTAATCGTCGGGATCGCCCGGCTCCTGACCGGAAACGAGCCTGGAGAGTCGCTGGATGGTGGATATGACGACCTTAGATGAGTCCAATACCGTCGAGCCGGTGAGCTGGTCGACGTTGTAGAGCTCGGTGAACTTCCGGCCATCGTCTGGAGTCGTGTAATTAGTGAACTCTGTGAGGGCCTGGGAACCTAGGTTGTTGCGATCCACGAGGAAGAGGATCCGTTGTGCCTTGGCATGCTTCAATAGGCGGTAGGCGGCGGTGACCGCTGCATACGTCTTGCCAGCGCCCGTTGCCATCTGGATGAGGGATCGCTGGTCTCCACGACGCAGAGACTCCTCCAATCCATGGACCGCTTCGAATTGAGCTGGCCTGAGACGCCCAGCAGCCACTTCCGCGGGGTCGAGTTTCGGTAGGCGTTCCCTGATGCGAGCTCGATAAGTGGGCGCTGCCGCATCGGCTTCGGCCTCCCGAATCCATCGGGCGATGGTTTCAGGCTGGTGGAAGGAGTACACGTCGCGGGTACGCGAATCCGGATCGAGGTCATTGCGGAACCTGACCAGACCCCCGTCGCTTACATAGCGATACGGGAGGGGCGTCCGCCAAGCCTGCAGGTCTTGTCGGGCGGTCAGTCCTTCCGCGTAGCGATCAGCCTGCCGCTCGGCAGTCGCAAGGTCGGCGCCTTCGTGTTTGGCTTCAATGACGCCGATGAGTTTCGTATCGACGTAGAGCAAGTAGTCTGCTCGGCCTGCTGCAGTGGTCACCTCGCGGACGGCAACGCCTCGTGCTGCGTATAGATTCTGGTTACCCTTTCCGTCCTGGACTGACCAGCCCGCATCGTTCAGCATCTCGTCGATTCGATCGCGTACCCGCGCTTCGCTCAGCGGTTCCTGGGCGGCCCGACGAGCATTGGAGACGAGCAGTTCTCTCTGGCTCGCCGTTGGCTTACGCGGTGGCGGAGCTTCGTCGAATCCACGTTGGAGCCGTGATGCTTCTGATGCCAGGGAAGTAACCAGGGTCGATACTTCGGGGAGGGCGGCTCTCGCACGTGCCAACTCGTCGGAGGCGCTCTGCCGAGCCTTCTCCAGAGCCTCCTCGCGGCTGCTTTCCCGCTCTGAATAGCTGACCCGAGAGAGCTCTAGGCTGGCGCGGGCAGCCTCCAGTTCACTCCGGAGTGCGTGCAGCTCAGCACGGGCGTCTGTATCTTCTGGCTCTGCTGTCTGGATCCAGTCCGGAGCGTCTGGCGGGATGAAAGGAATCTGTTCCCGGTCGCCGGTAAGAAGGCGGTGGAACCAGACCCCCAGCTGGAAGCAATGCCTGACTGCGCGCAGAGCTTCTCGCTCCAGGGCGAAGTCTGTGTCCACGGCTTCAGACACTGGGCGTCGAAGAGCATCGAACATCAGCCGTACTGGTTCGTCGAGGAAGCCGGCCCGCGCCAGCCCATGCACCCTGTTGGCCTGATCGTCCTTGCCGACCGTGATGCCAGACCGCCGGGCCAGGGCAGTTGCGAGTGTCTCCCCGAATTGACGCCCCTTGAGCAGTGTGATGCTCGGGTCAGTGAAGAGGTTTACCTCTGCGCTCGCTCCATACAGGACCAAGAGAGGCTCGTGAGGCAGCAAGAAACCGAAGTTCGCAGATCGAGCGGCCAGCTCCCTGACCCGGGTGTCGATCGGGCCTCGCCCCTGGCTCACGAAGCCCTCCACATTCGCTCGACCGCCCAGCGCTTTGCTCGTGTCCTAGCGGTGACAAATGTACCGAACACCAGGCGTCCTGTCGGTAGACAGCCATCCCGATCTTGTCACGGGCTCCCCGATGACACACCGAGTGACGGGGATCCTGCGCTGGAAACTCCGTCGATGCGGACCAGGACCAGCACCAGGACGTTGTCGGCGACGGCGGTCCAGTCGGCTCCCTCCAGACCCAGGTGGGCAATGTGGGCCCGGGTGCCGGTCAGGACGGCGGTCACGGCGCTGGGATGGGTGGAGTGGGTGTCGAGGCATACGTGGGCGTCGATGGTGGGAGTCATGTGGGTGTCGTCTCTGGCGGTGGCCGGGCCTTCGGGTCCGGCCACCGGCGTGTGCGGGGTGCTATCGGGTTGCTCGCGCGGTGCGGGAGACGGGCGCGGCCGTGGTGGTCGGCGGGCCGGCACGGGTGGTGGGCGCGGGACGCGGTCGTGGTGTCGGGGCCGTGCCGGTGGCGTGCTGCCAACGGGTGCGGACCGCGCCGATGTCGGCGAGGCAGCGGCGCGCGCCGACGACGAGCTGGAACGGGGTGTTCGCCGGGTCGCCGGCGTACGCCTGGATGTGCTGGCCGGTGAGATCGGCAGTGGCCAGGAGGGAACGCTGCAGGGCGCGCTCGCCCCAGTGCTCCACGCTTCCAGCCGGTTCGGCCAGCATGCGGAGCACCTCGCCCGGGTCACTTCCGTCGCCTAGCAGGCCGCGCTGCTGGGCCTCCCACAGGACCGTGACGGGGTCGACGGGCTCGTGGCGGCGAGCCAGGGCGGTCAGGCACTGCCAGAGACCGGCGTGCAAGGGCAGGGTGAGGTCGTCCGGGAGCAGCCACCGGACGGACTCGATGTCGGCGGGGCAGGCGGTGGCGGTCGCGAGCAGCAATCGCTCCTCCTCGACCGCCTCCGTGTAGTCAGGTGGACGGGCGGCGATGGTGCCCCGGTGCGGGGCAGCACGCCGGCGCGTGGCGGGAAGCGGGCTGCGATGTCGTCCACGACCGCGGTGAGCGCGTCGGCCTCGGCGAGCACTGTCTGGACGGGGTGTGGGAGGGAGGCATCGTGGACGGTCTGGACGAGGCGTTCGGCGGCTGCCTGTAGGCGGCGGCGGGCGTGTTCGGCTTCGACCATGCGTGCGTAGGCCGGTGCGTGGCGGGGCCAGGGGCAGACCTGGACGAGGGCGTGCAGGTCTGAGGCGGTCAGTCCGCGTGCCTGCTCGCGGGCCGTGGCGAGTACGCGGTCGAGCCATTTGGTGTTCTTCGCGTGGTCGGCTGGGTCGGGCGGCGGCAGGGTGTTGATCGCGGCGAACAGGGCGGAGTGTGCGGCTGTGGAGAAAGAGTCGGCGGAGATGCCGGTCACGTCGCCGAGACGGTGCGGATCGAGGAGGAGGGCGCCGAGCAGGGCCTGCTCGACGTGGAACACCGGCTGCGGTGGTGCGCTGGCGTAGAGGTCGTCTTCGTCGGGTTCGTAGGCTTGTGGCATCAGGCGGCGAGAGTGAAGTCGTCGGGGTCGAGGGCGACGCCGAGGTGCGGTGCGAGGAGGTGGCCGGCGAGCAGCGGCGGTACGGCGTTGCCGATCTGCGAGAACTGTTGGCCCTTGTTGCCGACCCAGGGGTAGTCGGCTGGGAAGGTTTGCAAGAGGCCGGCCTCGCGGGCGGTGATCCGGATCGGCTCCGGCACTGCCGACGCGTCCGTGTCCGTAGTCGGAGGCGAGGTGGGTTCGGCGACCCAGGTGCACTCGTTGGCACGGTGCCCGAAGAACAGCGTGCCTGCCGGCTCGGACAGCGGACGGACGGTGGCGTTGGCCTGGTTGTTGCTGCGCAGGGACCAGGACCAGCGGTGCGTCTCGGCGGTGAACGCCGGAGCCGGAAGGTGGGCGGCCCGGTGCTCGTGTGTGCTGTGCCGGTCCGCCCATCCAGCGCCTTGACGACGGGACCGAAGGACCCCTCCGTCCGTCCGGGGCATCCAGGTGCCGCGCTCCCGGGCGTCGGAGAGTGTCTTGCGGGAGCCCGACGGGAACGGTTCGGGTCCGCCGCCAGGCCCGCCACCGGCGCAGACGGTGGGAACGGGCCGGTCGGTCGCGCCCCACCCCAGGGCCTCGGCCATGCTCACCCAGCGGGCGCGGCCCGGCCCGAACAGTGATTCCGGCTCGGCGACTTGGGCGTGCGTAGGCATGGGAGGCTGCGCTGTACGGACCCGGGAGGCCAGCAGGATCGCCCGCCTCCTGGTCTGCGGAACACCGAAGTCGGCGGCGTTGAGGATCCCGTACCAGACCGAGAACCCCCACCCGCGCAGAACGGCCGCATACTGCTTCCACAGCGGCAGGACGTCCGGCACCTCCTCCATGGCGACCCAGTCGGGCTCGTCGACCGTGTTCAGTGCATGCAGGTAGCGCATCGGCTCGGCCGCGAGCAGGGAACGCTCGTCACGGCACGCGGCGAGGAGGCGTTCGCGGGTGTCGCGTCCGGCGGCCAGGTCTTCGACCGCCGCATGCACCAGCGGCTGGTCAAGCAGGCCGAGACGCTTGCCAGCCATGCTCCACGCCTGGCACGGCGGGGAAGCGATCAGCCCGCGCGTGCGGCCGATGAACGGCCAGGTCGGATACGTCGCCACGTCGGTCCGGATGGTCAACTGTCCAGCCGCAGCACGGGTCTTGCACGCCCATTCATCCCATTCCAGCCCGACGTCGCGCGCGCCAAGGACATGCAGTGCCCGGCTCCAGCCGCCAGGCCCCGCGAAGAGATCGAGTATCACGTGGCTAGCCCGAAGTCGTCCTGACTCAGGGCATCGGCGTCGCCCCGGCACGCCCAGGGCGAGCAGCCGTCCTCGACGCCCTTCTCCAGTACGTCGGCCTCGTCCGCACCGATCCGCAGGGTGGCCCGCTCCGCCGCGGTGACGTGGTCGATCGGCGCCTTGCTCAGCGGGACGCGGGAGCGGTGCAGAAATGCCTCACCAAGCAGACGGCTGCCCGACGCGTTGGCGCGGGCATTACCCTGCCGGATGGCCGCGTCGAATTCGACGACATCCGCCCACTCGGACGGCGATGTGTCCCTGATATGCCTCCACTGTGCATTTCCGTGGAACGGGCAACCCAGGCAGCTCGATTTCGGCGTATCTGCAAGACCGAGCGAGGTCAGGTATCGCACGCAGTCGGACCTGCTCCAGGACAGATCCAGAAGAGGATTCCGGTTGCGCATGTACTTGACGTCGGCATCCTTGGCGCGATGGAATTCATCGGTCGAGATTCCCACCCATTGTTCGACGAACACTCCCGCGGGGATGCGGGCCGGGTAGGGGTAGCCGAGCAATTCGCGGACCTTCTGCTTTATCGGCTTCACCTTATATTCGCCCGTACACTGCCTCCGGGTCATTCCAGGTCGCCCGTCCTTGTTGAGGATGTGGAGAGGCATGGATGCGAACCGGTGATCCGGGTTCAGGGCGTCGCTGCGAATGTTTCCGGACGATACGCGAAGTACCGGAATTCCGGCGGGCCTGGCTATCTCCTTTTCCATACGGTCAAGGTGGTTATAAACGGCTTCGGGTTCCCATCCGGTGTCTGCGAAAATCGCGTAGTCGACCCTTGGAAGGACGCCCTCTGCTGACAGGGCGAGGAGGGTGCTGGATTGAACCCCCGCGCCAAGGGAAAGGGCGCGGAATTGGGGCTGGTCTGAAATGATCTGTCCTGGGGGGTGGGGAAATTGGGGTATGCCCTAATTGCCGCCGATGCGTCAGCGGCTGAAGGAAATCAGCCGGTCGCGGGATATGGCGTGGTAGAGGGCTGGGATGCGGTCGAGGAGGTCGACGGCCGACTCGATGAACTGCTGTGGTGACGGGCCGACCAGGACGACCCGTCCTGATCTGGCGTCGGCTTGGCGGCGCCGGTTTTCTATGGCGCGGGCAAGGGCTGCGGTCAGTTCGGCGCCCGCGTCCTGGGCGGCCTTGGCGATCTGCGCGACTCGGTCAAGGAGCAGCAGGACCGTGGGCGAGGACTGCGCCGCGTGCGGGGCGAGGTCGAGGAACAGCCGCAGGGCGGTGCCAGCGAGTTGCTGGGCCTCGGTGATCCGAGCGGCCAGAGTGTGCGCCTGTTCGGCGGGGCGGGCGCGCAGGGCCCGGCGCAGCGTGAACGCGTCGGCCGTGATCCGGGCCAGGGCCGGGTTGATGGGGTCAGGCACGGGTCTCCATGGCGGTGTGCAGGTTGAGGGCCTGGGCGAACGCGGCGGTCAGTGCTGGTGCCCGCTCGGGGTCGGTGGTCAGGGCGCGGACGACGGGGGTGCCGATGACGACGGCATCCACCAGCGGAGCGACGCGTGCCGCGAGGGCGGGGGTGGAAATCCCTACGCCCGAGACCACGGACAGGGGGCTCGCGGCGCGCAGGCGCTCGGTGAAGTCGGCGAGAGCCGGGATGTCGAGCGGCCCGCGGTAGCCGGTGGGAGCCGTGCTTGCGGGCGCGTAGAGCCATCCCGACGCGCCGGCGATCACCCTGGCGAGGTCGGTGTCAGCGCTGTGGCGCGGGACGAGGCGTGCGGTGTGAAGGTTCGCGGACTTCGCTGCGTCCTGCCAGCGGGCTGCCTGGTGGTCGGGCAGGTCGACGACCATCACGCCGGCGGCACCGGCGTCGGCGAACAGATGGGCCAGGCGCTCGGGGCCGTGTCGGCCGACGGGTTCCCAGTAGGTCATGACGACGGTCGGCCGCAGGCGCGCGGCATGCTCGACCGTGCGGACCGTATGGTCGAGGACGTTCGCGTGCTGCAGGGCGCGGCGGTAGGCCGCCTGGATGACGGGTCCGTCGAGGCTCGCGTCATGGTGGGCGAGGCCGACCTCGAACAGGTCGGCACCTGCCCGTGCGATCTGGTCGAGCTGACGGCGCTCGACGTGAGGTGGGCACAATCCGGCGGGAACGAACACGCCCAGCGCGCATGGGGGTTGGGCCAGGATGGTGCGAAGGGAATCAGTGGTGGCCAGGGGGTGCCTTTCTCGGCAGGCGGGCTGTCGCTGCAGGTCAGCGGTGGCGCGCGGCCGGTGAAGTCGGGGAGGGCACCGGAGCGCTGGCGTTCCGGCCGTGAGTGGGCTGCTGGCCGGGTGCGTTGTCCGCGGTGGGCGGGCTACTGAAGGCGGGAGCCACCCGGTCGAGGGCCTGGGCGATCTGCTGGGCCTGGTCGTGGGCGTCAGCGAGCTGCTTGGCGACGTCGTCGGGGAGCCGGTCCCATTGGGCTCGGTACTGGTAGCGCTGGATGATCTCGGCGGCATTGCGCAGCTGCTCGGCGACCTGCCGCAGGACTGCGGTCTTCTGCTCCGGGGCGGTCGCGGTGTGCGTGGCCTGCAGCAGCGAGTCCAAGGCGGCGGGCAACGGCTCGTCTTGCGTGGGGAGGCCGTAGAGGGCGGCGTGCAGCGCCTGGGCGTAGACCGTCACGGGCCCGCCCCGACCTCGGCTGCGGTATTCGACGGGGGCTTGACGGCGGGCACCGAAGCTGACGGTCACGTCTCGGGGAGCGGCACCGGGGTGGAGCTGGTCAGCGAGAGCGCGGGCGAGAGCATGCACGGTGGGGGTGTCGGAGGACGTGGTAACTCCTCGGATGGCGGTGATGGCGTCTGCGAAAGTCGTCAGCGGGTGCGGCGACGGGCCGAGGACGTGGTCTGCGGGCCGGTGCCAGCAGTTGGGCGGCGGCGGGCGCTGGCGGGGATGTCGGCTGGTGTGGGGATGCCGAGCTGGACGCGCGCGCTGAGACCGTGGGCGTATGCGTGCGCCTCGGCAGCCGTGACGACGCCGAGCAGTCCGCGCTCGTCCAGCCCCTCCTGCGGGCGGTAGAGCGAGCCGTCTGCCGTGGGTGCGAAGCCGTGCTGCTCCAGGAGCGAACGGGCGCTGGTGGTCTTGGCGGTCACCGCAACGGTGCCGTCACCGAACTGGAAGTGAAGGTCTGGGTCGACTGCCTGATGGTCGGGGCTCCAGCGTGTCGTCCAGGAAAGGTCGATGAGGTCGTGTGTGTGGGCTAGGAGCCCGTACATCGCAATTCCGGCGCGCTCGTGTGCCTCCTGCGCGGTGCCCGGTGGCAGCAGGTAGAGCCTGCAGCCGAGGTGTTCACGGAGGAGGAAGCCGGCCTCGGTAAGCAGCAGATCGGCGTCGCGGATGCGACGGTTGAGGACGACGAAGGTGTGTCCGTCATCGGTGGACCCGATGAATACATCGGGAAAGTCCAGAAGAGACACGGTGGTCCAAGGGGTTCGGCGGGCTGCAGCCCGGGAGGGGCGCCAGCGGCGCGCTGGGACGGACTGACTGGAACGTCAGGGCGTGCAGCAGATGGGAGGAAAGGGGACGACCAACGGGTCTCCGCGCGTGCCGCGCTCGTGATCGGGCTGCTGGTTGGTCGGGCGGTGGTGAGTGCAGGGAGCCGTTGGAGTGCTTGGCGGTGGTCTCGGGGACGCTTCCGCCTTCTGCGTCGTCTCAGCGTGTCCTGCGGATGGCGTCTGTGGCCGCCTTGGCGATGGCGGCGGGAGCGCTGGAGGGCTGGGGCAGGTGCAGCAAGGTGGTCCCCGGCAAGTGGTGGGACTTCGCGGTGAGGGTGAGTTGGAGTACGGCGCAGCCGGCGGTCGTGAGCTGCTTGACGCGGGTGACGGCTTGAGCGGTTTCGTCGCTGCCGTACCGGGCGTCGGTGACGATCACGAGGAGGCGGCCGGCGCCGGGGCGGCTGAGTTCGAGGCCGTGGTCGAGTGCGTCGATGGCGTCGCCGAGGTTGTGGTGGCCGCCGTTGGCATCGAACGTCGTCACGCGCTCTGGTGCTCGGTGGGTGGGCCGGATCAGTGCGGTTAGGTGCCTGTCGTAGGCGATGGTGGCGGTAAGGGAGTCGGGGTCGGTCAGGGCTGCTGCGCGTGCCACGATCCAGGCAGCGGACGCGACGGGCGCGCAGGCGGCACGCATGGAGCCGGAGACGTCGACGGCGATACCCACACGCAGCGGTGGGGTGGGGGTGTTCCGGCGGCGGGTGTGGGTGAACGGTTCCGCGGTGGGGACCGACCCGGCCGCGCGCTGAGCGTCGCGGGCGAGGGCCGCGCGCATGTTGAGGCGGCCGGGCGGGGTGGGGCTGGTGGTCCGCTCCTCGGTCCGCTCGCGGTAGGCGGCGGCACGCAGGGCGCGGCTCAGGCGCGCGGCGGCACTTTGCTCGGCGGCGGTGGGCCGGCGGGTGCCGGTGACCGGATTGCCGTAGGGCGCCGGTGTGCCGTCGGGGGTGACGGTGGTGCCACGGGCGTTGAAGACCGACTTGGCGGTGGCGGCGGCTTTGCGTCGCTGGCCGGCCCGCTGGGCGCGGTCCTGTGCCTGCGCCTTGGACTGCGCAGCCATGGCGTTGGTCGCTGCGGCCTGTGCCGCGAGGTCGGCGGCGTCGGTGGCTGCCGTGCTGTCCATGACGACCCCCACGGCGCTGGACAGCAGATCGGTGAGGTTGTCCGGCACGGGCAGGGCGGGGGCCGCGGTGTCCAGAGCGTCGCACCATTCTTGAGCGTGCGCGAGCATGGTCGTGGCGTCGTGGTCGGCGCACTGGTGGGCTGCGGTCCAGATGCGGGTGAGTGTGGCCAGCAGGTTTGCGCCCAGCACCTTTTCGCACAGATCGGCGACGGCCCGGGTCTCGCCGGCGTCAAGGATGCCGACGTCACGGCGGCCGAGGACCAGGGCCGCCACGGCGGCGGCGTGCTCGATGCCCTGGAGGGTGGGGTGCGCGATGTCGGGCATGACCAGGGTTCGGGCACTGGTGCGCAGGTACGTGCGGTCCGTTGGCCGCGTGATCAGGTGTGCGCCTTCGACACGGCTCTCCTCCAGCAGGAGCGCGGCCTCGACGACGTGGGGGTTCGCTCCGGCAGGCGCCGTCCAGACGGAGTGGGCCGCGTGCGCGGCCTCGTGGACGAACACGCCCCAGGCGGCGGGATACCGCTCCTCGTCGCCCACGATCCGCGGATGGATCTCGTGGGGCTTCAGCGGGGCGAACAGACCGGCGTCGAACTCGACCTCGCCCAGAGTGGGGAAGAACGCGGCCGGTGCGCCGCTGCGCGTGCCGGGGCGGCAGGTGACGAGGAGGTCCTGGCGGCCGGAGAGGTCGACCAGCCGATCGCCGAGTTCGGCTCCCACGCGCAGCCACGCGGCCGGGGAGGAACGGGGTTGCGCGGGCGGGGCTCCGTCGTCGTCCCAGCGCGCGAGGTCGGCGTCGTCGTCCGGCGTGGTGGCGGGGGACTGGACGTGGTGGTGGGCGCTCATCGCGCGCGGCCTCGGTGTGCGGAGCCGATGCTGCCCGGGGGCTGCCGGACGGCCGAGGCGGAAAGCTGCTTGCCGAGGGTGAGGGGCGCGACCTCCTTGACGCCGACAGCCTTGATGACGGCAGCGGCGACGGCGTCGCGGTCCTCCACAGGAGCGATGCCGACCAGGTTCGCGAGCGCGGCTTTGGCGCCGAGGACGGCCTCGGTCTTCTGGTAGCTGAGCAGCTCTCGCAGTTGGGGGGCCCAGCCCAGCTCGCCGAGTTCGACTTGGTGGGCGAGGTGTCGGGCGACCCGGACCACCCGGGCATCGATCCTCAAGGCCAGGGCGAGGTCGTAGTCCGTGCCGATCTGGATTTGCACGCTGAACCGGCTCGCGAGCGCCTCCGTCAACACCGCCCCGTGGACGCCGGGATTGTGGCCCGCCACCACGTAGAAGCCCGGCTCGGCCTTGATGGTCTCGCCCTTGTGGGCCTTGACCTGGATCTGCCTGCGCCCGTCCATCGCGGGGTACAGCGCCGCCAGGACCTTCGGTGAGATCAAGGTGGCATCGTCGATCAGCAGGGCGCGGCCCTCGGTCATCGCGGTGACCAGCGGACCGTACTGGAAGACGTAGGCTCCCGCGTCGTCCTGTGTGTACTCGCCGATCAAGTCGCCGACCGTGGTGTCGCCGTCGCCGGCGACGGTGAGCAGGTCCGGGAACGCCGCCTCGACCAGACTCGTCTTGCCGGTGCCCGGAGGGCCGTAGAGCAGCACCGGCACGTCGGCGTCGCGCAAGCGATTCAACGCCTCGACGTCGGGCAGATCGGCCAGCTCCCGGGGGTGGTAGAGCTGGCCCCCCGCGCGGCGGATCGGGCCGCTCTGCCTGGGCGTGGCTGTGGCGGGAATGGTCGTGCGGGGCGTGGCCGCCTGGGCGCGGGGAGCGTGGGTGCCCGGTGGGCTGATCACAGCGGTCTGCGCGGCTGCGGCGGTTTTCGCGTTCGCGCGGAACTCCGGTTGTCCGGTTCCGCTTTGGTCGGCCTCGCCGCGTCGCACGAGGGTGAGGGCGGCGTTGCGGACGGCGCCGTGGGAGTGGCCCAGCTGCCTGGCCATGTCCCCGATGGTGAGCGTGTCCGCCGGCCGGTCGGCCAGCAGTCGGGCCACCTTGGCCCGTAGTTCGCCGCCCTTGGTGCGCGCTGGACGGGTAGGCGTTCCGGGTGTGGTCAAAACGAGGCGGCCCCTTCAACAGGTGCGGGTGCGGGTTGGGTTGGGTTGGCGATGCACTGGAGAGGCTGGCCGCTCTCGAAGCGGATCACGGACTGTGCCGACATCGGCGACCGGGCCAACCGGGGCGTACCGTCGGCGCTCACCGGCCGACCGAGGGCTCGGTCCAGGTGCAGGGGGTGGCCGGCGACGAGCAGCTCGCTGGCTGCCGAGCAGGCCCGTGCATCCGCTCCGTACCGGGTTCCGTCGCTCGGCAGGCGCAGCCTGGCGCCTCTTCGAAGCCGGCCTGGAGCAGGATCCGCCGGGCGGCGGCGTTGTAGCCGGTGGTCGTGATCTCGCCGGTGATGGCGTGCCGGATCGTCATGAACGGCTCTGCTGGTGCTTCGTGCAAGGCGGATCTCCTATCGGTGGTGGCGGGAAGTGGTGGGGTGTTGGGCGAAGGCGAGGCGGGCCCGGAGCTTCCAGCACATCAACGGCGCGTGGCTGGACCACGAACGATGGGCAATGACTGCCGACATGCTCCAGGGCGGGCCTCACCGCCCCGCAGCTACCTGACTCGCCTTTCCGCACGTTCTGATAGCCGGATGCACCAACAGGGTGGCGCCGTCGCCGAGGTGGCGGGCCACGGGCCGGCCGACGATGGCCACGGCGCGCAGGATGCCGGTCTCGTCGGCGGCGCCGACGGCGAAGATCTGCCCTGCGGGCGCTGGGTGGTGGCGGTGCCAGGTGCGCACGAAGTCCTTCGCCAGGCGTGAGCGGACCGGCACCAGGTACAGCGAAGTGGCGCTCACACGGCCTTCCCGAAGTCGGACTGCTTCGGTGCGTGCTTCGCGACGGCGCGGGCAGTGATCGCCGCGGACGCGCGGGCGGACGCCGCGGACAGTTCCTCCGCCCCGGGCTCCCGGTACCACGGCCGTAGGTCGAGCATGGCGGCGCGCATGCCGGTGGCGAAGCAGAGCGCGGTTCCCTTGGGCAGGGCGCGGATCGCGTCGGCGGGCAGGATCCGCTCCTGCCGCATGCTGACCGAGGTCGACTTCCCTGACTCCGAGTGCGAGGTGGACGTGGTCTCCACGTCGTGGTCGCCGATCAAGCGGCTGAGCTTGTCCGCGAAGTCGGGGTCGTCGATGCCGGAACCGATGACCTTGACGGTCGAGGCCGACCACATGGCGTCCATGCCCGCGTCCCCCCAGACCTTCTGGCCCTGGCGGTAGGACTGCAGGATCGTGATCGGGATGATCCCGCGGCTGCCGAGGTGGGAGTACAAGTCCGGCAGGTCGCTGATCTTGCACACGTTGGCGGCCTCGTCGAGGATCGCCAGCATCGGAGGGTCGAGGCGTCCGCCTGCGCGCTCGGCTTGCGCGGTCGCGGCCCGCATCACCGAGTCCGCGCACGCGGCGATCAGCGCCGATGCTCCGCCTCCGCCGTCTTTGCTGAGCAGGAACAGCGTGTCGGTGGACGTGACGAACTGCTCCGGCCGGAATTCCGGGACGTCCTTCTGCGGTGTCACCCAGGCGGCGATTTCCGCGTTCAGGAGCGCGGAGGCGTACTGCCGGGCGGTCTCGTAGATGCCGTCTCGGGTTTCGGGCGGCCCTTCGACGGTGCCCTTGAGCTGAGCGGCGACGGCGGTGAACCCGTGGTCGCGCAGGATGTCCAGCGGCGTGCGGTCGGCGGGGAAGGCGAGCCACTGCATGATGTCGGTGATCGGCCGCTTGTCGAGCGCTGCGGCGAGGAGCAGCTGGGAGAGGATGTTGCTGCCGGCCTTGGACCAGAAGTCGCCCTGCTGGGAGGCGTCCACCGAGGCGGCGAGGAAGTGTCCGGCGAGCCGGTTCGCCCCGTCCAGGGTGGTTGCACTGGCGAGGGGGTTCCACCACATCTCGCGGGCGGCGTGCGCGATCTGTTGTGGATCCATGGTCCACACCGTCCCCGCCCGGGCCCTCGCCTCGTAGGCGGTGGTGAAGGCGTCGCCGGCGGCCTTGTTCGACGTCAGCAGAACCGGGCCAGGTGCGCCAAGCATGGACGGGATGGCGAGCGAGGTGGTCTTGCCGGACCGGGGCGCCATGATCGCGACTGCGACGTCCTCGAACCCCATCCTGACCTCGTGCCGGCTGCCTTGCAGGTTGCCGAGAAGGATGCCGGTGTCCCTCGCGTCGATGTGCTTGCTGTCCTTGAGGCTGGGGCGCAGGGAGCGGGCTTTGTCGGTGATCGCCTTGGCCATCAGCGGCTCGATGTCCCGGGCCTTGGCCATGTCGGTGATCTTCTTCCGGCCGCCGCTTCGGTTCTTGTGCCGGGCCCACAGGATGCCCGCCGCCACCCCGAAGGCCAGGAGCAGGAGAACGGGGACGATGCGGGCACCGATCAGCCGGGAGGTTTCGCCTGTGTGGGGCCAGACCTGCTCGGGATGGAGCAGGGCCTCGGTCGGTTGGTACGGGGCCCAACTGGTGCCGGTGAGGTAGGCGGTGATGTTGCCGGACAGCCAGGCCAGGTGGGACAGGGGGACGACGACGGCGAGTACGCCGAGGAGAAGGCGCAGGACGAGGTCGTATCCGTCGGTGTTGCTGCTGGAGGAGGAAGGGGGCAAGGGCTACGTGCTTCCGGGCGGGGAGGTGAGGGTCAGCGGCTGCGGGTGTTCCTGGCCGACTGCTGCCGCCAGGGGATCGAGACCGTCGGCGCGATCGCGTGCCGGGCAGCGAGGGTTTGGACGCGTTCTTCCAGCGCCCCGGCGACGTACACGGCGCGCACGTCCGTGGACTGGACGACGCTGGGGGCGAGGGTCGGCAGACTGCGCCCGCGGTCGATGCGGAGCACGGGCTTCGGATCGGCGAGCGCACTGGTGAACGCGGCGACGACGTGAGGCGGGGTGTGCTCGCCGAAGCGGGCCTGCCACACCTTCTGATGCATGCCGAGGGTGACGGTGACGAACCAGGCTTCCGGATCAGCCGGCGTTCCCAGGCGCTCGATGTACGCCGTCTTGTCGGGGGAAACGAGGCCGTTGTCGCCGTACGGTGACCAACCGGTCTGTCGGAGTGCTCCGTACGGGTCGGAAGGCGCGTCAGCGGCTGGGGCCGGGTCGGTGACGGTGTCGGTGACGGCGGCGATGAGTTCGACGGGGGTGCGGGCGCCGAAGCTGGCGTACCAGGCGGGCCGGTCCGGCTCGGCTGCGTGGTGAAGGGTCCACCACTGTCCGTCGGGGTCGGGCTCCAGGCGAAGGATGGCCTTCTGGTCGGGGCTGGAAAGCAGGACGCGCGGCATCAGGAGGTCGTTGCCGTGGCTCCAGCCGCAGGCGCGGTGGAGGGGGACGGTGATCCAGGCGGGGTCACCGCCGCCGGCGAGGTGGCGCGGGGTGATGAAGTCGACCTCGACGGTCTCGGGAGTCGCGGGCATGTTCACTTCCGTGCCGCGATTCGCCGGACGGCCGCAGGGGCCGGTATAGGGGCCAGAGGCGAATGGGCCTTGCGGGCAGCGGTGTTGATCTCCCGGAGCGCTTTGCCATGGGTGGCCCAGTCGTCGAGGTAGCTCCACGACTCGGCGTGATGCTCGGCGAGGGCGTCGTTGAATTCGGCGGTGCCGGGCTTGGCGGTGGCGGGGAGCGCGTCGCGGGTGACCAGCCATTGCTCGTGCAGTTCGTTGAGCCGGTCGAGGGCGTCGCGCAGGACGCCCAACTCGTAGACCCAGCGGCTCTGCACCGTGTTCTCGGGCAGATGGGCCAGCTGTGTCTCGGCGGTCGCCAGCAGGTGACGGGCGCCGTAGCGGAGCGGCTCGAACGCCTCGGCGGTGTCGGCGTCGCGCTGGCTTGCGCGCATGCCGTAGGCGTGGTCGTCGTAGGGCCAGCCGTCGAGGTCGGTGTGCTCGTCGGAGTATGCGTCCCAGGCGTCGAGGATCTTCTTGCTGTCGCGCACGTAGTGGTCGAGGTGGCGCAGGAAGTCGCGGTGTGCGTGGTGGTCTCGGGAGATGGGGAGGGGTCCTGTCGGTTCAGCGGCGAGCAGCCGGCTGCGCGCTGCCGGCGTGCACCAGGGGCGTTGTGGGTTTCATCTGCTGGCGGCGGGCGGAGCGTGCCCGGGTGCGGAGCGACTTGAGGCGTGTGGCGTGGGCGTCGACCACCTGCTGTGGTCGCAGCGGGCTGGGCTCCTGTACGGCGCTGTAGTGGCCGGTGCGGTCGTACATGCCGCGCTGGAGCGGGCTGCGGTCGGCCAGTGCGGTGAGAAACGCACTGACCAGGCGGGTGGGGGTGTGCTCGTCGAGGTAGGCGTGCCAGATGCGCGGGCCGGGAAACTCTCCGTGGCCGGGCTCGCGGGTCTCGATGTGCCAGGACGACCGGTCATGGAATTCGCTCAGCGGGCGCAGTTCGATGTGGCACATGGAGTCCGGCGAGCGTGCGGTGCCGCCTGAGTCGTGGTGCCATCCCGCCGAGGCCACCGGCTGCCACGGGTCCGGCTGCTGTGGCAGCGGGGCGACGAGGGCGTCGGTGAACGCGGCGAGGACCTCGGCGGGCACGAGTTCGCCGAACTCGGCGTACCAGCCGGGCTCGGTGCCGGCGGGCTCCGCCCGTAGCCGCCACCACGCCGAGGTGCGGGACTGCGGGTCGAACTGGAGACGGTAGCGAAGGTCAGGGCTGCGCAGGACGATTTCGGCGCTCAGGGGATCGGAGACGGCGCTCCATCCAGCGGCGGCCAGGCCGTGGGTGACGTGGCGGGCGTCTCCGGGACCGGCGAGGTGGCGGGGGCTGGTGTCGAACGGGATCTGCCCCCCGTGCTTGTCGGCGAAGGAGGCGAGCTGCCGTTCGCTCAGCGGCACCAGCAGCACCCCGGCTCGCTCGTGGCGGCGCTGCCGTACAGGTGGCGCAGGTCGTCCACGACGTAGTGGAGGGTGTGCTGGTCGGTCTGTTCCCACGCGGCCGTGCGCAACTCGGCAATCAGGAGGTCAACTTGCGCGCTGCCGGGGGTGTCCGAGTGTTCCTGTACTGCGCGGGCGAGGGCGCGCAGCGTGTCGGCGAGCTGGACGGGCAGGCCCGTGTACTCGTCGAGGAGAGGGTCGACGAGGGCGAGGGCCTCCGCGGGCTCGGGGTTCTCGCGCAGGTAGTCGGTGAGGTCCGCCAGAGTTTCGGTCAGGGTGCGGATGGTGTCCGGGGTGAGTGCGGGCATCGGGCTCCTTGCAAGGGGGCGGGGGTCAGCGGCGGTTCCGGGCGCGGCCGGTCGCGGTGTAGGGACGGGGGCTGGTGCGCGGCCGGGCGCTTCGGGCGCTGTTGCGGGCCCAGGTGGCGGCGCGGGCGGCCGTGATGCGGGCCTGCTGCCACGCACTGAGCTGGGAGGGTTTGACGGAAACCGACCAGGTACGGATCTGCGCGCTGTGCGGCACGCGTCCGCGCGGGCGCATCACGGGGTCGGGGCTGGCGAGTTCGGTCGAGAAGGCTTGCACCAGGTACATAGGGGTGTTCGGCGTGAAGTTGGCTGTCCAGCCATTGCCCTGCTTGTCCTGCGCTCCGGTCCACCACATCGCCGAGCCGTCGGCGCCCTGGTGGTACTGCATCCACGCGGTGCCGTCGGGGCTGGTCGCCATGTAGTGCTCGCCCTCGAAACGCGTGTGCCAATTCTGCTCCTGCAACGGCGCCCAGACGTTGGGGGCGTGTGCGGAGCGGGGCCGGGTGAGGGCGTCGGTCAGACCGGCGACGATCTCCACCGGGGTCTGCCGGCCCAGGTGCGCCGACCACTCGCCGTTGGCACCGTCTGCTTGGCCGTGGATGGTCCACCCGCCGGGAAGGAGGTAAGGGTCGTAGGAGACGCGGATGGTGCGGTCCGGACTCTCCATGAACAGAGGGCCGCCCGACTTGGACTTGTCCCGCCAGCCCGAGGCGCGCAGGAACTCCGAGACGTGCCGGACATCGCCGCCACCAGCCAGGCCACGGGGCTGGACGAGGTAGTGCTGCTCGGCCTGCTCGCCCGGTCCCCAGCCCTGCCACTGCCTCTTCTTCACCGGTGCCGCCGGACGACGAGCGGTGCGGGTGCCGGGGGCTTTGCCGCCGCAGTGGTGGGCTGGGTGCCGACGTGCTGCAAGGTGTCCTTGTGCTCGTCCAGGTCGAGGGCGACGTCGTGCAGTTCGTTCGACGCGCGGCCCAGGGCGAGCCACACCTCCGCGGGGAGCGCGCCTCGCTCCGCCTGGTCCTTTGCGAACAGGCTTCCGGTGGAGACGAGGTGGGTGACGCCGCCGAGGACTCCGGTGTCCGGGTCGAGAACGCGGGCAATGACCTGAGCGGCCTGGGGCGGGGGAAGCTGCGAGAGGTGGTCGGCGAGCTGGCCGAGCTGGCGGGTGATCTCGTCGGCCAGTCTCACGGGGTAGGGGACGGGGTGGGACATGCTCCTCCGGGGCGGATGATCAGTGGTGGTGGCGGTGGCCGACGCGCTGCGTCTCGGCGAGGACGCCCTCCGGGCGGGCGCCGGCCAGCGGGGTGGCGCGGTCGGGGCCGGTGGGAATGCAGGCGCGCAGGTAGCGACGGAACAGGGCCGTGGCGAGCCGGGGTTTGAGCCGGTGGCTGATCGGTGGGGGTGTGCGGGTTACTACTGGGTTCTCCTGGAATCGGGCGGTGCGGTGACCGGGCGGCCCCGGAGTCATGCCGGGGCCGCCCGGGCGTATTACGGAGTACGGCGGGCCGGTGCGTGGCGCGAGGGGCAGCCGACCGGTGCCCGTTGCAGCGCGGCAGGGCGGGCCGTACGGGTGCGGATGTCGTGCACGGCCTGCCGATAGGTGGCTTCGTCGAAGACACCAGGCGCGCAGTTGACCTCATACCCGGCCAGAAGCAGGGCAGGGATGGCGCGGGTCACCAGGCGCTTCTGCTCGTCGGCATCGAGGTGTTCGGGCACGGTGTGCCAGATGTAGAGCGGGGCGTCCGTGGGGTATGCGTGGCGCTCCAGGCCGAGACTTTCCAGCAGGTCGTGGAGCTTGGCTGGGGCGCCGGTCGGGGTGTCGGCGTGGATGGTGGTCGTCAGGGCCTTGATGTAGATCTCGACGTCCGTGCCGTACTCGTCGGCCAGGTTGGCCATGCAGTTCTCTCCGGGGTTAACGGCGGCGGGATACCGAGGACTGGGCGCGGCTCGGCGGCGGTGCGGCGGCCGGCCACTGCGCCGACCGTGTGGCGTGATTGCGGGCGCGGAGGATCACGTGGGCGGCCTCGCTCATGGATCTCGCAGTGTCCTCGAGCCGCGCGATCGGCTCGAGTTCCTCGCCGGGTGCGGACCCTTGGAGGTCACCGGCGGAGATCCAGGCGCGGACGACCACTTCCCTGGTGAGGGTCAGCAGCCCATGGACGGGGGCAGCGACCTCGGTCAGGACCTCTGCCTATTGCTGGTCTCGGCGGCAGCGACTCGCTCGGCGAGCCGGGCCAGGTAGCGCAGGGCCGCGTCGCGTTCGCCGTCCGCTGTGGCCAGCATGTTCAGGGACGGGGCGAGGTGGACGCTGTGACCGGCGCCGAGCAGGGCGTATGAAGCGGTGGTTGCCTTCAGGCGCTGCTCGACGGGCAGGCCATGTGGAAGCCGGTGGTAGTCCCCGCGAGGTCCGGCAGCGGAGAGGAAGCCCCCGGTTCGCTGGACGATGTCCGCCGCCTTCTCGGTGCCGCCGACGGCGACGACCAGGTCGGTGCGGGGGATCCTTGGTGATGGTGACGTACTCCAGCACCCAGAAGTCGGGCTCCGGCTGCTTCATCGACCTCTGATGGCCGGCGTACGGCTGCCAGCCGGTACCGGCGGCATGGACGCTGGGGCGGCGGTGGGCGTGGTCCGGCCCGCGGGGTGCTGGAGGGCGGTGCCGATGCCGAGTGCGTCGAGTTGCGGGCCGAGTTCGCGCAGGGCGCGGGCCTGGGCTTGGGTGTCGTCTCCGTTGAGCCGGTAGATGCCGCTCTGCGGGTCCTGGACGAAGCCGTGGGCCATGAGGATGGTGCCGGCACGGTCGTCGGCAGGGGCAGCGGCGACACTGCCGTCCTGCTGCCAGGTAAGGACGACCCGGTCCGGCTGGGAGGGCTGGATGCCGCCCAGGGCGTTGTGCCGGACCTGGGCGAGGGCGCTGTCGTAGCGAGCGAGTAGGTCGCCGGCGACCTGCTCGGCGCTCAGGAACGGGTCGTCGGCCAGGGCGATGCCGTTGGGCTCGGGGACGGCGCGGTACGCCTCGTCGGGCAGGGCGCGGGGGGCGACGGCGGCGATGAGGAATCCCTCGCGTTCGTCATGCCGGTCAAGGACGACGAGCTGGGCTCCGTCCGGGCGGCTCAGGACGGCGGCCTGCTGGAGCGGGTGCTCGGCGAGGGAGGCGGCTACCAGGTCCAGGTCCCATATACGGTCGGCAAGTTGGGCGAGGTCGTCCTTAGCGTCCGGCGGGAGGTGGGAGCTGGTCCAGGTGTCAGGGAGTTCGCCGGCGAGAACGTCGGCGTACGAGGCGAGGCGCTCGGAGGTGTCGTGGTCGTGCATGGTGTCCTTGGGCGAGGTGGGAGTCAGCGGCGCAGTCCGGCGGCCAACGGGGGCGGCGGGGCAGGGAGCGTGCGCGGCGGGGGCGGGCAGGCGCACACGGCGGAGCGCTCTTGCGCGGTCGACGGAACTTCCCTGGTACAGGTGCTGCGGCCGGAATGCGGGTCGCGGCGGATGTCCAGGAAGCGGTCGGTACGGGGCAAGGAGACGTTTCCCCTACGGTGATCGGTGAGCGGTGTGCCGGATGGCGGCCGGGACGGCGACGGCAGGGGGCTGAATCAGGTGGGCCGCGGTGCTGTCCAGGTCCTGCTGGATGGCATGGAGGCGGCGGGCAATCAGCTCCAGGCGGTGTGCCGTATCGCTGCTGGCCGCTCCTGGCTGGCGGGCGATCCGGTGCGCGGTGTGCTCGACGAGTCCGCGCACCGTGGCCAGCGGGCCTGCCTGTTCGTCAGCGAGCTGTGTGAGGACGCTCGCGAGCTGTGCCGATGCCGTGGGTGCGGAGCGAATGGCAGGCCGCGGAGCGGGGCCGGAGTGAACGGGGATCAGGTGGAGGTCCTGCTCGATGCGACGCGCCTCGTTCGCAAGGCGCCGCAGTTTGTCGGCGGGAGGGGCGTGCCACGCCCCGTCGCGATGGATCAGGTTGGCGATCAGGTCGAGGCGCCCGGGCTGGGCATGGACGGCGATCCACCGGCAGCCGTGATCTTTACCGGGAATCTCGATGCCGGCGGCCCGCGCGAGCCGGTGAGCGACTTCGGCCCACTCGGGTCCTGTCAGTTCCCGGTCGTCCGGGTGAAGGCGGACGTCGAGGTGGAGGATCGCCCGCCGGTCGTCTTCTGGGCTGGCGGCGAACGGGTGCTCCAGGTAGGGGTCTTCGAGGTGCTCGGCCCACTGGACGGCTGTCCAGGTCTTCTGCTCGTCGTCCAAGGTGAAGTAATCCAGGCCCGGCCAGTGGGCGACGACCGTGTACTCCGTCAGGCCCTCGTTCGGTGAGACCGGCCGGCCGAGCGCCTCTTCGAGCGGGTCGTGGGGCCGGTGGGTCCGCTCGTGCAGGCGGGGGATCACCGGCCGCTCCGGATGTCGGCGATGTGCACGAGCTGGCCCAGGGCGGTGGTGGTGTACCAGCCGCAGTCGATCAGCTCGTCGCGGCCTGCGAACCGTGCAAGGAGGGCGTCCTCCATGGCCCGCAGGTAGATCAGGCAGTCCGGGCAGCGGCGTGAGAGGTGCACGAGGTAGCGGGGGTGGCCGGTGACGTAGGACTGAGTGCCGCCGGTCGCATCACGCAGCCGCCACCCGTCCTCGTCGGTCGGCGTGTGCCAGGACGGGGCCACGACGCGCATCGCATCGCCCCACAGTTCCCCGCCGGCCACCCCTTTCAGGACGACGACGGTGTCGCCGGCCTGGAAGTGGGCGTGAGTGATGTCCCGGTCGGGAGTGAGCGGGTCGGGCGTCGGCGCGAAGGCCGAAGTGGGCGGCGGCTGGGACATGCGGTTCCTTCCACGCAGTCGGTGGCGGGGTGGGAGGAACAATGGTCCGGAGGAACGCCGGTTTGGCTAACCGGCGTTTCCCGGCTATGTTCCCCCGCCGTCAGCGGAACGGGTTCTCCGTCCCGCGGTCCGCCTCGGTGGCTGCGCCGAGGAGTTCGAGCAGGTCAGTGCCTTCGGCATCGCGCTGGTCGATCCACCATCCGGCACGGGTGATGGAGCGGGCTTTCTCCTCCAGCGCCGCCCAGTCCGTCTCGTCCCAACTCCCTTCTATGACCAGCGCGGTGTGTGCGGCAGTCATCAGCTGGTGTCGGGAGCGCTCGCCCCAGTCCAGGGCCTTCTGCGGGCCCTCCAACTGCGGCATGTCGAACTGCTTCGCCCACGCGACGGCCGCCTCCTGCTCCTCGGTGCGCTTCGCCGCGAGCCACTCCTGCTTGGACTCGGTGTCGGTGTCGCGCGCCGCCTTCCAGCAGTCGGTGCAGTCCTTCGACGCGAGCCATCGGGCGAAACCGGCTCGCTTGTCGGCAGGACGATTGGACAGGTCATGATCCACACGGTGGGAGCAGGCGTGCTCCACGGTCCACTGCGTACGCACGGCCATAAGCGGGTCTCCTCAAACGGGTTGGAAGTGGTGGGGTTGCGCCCTGATCAGGGCGTCTTGTGCCGGCCTCGGAGTGGGCGGCGGTGTCGGCCGCACGCCAGCTGTCCGGCGGGGCCGAGACGTCAGCGCGCGGCGAGAAGGACGGCGAGAAGGCCGCTTTAGCGGCGGGGAGTACAGCGCTGGCAAGCGACTGCTCAGCAAGGCGGTACCGGCGGACTGTCCGACGCCGACCGACAGGATCAGCCACGGGTATGCCTCGCTGGACCGGCCCGCAGGGGCAAGAGTGTCCGTGGTCACGTAGGCGCAGGCGACCACGACGGTCAGGAACGCACCGCGCACGGCGACCGCGACGGTGGCCGCGATGGGCCCCGGCAGAGCCACAAGCGGGAGCCACCCGGCGAGGAACGCGGCATCGGGGCAAGCCGCCGGGGGCGGTGTTCAGCGGTGGCGGGCGGTTGTGCTGGCACGGGGCGGCGGAGTGGGGGGTGTGGTATCCACGGCGGGGCGCGGTCGGGCGCGCAGCGCGGGGGTGCGGTGTGGAGGCAGGACGGCAACGGTCGCGCCGAGGTCCTCAGCAGCTTCTTTGACTTCGCGGGTGAGGAACTCGATCTGCCGGCCCAGCGCTGAAAGGCGGGCGGCGATCTGGCGGCCCTGCATGGTCTCCAGGGCGCTGGCGAACTGGCTGCTTGTTTCCAGGAGTTCCTGGAGGCGGATCATCGGACCGGCGTCGTAGCCGCGTTGGACGGCGCCGAGTAGGGCATCGGAGGCGTCTCCTGCGGTCTGGCCTTCGACGACGTCGCGGATGAGTTCCTGCAGGGACACCTCCGGGGCCGGCGCCGGGCGGTTGAACCGGGAGACGTCCGCGCGCAGCACGCCGGGCGGGACCGGGGCGGGCAGTACCTTCCCTGCCTCGTATTCGTTCGCGTAGTGCCCGATCACCTGCCAGCCCGGTGCGTCCGGGTCGCCTCGCAGCGCGACCAGCGTCGAGTCGTCGTCCTCGATCAGGTGGGCGAGGGTGATCGGCTGCCCGTCGGCGGCGTACCACGACTCGGTCAGCTCCAGCTCGCCTCGCCTCTGCGCTGCCTGGGCCATCTCGGTCCACATCCGCTGTTCCTCGTCGGTCAGCGGAGCCTTGTGGTGCTGGCCAACGCGCTGGTCGGCGAGGTTGCTGGCGATGGAGCTGTGGTCCGCCCAGGCGGTGAGGTGGGGCCACAGGGCCGAGTGCTGAGCGCGTTCGGCCGGGGAGCCGGGGGCGGCCGGCCGGTCGAGGGCCCGGCGGATCTCGGCGGCGGAGGAGGCCAGGCCGTCCAGCACGGCACGCCACCCGGCCAGGTGCCGGGCAGGTGGCAGGTCGTCGAGCACAAGGCGGGCGGCATCGAGCAGAGCCTCGGCGTGTGGGGCGAGGTGGGTGGTGTACGCCTCCACCGCAGCCTTGTCGCGGTGTCCTCGTGCGGCTGCCGCGGCGTCTGGATGGACGGTGCGGCCGAAGCGGTCTCGTGTGATGTCGAGCGCGACCTCGGTCTCACGGGCGATGACCGCCATCCGTAGCCGGAAGTCACGGGCCGCATTGGCGAGTTCCGGTGTCGTCAGGGGGCCGTCGGCGACCGGATTTCTCGCGGGCGTCATCGGGACCGCCCGCCGCCCGGAGCCGTCAGGTGGACGGTCGGTGCGGAGGTGGGCTTCGGCGGGATCGGCCGGGCCGACGGCGGGGAGGTGGTGGGCGGTGTGGAGCGCTGTGTCGTTCGCCCGGCGGAGGCTTGGGCGAGACGGCTGCGGCGCTCCTGGAGCCCGTTGGGCCGGACAGGGCGCGGCGGGCCGGCGGAGAGAGATGGGTCGAGGCGAATGTCGGCCTGCACGGTGTAGCCCTGGCGGCGGAGATCGTGGACGGCCTGGCGGGTGCGGCGGGGGCCGTCGCGCTCGGGCTCGCTGAGCCGGTACAAGCCGGGTTCATCGGGGACGGGCTCGAACTGCTCGCGCACCAGGTACCAGTGGGCGAGGTGCGCGGGCACGTAGGAGGTGAAGGAGGCGACGAAGCCGTAGGTGGCGTGGTCGCCGAAGGCGAAGTGGGGGCCGGGTTGCAAGGGGGCGGGGTTCTCCTCGCGTTGTCGGAGTGGAACTGTCAGCGACTGCGTTGCGCGGGCCGGGCCGTGGTGAGGGGGCGGGTTGGCGCGGCGACGGGAAGGGCCGGGCGGCGGTGAGGTGCGCTCACGCGGGCCTGGCGCAAGAACGTCTCGCCGTCGGTGAGCCAGGTCTCGATGGCCGGCCACGCGCGTGCACGGCGCTCCTGCGGCGGCACAGAACCGTGGACCACCTCGTCGAGCAGGGTCTCGGCATCGGCCACGGCGTCGGCCAGGCGGGACAGCGCCGTATCGTCGTCGGGCCACGGGCTGCTGGCAGGACGGCACTGGTCGATCAGCGTCGGGGCGTGGTCGACGACGACCAGGAAACGGCGCCAGGCATGGTCGAGGAATTCCTCGGTCGCGGAGAGTCAAGAGCAGCGGCGCTCAGAGGGGTGGCGTCGCTGTAGCGGCCGGAGGCGACCATGGCCTGCCAGGTGTCGCGCTCGGAGCGGATGTCCCCGAGTACGGCGGCGATGGCTGCGGTCCGGCGGGCATGGACGGCCTGCTCGTAGGAGGGCAGATACCGGTCGGCGACGGCCTGGGCCGCGCGACCGGCGAACGGCGGCAGGACGATGCTGTGCGGGGCGTGCGGATCGCCGTACCCCTCTTCGAGGCCCTCTGGAGCGAAGGCGCCGACCAGGTAGTCGAGTTGACGGCCGGGGCGCTCGATGAACAGCAACGTGGTGCCTTGCACCGTGTCGGTGAGCGTGGCGGCGTAGGGAATGCGCTCGCTCTGGAGGGCGCGGCCGAGTTCGCCGCTGTCCCAGATCCAGGGCACGAGGTCTTCCTACCAGGCGGGGTGCGAGTAGATCTCGACTGAGGCATGCCACTGGCCCGGCAGCTGGCGGGCGAGGTCGCGGGCGGCATCGCCGATGAAACGCCGGCTGCTCGTGTGCACGCTGGTGCGGTGCCGTTTCGCGCACGTGACCAGGTCGACCACGGTGGTCCCGGTGCCATCTGCCGGCAGGTGGTAGACGCCCTCGTCGTCTCGCCGGAAGCCGCTCTCCGCGAGGGCGGTGTGTGCCCACGGGTACTGCTCGCCCGAGGCGATGGCGACGATGCCCGATTCCCGGCTGTGCGACAGGATGATCTGTGCTTCAGCCATGGACGAGGTCCTCACGGCGGCGCAGGGCGGCGCGCAGGCTGCGGCCGTAGTCCCAGGCGTGCTCGCGGGCAGCCGCCTCCAGCTGGTCGTATCCGACCTGGGCCGTCATCTGCCCGCCCCATTTGCGATATCTGTACACGGGGACCGGCAGCACGATTCCGGGCGCAAGAGCGGTGACGCCGAGGGCCGCGCAGTAGTCCTCGCCCTGGACGAGGCCGCCCATTGGAGCGGCGCGCACGAGGTCGGTGCGGGCGAGGATCGTTGTCGGCCCGATGGGGATGGTGTCCGCCGGGGACTTCCAGTACGTCCACACGTCGCCAGCCTCGTGCCGGCCGGGCGGGGTGGGGCAGCGCCACGGGGTGGTCGAGCCGTCGGGGTGCCGGTCCTCGCTCCATCCCGCACACCAGCCGACCCCGGTCGATTCCAGGGTCTTCAGCCGTACGGACATGGCGTCGTCGGTGAACTCATCATCGTCATCAGCCCAGTTGGTGTACCGGGTGCGGACATGGGTGAGGGCCAGGTTCCGGGCGCAGGCGGCGCCGACCGGGCGGGGCAGAGCAAGCATGCGGATGCGGGGGTCCTGCGCTAGCGGGGCCGGCAGTCGGTCGGGCGAGGCACCGTCCAGGGCGATCACGGCCTCCCACGGCACGGACTGCCGGGTAAGACTGGCGTGCATGGCGGTCAGATACTCAAGCCGGTCTTCGCGCAGGCGGCTGGCGATGACGACGGTGATCAGGGGCGTGGTGTGCGGGGACAGGGAGGGCTCCGGGAAGACGAGGAGAACTAGCGGCGGGCGGCGGGGCGCGGGGTGCCAGCCTTCGCCGGGGCTGCGGCGGGGTCGCTCGGGGGCGGCGTGCTGCGCGATGCCCGGATAGTTGGCGCGGGGGCGAGGGAGGACCAGGCCGCCGGATCGTCGCTGAAAACGGTGCGCGGGTCGGTGGCCCAGTCCACGACCGGGCCGATGTCGTTGTGCAGGAGGCTGATCACCTCGACGCCCTCCTTGTGCAGGACGTACCCCCACTGCATGTCCTGCTCGTCGGCGGTATAGGCGGTGACCGACATCCGCACCGGCGGGGAGCCGTCCGGGGTGATCAGGTGGTCGAGGGTACGGCTGGGCCGCTGCTCGCCGCCGGTCAGCGCGGCCACAAGCGTGGGCGGGGCGCCGTCGAGGAGGTCGGTGCCCAGCTCGTCCCAGCCGACGGCGACGTCGTCGATGAGGTGCCGGGACATGGTCTCGACGTTGCGTCCGAACTTGTACTGGTAGGCGGCCAGGAGCAGCGGGAGGTGGTGGCTGGGTAGGCCGTCGAGCTGGACGTGGATGCCGCTGTATCCCGTGCCGGTGGTGGGGCGGGCGATGAAGGAACGTGTGGACAGGGAGTTCTCCGGATCGAGCGAGAGGGGCGGTGCGTTGGGCGGCCGTCAAGGTGGTGTGCGGCGCATCAGGGGTGGTGCGTCTACGCGCGGTTCGACCAAGAGGCGACCGGGGGGCCGGAGGCTTTGATGCGGGCGCAGGTGTAGCCGATCAGTCGGGACGGTTCGGCCTTCGCTGGGACGGTGGCGGCGTCGTTGCACACGAACGTGTACGTGATGGAGGTGCGGGGCACGTCGTGGAGCCAGGCCCGGTCGTCCTTGCCGGGGTTGATCTGGAGGCCGGAGTGGGCGACGGCGTCGGTCTGGGTGTGCGTGTGGGAGAAGAGGATCAGCGCGCCGCCGTCGGTGGTCTTGAGGGCGTAGGCGTCCGTGTAGCGGTTGGCGGCGCCGGCGAAGACGGTGGTGCCCTGGTTCCCGTAGTGGGTGCCGGTCTTGTCGTGGACCTCGATCTGCCGCTTGCTCGCCTTGGTCGGCGCGAAGACCTTCGTCCCGGTGTGCGCGCCTCCGGTGGCGAAGTTGTCGAGCACGGCTGTGCGCAGCAGGTCGGTGTCCGCTGCCAGTTGCTTGTTGCCGTTGGCGGCGATGGCCGTCGCGTACCCGTCCCGGTCGAGGGCGATGTCGGGCAGTTTCTGGCTGTCGAGGTCGACGACGGAGACCATCTCCCAGCGCTTGTGCTGGGGCCGTTCGACGAACACCGCAAGACGCGAGGGGGCCTTGCCCTTCTGGTCCGAGAGCACGGCGGCGAACCAGCGGTCCTGCCCGACTCTCAGGCGCGGGATGTACAGCTCGGCGCTCGCCAAGTCGTAGGACCACGGCTTGTACGGCTTGCGGTCTGCCGCGGGAAGCCCCTCGGTCTCTCTGTAATCCGATACGGACATCGCGTACAGCGGGCCGTCCTCGACCGTGTCGAGCAGGTGGCGGTTCCGTTCGGTGTTGGCCTCGTTGTTGATTTTCGAGTAGTGGGCGATCTGGGCCAGGGCCTCCTTCTTCGTCAGCGCCGGCTCGGCGGCCGGCGCGGGGGAGGCGTTGCGAGGGGCCGCTGCTGTGATGTGGGCGTCGGGACTACCGGAGGTGGCGCAGGCGGACGCGCTGAGCGCGACGGATACGGCGGTGAGCAGGAGGGCGGTGCGGCGGGCGGAGGTGTGCAGGGGAATCAGGGAGCTCCGGGAAAGTAGCGGGTTAGCGGGTACGGGATGCGGTGGCGGATGCCGTCGGCGGGGACGGCGCGGTCACGGCGGGTGCCAGGCGGGTATCGGCGGCGGCACGCAGTTGCTTCGCGGCGCGGACGAGGCAGGTGCGGCTCTCACGGAGGCGGTCCACGAGACCCTGGTGCGCGGAGGCGATCGCCCGGGTGCGGGCGGGACCAGGCGCTTGGTGGGTGAGGTCGGCGTGAAGGCCGAGGTGGTGGACGGCGGCGCCGAGGGCGGCGAGCGCGGCACCGGTGGGCTCGGCCGCTTGGACGAGCGCGAGCGTGGTGCGGCGGTGGGTGGCCGTGATGCGGGTCGGGTAGCGGGCGGTGACCCGGTGTCGGAAGGCACTCTCGCCGACGAGGTAGGTCAGCAGCTGGGCTAGGTGGCGGACCTCGTCGTCCAGGATCTCGCTCAGGGCCGGGTCCGGTGGGATCTGGTCGGGGAGCGGGAGGTGGTCGGCTACGGTGTTGAGCCGGTCGGCCATGTCGTGCAGCAGCATCCGCTGGTCAGGATCGGACAGCGGGAACTCCAGGATGGGTGGGGGCGTCTACCGCCGTGCTGAGCACGGCGTGCCTGCCGTCGGCTGCGTGCCCAGCGCCGCTGTGGGCAGGCGAGTCGGTGGGCGGGCGGAAGCGGGGGCGGCGAGGGGCTGCGTGCCGCCGATGAGGGAGGGGTGGCCGTCGAGTTCGTCGAGCCAGCTGAGGAGCTTGGGCAGGTTCTTGTCAGGCCCGTACGCGAGGTAGGTGCCGTCGGCGCTGTCGCAGCCGAACCACTCGGCGATCCCCAGGCGTATCCGGGAGTTGACGCGGCCCATGTGTACGCCTTTGCCGCGGGCCTTCGCCTCGCGGGCCAGCCGTTCGGCGACGGGGCCGAGTTTCCACTCGGTTGATCCGGCCAGGAACAGGACGTCGAAGTTGTCCCACGGCAGCAGCCCGGGTGCATCGCAGTTGTCCTGGGCCGCGTAGGCCGCGGGGATGCCCAGTTCGCGGATGCGGGCGAGCCACGGCAGGGACTCGGTGAGGGTGCCGGCGGCGTCGAACGGCTGGTCCGGGGCGAGTGCCCACAGGCAGCGGTCCGGTCCGTACCGTTCAACGGTCCGGCTCAGCCAGGCGAACCACGCTTCGGCGCCGGGCCAGTAGCGGCCCTTGCCGTCGCTGCCGAACTTGGAGTTGTCGCAGGCGTACAGGGCGCCGTCGGGGATGCGGCTGCCTTGTGCGGGGGTGGTCATGCAGCCGATGCGTCCGGCGCTCATCGCGGCCCGTATGTCAGGCCCCGAGGGAGTGCCGAGATACAGCACCGGGCACCTCCCCGGCAGGCGGATGACGAGTTCGGCCGGAAAAAGGGACGGCTTGGTGCTCGGCGGAGGAAGGGCCTGTTCGTCCTGTGCGGGCCCCGGTCACCGGCTGCGCGGACGGCTCTGGCGTGGGCGTATGACGGGATAGGCGACCTGACTGGGTGCGTGCTGAGTGACGTGCTCGGTGGCGGAGAGACCGTCGAGCCCGACGCTGGGCAGGACGCGGCCGTCCTGGCTGAAGTGGACCTCGACGTACTGCGCGTGCAGGTCGTCTTCGGGATCGGTGCGCCTGAAGACGCAGAGGGTCTCCCGCCAGGTGCCCTCGTGGTCGTGGCAGGTGCTGGTGATGCTCAGAGACCAGGGGTCTTCGGGCCCGGGGCAGCATTCGCCACGAGGGTGGTCCGGCAGTTGGGTGTGCGCGAGCAGGGCTTCAAAGAAGGCCAGGTCGTCAGGGGTGAGGGTGTGGTGCTCAACGTAGGAGAAGGACATGGGCCGTTGGATCGCTTCTGTGCGTGCGGGGGCCGGGTGGGCGCGGTCGGCGAGATGGCCGAGGTGGTGAATGGCGGCACCGAGCGCGGAGAGTGCGAGACCGGTGGGCTCGACGGGGGTCGTGAGGGCGAGGGTGTTCGGTGCTCATAGCCGTGGGCCGGGCAGGCGTACGGCCAAGGCGGACAGGTCACTGCGGGGTGAGGCCATGTGTTCCTGGGAGGGAGGCAGCAGTCCGGCGTTAGCGCGTGTGCCGCGGCGGTCCCGGCGGCAGGGCTCGCGGGGGAGGGGACGGCGGACGGGCCGAGGCGGACGGGAGCCGCGGTGCTGGCAGGAGCGGGGTCAGTGCCCGCATCCGGTCCTCGGCCACGTGCAGCACCTCTGCGAGGTTGCGGATCTCGGCGGCGGCGTCGGCGAGGTCGTAGGACAGGTCGAAGCCGTCGTCCTCCTCGGCTTCCTTGGCTTTCTCTCCGGCGGCTTCGAAGAACTCGCCGAGCCGTTCGAGCAGGCCGTTGACAGGAGCCAGGACTTGGTGCAGCAGGGCAGCGGCGTCCGCGTGCGACTCGGCCCCGTTGAGCCGGTCGGTCAGAGTGAGCATCGCCTCGCCGTAGACGTAGACAGGGGCGCGGTCTGCTGTGTCGGGGGCATCCGGGGCCCGGGATGCACGGAGTGTCGGCGTAACAAGGAGCGCGTGCGGGTTTGCATTGGGTGAGACGGGAGGGGGCAGCAGCCCGAGCTGGGCAAGGCGTTGGCCGATCGCCTCGATCAGGGGCGTGGCGTTGCCGCCGTGGCGTGCTTCGGGCCGCTTAGGAGCACCGGGGTCGGCGGCGGGGGCCGAGTCGTAGATCACTTCGAACAGCGTCTGGTCGTCGGGATGCTGGCGGGTCACGATCCACCCCTGTGGGTCCCCTGGCGGGCGGTCGCAGGAGGGCTCTTGCGGCGGACCGATGATCAGGTAGCTGTCGTCGGGGAGCGAGACGCGCACGATGTAAGTGCTGAGGCCGAACTCGATGTCGCACTCCAGCCCGCGCTCTCGCAGCGGCGTGGTGATGTGCGCGTGGCGGTGCCAGAGGTCCTGCCACCACGGGGTGTCCACGTTGTGATGGTCGGGAAGCGGTGCGAGCGTAGCCGCGCGGCGGGCGTCTGGAGTGCTCGCCTCGTCAGCGGCCACGGTTCCTCCTGCGGTAGCCCGGCGGGCGGTGGGGCGGAGGTATCTGGCGAGCGGGGCTGGCTTCCGGCTTCGGCACCGGGCTGAAATCGAGTTCGTACTCGTCGTAGGCGGCGATCAGGTCGTGCTCCATCTGGGCTTCGCGTTCGGCGATCTGTGCCATGAGGTCGTCGTGCTCGGCCTGGCACTGCTGGTAGTCGGCCCAGTCGGCGTCGCTGAAGTGGGCGGGGCGGTTCAGAGGACTCCTTGAAGGGGTGGGGGCGGCCGGGTCAGCGGTGGCGACCGCCCGGTTTGGGCGGCGGCACCGGGTTCTGGCGGTGGGAGGGCGGGAGGAAGAAGCGGTGGAAGTCGAGGTGATCGGTGAGTTCCTGGACGGCGTCACCGAGCGACTCGGACGCGCGCCGCAGACAGGAACGCGCCGTTGCGTGCTCGATGACCATGCGCTTGTCTCGGAAGTATCTGTCGTGCTCGCTGTGCGACCGCGGCAGTGAGAGCGCGGTCTGTGCGGTCTCGGCGAAGTGCGGTACGGCCTGGCTCGACAGGGTGACCGCCGACGCCAGATGGGCGAGGACGGCGCTGCCGGCACGGTTCGTACTGGAGGTGGTCCGGGCGAAGTCTGCGGTCAGCTGGACGACATCACGGGCGAGAGCCTGTGCGCCGGTGACGTGCTGGAGAAGCGCGGTGTAGGACGGCGAGGCCGGGACGTGACCGGTGTCGTCCAGCAGCTCCCACTGCTCGAACGCGCCGGAGAGTTTGCCTCTTACGGCGTTGAGCGCGTCGATGAGGTGGAGGGTGGTGGCGCGCGGGATCAGTTCACGCTGGATATCAGGTTTCATGAGCCTTTTGCGGTTTTTGTATGCATTCGAGCGTCGGTGTCGAAGAGTGCAAGCTCGTGCGCGTGCAGGAGGTGCTGCACGATGAAAGATCGTCCGGCGACTTTCCACAGGCCACGCCCTCGGTTGAGGTGGGCGATGGCGTCCATTTCGACGGAGGTCAGGCCGAGTAGCGAGGCTGCGGCGTGGAGTTGGTCGGTCTCCTGGCGGTAGATGATGCGGGTGCTGCAGTCGGCGAGGAGGCCCTCGGCCAAGGCCCGGCCCTGTGATCCTGCGTCGCCGGCGGTGAGCAGGTCGGACAGTCGATGGATCACCATGAGGTTGGCGATGCCGAGGCCGCGGCTCAGCTTCCACTGGGCCTGCATGCGCTGCAGCAGGCCGACGTGCCGCATCAATCGCCACGCCTCGTCGTAGACGATCCAGCGCCGGCCGCCGGACGGGTCGGAGAGGGCGGATTCCATCCAGGCGCTCGCGCAGGTCATGGCCAGGACGAGGGCGGTGTCGTCGCCGGAGCCGCCGAGCCGGGAGAGGTCGATGGTGAGCATCGGTGCGTGCGGGTCGAAGGCGACGGTGGAAGGGGCGTCGAACATGCCGGCCAGGTCACCGTGGACGAGACGGCGCATGGCGTGGGCCAGGTCGCGTGCGGCGTCGCCGAGTTGGCCCGACATCATCCCGGCGGCCTCGTCGAGCGCGCGGGGGTTGTTGAGGGCGGCGGCGACATCGCCGAGCAGCGGGGTGCGGCCGGTGGCGGCGGCGCGGGTGACGACGGCGTCCAGGGCGACGTCCAGGGCGGTGTGCTCCATGGGCATCAGGTCCCGGCCCAGGACCGTCCGTGCCAGGGAACCGAGCAGGAGCAGGCGCCGCTTGCGGATCTCGCCGACCCAGTCGGCCTCCGCCACGCCCTGCGGGCGCGGGGCCGCATCCAGGGGGTTCAACCTGCCGGGCAGGCCGGGGCCGAGAGCGACGGACCGGCCGCCGAGGGCTTGCGCCACCGGCGTCCACTCGCCCTTCGGGTCACACGGGACGTAGACGCGGTATCCGAAGGCCACCGAACGCAGCGCGAAGCTCTTGGCGAGCGCGCTCTTGCCCTGGCCGATCACCCCGGCGAGCAGGAGGTTCGGGTTGGTGAAGCCTTCGACCTTGCCGTACAGCGCGAACGGATCGAAGACGAAGGACGCTTCCGCGTGGACATCGCGCCCGATATAGATGCCCTCCGCGCCGAGTCCGCCTTCGGCCAGGAAGGGATATGCGCCGGCGGCCACGGCCGTCGTCATGCGGTGGGCGGGCAGCTTCAGCCGGCTCCCCCGCGCGGAGGCGGGTCCGGGACGTCCGCTCGCCGGGTAGAGCGCGGTGGGCATCTCGTGGGCGGCGGACGTGCTCGCGGTCTGGTGGGCACTGGCTTCCGCGCGAGCCTTGGCGGTGGCCTCGGCGAGCTGGCGACGGGCGGCCTTGCGGCTGGCACGGTCGGTGCCGTGGGGGGTGAACAGGGGGCTGGCGGACGCGCGACGGGCGCGACGGGCGGGCCGGTGGTTCATCGAGGGCCTTCGATTCTGCGGGTGGTGCTCATCGCACGCAGGCCGTGGTGTGCGGGCGAAGGTCGGTGGGGGTGGTCTTGCGGCGGATGACGTGTCCGGCGGCGAGGTGGCGCTGGCAGATCGTCAGTACGGGCGGCCCCTCGGGTAGCTGTTCTGGATGGCAGGCGCTCGCCTCGGCGTCTGCCACGGTGGTGCTGGGCAGCAGGTGGAAGGCGGCGTGGACCTCGCTGGTGGCCTGCCAGAGGCGGGTGTGCGCGCTGGCCAGGTGACGGCCGGCGGCGGGGTGCGGCGGACGGGTGGCTACGGCGAGGCGGTCCAGGAGCTGGTGCAGGGCGGTGAGGTGGGCGTGCAGTACGTCAAGGTGCAGGCGGTCCGCCGGCAGGGGCAGGGTCGCGTCCGACGAGGCAAGAGCCCGGGTGTGGTGGCGGACGCCAGCGCTCGCGGCGCGGAGGTATGGGTGCGCGTTGTCCGGAGGTGTGCGGGAGGTCAAAGGTGGTGGTCCTTCCTGCCGGGAGGCAGGGCGGCGACGGGTGGTCCGTCGCGAGTTATCGAAGAGCGGCGGGCCAGGGTGAGGGCGGCAACAGTGCAGGGACGAGCCCGACTCACAGGGCGGTCCGAGCGAGCGGGAGCGCGGCGAGGGTGAAGGCGTCCGGCTGCTGGTAGTTGAGCCGTCGCAGATCGACGCCCGAGGTGACAGCATGGGTCTCGATCTGTGCGCAGGCGGCGTCCAGGGCCGCGTCGGTCTCGGCAGTGACTGTGACCAGGCCGGTCAGAGCCACGTCGGCATGCCCGGCGATGAGCTGGCGCTCACGCTGCTTGACGTCGGCATACTCGACGGAGTCTTCCTCACTGTCGACCTGTCCCCGCCGGGCCCTCTCGTTGGCATCGGCGATGATCGCCGCCTTCTTCCGCTGGACGTCCCGCAGCGCGGACTCGAGCCCCTGCGGCACGTATATGAGGGAGAGGCTGCGCCGCACGCCGGCCGTGAACATGATCCCGTGCAGGAACCCGGCTCCCATTTCGGTGCGCGGCCAGTTCTCCACCCAGTACGTCGCGTGCCGGGCGCTGTCAGTGGCGAGGCGGTCGTACTCCTCGAACTGGACGACAGGCCCGGCGGCGGCGGGATCGGCCTCGGCACGGCCGGTCTCGGACCACTGCTGGAGGGCACCGAGCGCCCCCGGGTCGTAGGCGGTGCGGATCACGGCGGCGATCTCCCGCGCGGTCAGCCACCCGGTGACCTGAAGCCCGGCGTTACGGGCGGCCTGGGCGATGGACGCAGTCGTCTGCTCCATCACGGTGAACGCCCCTGGCAGCCCGCCGCCGGCCTGGCTGATCAGGCGCCGGGCGGCCTTGAGGTCGAGGGAGATGGCGAGGTAGGTCTCGTGCGGGGCGGCTGCGGGGCCGGCCGAGGCGACCAGTTCGGAGTAGATCTGTCCAGCGACGGGGGTCTGGGGCTGCCCGTTGTGGGTCCAGTGGCGGGTGAGGGTGTCGCCGCTGTCGGGGACGGTGCGCTCCAGGACCTGCACGGTGGCGACGTGACCGGTGCGGGCGATGCCTGCGAGTGCGCGCCCCCAGCTGGTGACGTTGTGGTTCTGGGTGGCGGGGTCGAGGAGGGCGAAGGCGCGGCTGGTGACGCGGGCGATGGCGGTCAGGGTCTGCTGGTGCGGGTCGTGGATGGCCGCGGCGCCGTTGGCGGAGTCGCCGGGGGTGACGACCTTGAGGGAGGCGGCGGTACCGGGCAGATGGAGGATGCCGTCCTGCCGAGGCCGGGTGACCGGCCTCGCGAGCCAGAGGGTCTGGCCGGTGCGGCGGCGGTGTGCGTAGCGGGCGACGATCGGCGCCCAGTCGATCAGGGAGCGGCCGTGTCGGCGGATCGCGACGAGTGCACCGGATGCCGCCCACAGGGGGGCCAGGGCGACGGCGCCGAGCAGTCCGGTGGAGATCACCGTCATCAGCAGCAGGGCCAACGTGCATGAAACGAGGACGAGTTGGGGCAGGGAGAGGCCGAGGAGGATGCCGCGGCGGGACCGGTGCGGGAACTTCACCGTGACCGGGGCGACGGACAGATCAGTCAAAGGTCGGGTCCTGGAGGCGCGGGTGGAACCCGGGGGCGGGAGGTGGCGTGCACATCCCGCCCCCGGTAGTCGGGCAGGGGATCAGAGGCCGGTCGGAGGCGGCGGCGGTCCGCTCGCCCCGCTGGACGCAGCGTTCTGTGAACCGGAGGACGGTGGTGCGCCCTGCGGCGGCGGGGTCGTGGTCGGGGGGACGGACTGCCATCCGCCGCCCATGCCGGACGCGGCGTTCGCCCCGGCTCCGCCCGGCCCCGGGCTGCCTCCCACCTGGCCGCTGGTGTTGTCGGACACACTCGTCGGCGCGGGCGGTACTGTCTTTTCCAGGCCGGACTTGATGGCATCGCCACCGGGCGAGCCGCCCGTTCCGCCGCCTTGCGAACCTTCCTTGCCCCCTCCGCCTCCGCCGGTCGGGCTGGCGGCAATGTCGCCGGGAAAGCCGCCCCCGCCAGCGGCATCAGGGCCCTGCGGTGCAGCGCCTGCTCCGGCGGCAGCGCCACCAGTTCCGGCGGTGGCCGCGGCTGCGGCGGCCTTGCGGGCGGCCTTCTCGGCGTGAGCCTTGGCGATCTGAGCTCCGGCTCCGCCTGCGCGGTGGATGGACTCGCCGTCGGTGCCGTCGGCCGCCCAGTGGACGAACTTGAAGACGGCATACGGGCACAGCAGGACCAGAATCATGATCACGATGCCGGACATGACGTCCGCGAGGGCCGCGATGCCGTCCTTGGCCTCGGTCCTACCCATGGCGGCGATGCCGAGTACGAAGATCACCGTCATTAGGAGCTTGGAGACCACGAGGGTGGCGGTGGCCTCGATCCAGCCCTTGCGCCAGCGTCGGGCGACCTCCCAGCCGCCGCCGGCGGACGCGAAGACGGCCAGCGTGACCATGACGAGGATGCCGACCTTGCGGACCATCATCACGCACCAGTACAGGAAGGCGCCGATGGCGGCACCGAGGCCGACGACGACTGGGACGAGCCAGCCCAGCCCGGACAGGGACGGGATCTGGCCTACCTTCACGATGCGGCGCACGGCCGACTCGATGTTCAGGTGTGCGGTCTTGAACAAGCCGTCGGAGACGGCGTCGACCACCTCGACGGCGACCGTGGTCAGGGCGATGGCGCAGAAGGCGAACAGGACGCCGCTCATGGTGCCGGTGAACGCTTGTGTCAGTGCTTGTCCGTCGCGCCGGACGGCGGCCCGGACCAGCTGCGCGCAGAACGTGGCGACCAGCAGGACCAGGCCGAGTGGCAGCAGCATCTCGTAGTTGTCGACGAACCACGATGCGTTGAGGTCCACCTTCGTGGTGGTGTCGACTGCCTCGGCAGCCAAGTCGGCTGCGGCGGCGGCCAGTTCACCGGCGGACTTCGCCAACCAGTCACCGATGGCCTTGCCGGGATCCGAAGCGAAATCCACCGCGTCGCCGACAGCACACAGCTTGTCGGCCAGGGGGTAATCACAGAAACCCACGGGGAGTTGCCCTCCTTTCTTGTCTCAGGCGCGGGTCACTGCGTGACGCTCGGAGCGATGGCGGCCAGGGTGCAGTCGTGATTCGGGCGGCACTGCACGGCGAGGGTCACGGCGCGTTCCTCGGCCCCGCCGCCGCCCTTCTTCCAGGCGATCTGCTGCTTGCCGTTGACGGTGACGACGTAGATGTACGCCTCGGTGATCGCGGACGGGTCGTCGGCCAGGGCCTGCTTGAACGCGGAGGGGTAATGGCCCTCGGTGACGCCGGCGGTGGCGTGTTGGTCCTGGTCTGCCATCCGCGACCACAGCAGCGGATCGGGAACCTGGCCGGAGACCGACGCCCAGTCGGCGTACTTGGTCTCGGTGATCATCCAGGCGCGCATGCCGGCGAGCTGTTGGTCGCGATTGGTGTCGCGGGTGTCGTAGGTCCACAGCATCCGGGCAGCCGCCTTGGCGTAGGCGACCGGCTCGGCGATCTGCGGAGGCTTGGGCACGGAACCGGATCCGGAGGAAGGCTTCGGTGCGGCTTCGGAGGCGATCGGGCTGCCGGTCGGGGCGGGCGCAGTGGCGGCCGGGCTCTGGTGGCCGTTCCTGCCGCCGGTCAGCAGGGCGACGATCACGGCGATGGCGAGCAGGGCGGCGACGGCAGCGGCGACGATCGCGATGCGCCGGTTGGCTGACCAGCTCGTGCCGTACGAGGACAGGGAGAAGGCGGGGAATCGTTTCCGCATTAGTGGACCTGCGATCCCAGGCCGGAGAAGAAGGCCACGATTCCGTTCGCGGCGCCCAGGCCGAGGGCGGCGCCGGCGGCGACGACCGCGCCCTTCTTGCCGTTGGCTTCGGCCTGGTGGCCACCGGTGTGGTGTCCCCAGGCCCATACGCCGAGTGAGACGGCGAGGGCGCCGACGACGGCGATGATCCCGAACATGTTGATGCTGTTGACCACGTTCTTCAGCACGCTCAGGCCGGGCAGGCCACCGCCCTTGGGTGAGATTCCTGGGTCGTAGGCGAGCTCGATGACGCGGTCTGCGAGAGGGACGGACATAGGTGTGGCGGGGCTCCTTGCTTACGCGGGCCAGGCGAGGGCCGACGGGAAGGGGAAAGCGGAGAGGGAGGTGCGCGTGGGGCGCGGAAGTGGCCGCGGCGGCAGCCCCACCCGGGGCGGCGCCGAGCGCCGGGGAGGGGTCACTCCTCGGGCCGGGCGCGGCTTTGAACCCGCCTTTTCGGCTCGGGGTTAGGGAGGGCTGCCGAGGCGTTCTACTTCGGGCTACTTCGGGATCGAGGGCTTCGGCGCCGGGTTCGATTCGTACGGGTTGGCGCAGTCGTAGATCATGAATCCGCGGATCTTCTTGCCGTCGGACTTCCGGGTCACCGTGCCGCGGGTGTACCAGGTCTTCTCTGCGCGCTTGTACGCGAACTGGTCGTAGGCGACCTTGTCGTGCCGGTAGGCGATGCCCACGACGGTGGCATTCTTCGAAGGATCCTTGCGGACCTTGACCGCCTTGCACGAGATCGTCGTGTGGCCGGTGTCGTACGCCTGGGCTGCGGAGGCGCTGGCGAGGCCGCCGGCCGCAACTGCGAGGCCGATCGAGCTGGCCGCGAGGGCGCGCCGGACGCGGGAGTGGAATGTCACGTGGATGCTCCGGGGTGTTGGGGGATAGGGAGTGGGCCGTCGGCTCGTCCTGCTGGGAGGCCGTCGGGCGAAGTGATTGAGGGGGATGGGGATTTGGCCACCAGGGCCAGCGGTCGGGCAGATCACCGGCGACGTCCTGGTGACGGTGGCTCGCGGGCCTGGACCGGGGTCAGATGACGCGGCGGGCGGCGAGGATCGTCCAGTCCTTGATCGGGGTGATCCGGACCGGCTTGGTGGTGCGGGGCGCCTCGATCACGAGGCCCTCGCCCAGGTACATGCCGACGTGCTCGGGCCGGGCGGCAGTGCCGCGGCTGAAGACCAGGTCACCGGGCTTGAGTTGGGCGGGCGAGACCGCCTTGCCCTCGTTGACCTGCGTGTACGTGGTGCGGGTGAGGGTGACGCCGGCATGGGCGTACGCCTGCTGCATCAGGCTGGAGCAGTCGCAGCGGCCCATGGGGTCAGGACCATGCGCGTTGGTGCAGGAGCCGCCCCACTGGTAGAGCGTGCCGAGTTGCTGCATCGCCCAGGTGATGGCCTTGCGCGCCTTCGGATCGGCGTCCTTGGGGATCTTGTAGCCCTTGGGGACGCTCCCCTCGGGGATGCGGCCGAAGCCGGAGCCGTCCTGATAGGGAGTGCAGCCGGTGGTGCCGGGCGGCGGTTGCTTGCCCTGGTCCGCGTCTTTGCCATCCGTGTCGTTGGCGCCGCCTGGGAAGGTCTTGGCGATGGCGGCCTGCAATGCGGTGGCCAGGTTTTCCCACTGGGCGTACGCGTCCGGCAGCCCGGACTTCTGCACGGCTTGGGCGGCCTGGGTGACGGTCATCTGCTGCCAGCCGCTCACCTTGAGCAAGTGCTTGTAGAACTGCTCGGAGGCGTATACCGGATCGTGGATCTGCTGGGCGCTGCCCCAGCCCTGGGAAGGGCGCTGCTGGAACAAGCCGAGCGAGTCGCGGTCCCCGTAGTTCAGGTTGCGCAGCCGGCTCTCCTGCATCGCCGTGGCGAGCGCGATGATCTGTCCCTTCTTGGGGACGTCGAGCGAGAGGCCGGCGGCCACGATCGTCTGCGCATTGGGGACCTGCTCGGCCGGCAGGTCTAGGCCCTCGACGTGGACGTCCTTGCCGGACGCGCCGTCGAGGATCTTGGTGACCTGCTCGGCGACCTTGCCTGTGTCGATGTCGGTCAGGCAGCTGCTGAAGGATCCGTTGCTCTGCACGGCGTCGGCGGAGGAGGCCAGCATCATGCCGGTGCCGGCGATCAGGATCGGGGAGAGGAAGACGACGCCGATACTGGCGGCGAGCCCCTTCAACCGGAGCGGACCGCTCGCCGGTCAGCGATGTCGGGCAGGGGTGGGTAACGAGACGTCATGAACGTGTCCTTCGGGGTGCGGTGTCCGGCGTGCCGCGTGCGCGAAGCGTGTTGGAAGGCCGCGGCGGCCGGGGTGGGCGATTGGGACGGGCCGACGCGGGCGAGTTGCCGCTCGCTCTGCGAGGCCGGGCCGTGAGCTAGGTGTGCCGGGGCAGGGGGTACCTCCGTGAGGCGTGGCGGGAGTAGCCAGCGGCGGTGTGCGCCGGGCGGTTCAAAAACAGTAGGCCCAGATCGGCGGTTGACCAAAAAGCCGGCGTGAGGTGCCGGAACCCGATACCCCAGCACAGCACTTCTTGGTCGTCGGCGGTTTCGCCTCTACAGTTTTTGGACTCCCTCTCGCTCTCCTCGGCCTGTGGCTTTGGGCTTCTGCATGCCCACTTCCGGCCCGCGAGGACTCTGCGCGAGGCGGGTAGTTCCCTCCGCGATTCCGCACCCGAATTGGGGTTCCTCTTTGCCTTTTTCCCTGCACCAGGGCGACGCCCTCAGCGTTCTCGCTGGCCTCCCGGACGGTTGTGTCGACTCCGTCATCACCGACCCGCCGTACAACTCCGGTGGGCGGACCGCGAAGGAGCGCACCACCCGCTCCGCGAAGCAGAAGTACACGTCCGCCGACGCCCAGCATGCTCTGCCGGACTTCACCGGCGAGAACATGGACCAAAGGTCGTACGGGTTCTGGCTGACGCAGATCATGACCGAAGCCCACCGCCTCACGAAGACCGGCGGCACTGCGCTGCTGTTCACCGACTGGCGACAGCTCCCCGTCACCACGGACGCGATCCAGGCGGCCGGATGGCTGTGGCGCGGGGTGCTGGCCTGGCACAAGCCGCAGGCCAGGCCGCAGAAGGGCCGGTTCACCCAGAACTGTGAATTCATCGTCTGGGCGTCCAAGGGAGCGATCGACGGCTCCCGCAACCCTGTCTACCTGCCCGGCCTCTACAGTGCCTCGCAGCCCAGCGGCAAGGCGCGCCAGCACATCACTCAGAAGCCCGTCGAGGTGATGCGGGAGCTGGTCAAGATCAGCCCCGAGGGCGGTACGGTTCTCGACTTCTGCGCCGGCTCCGGCTCCACGGGCGTCGCGGCCCTGCTGGAAGGCCGCGACTTCATCGGCGTGGAGAAGACTGAGCACTACGCGTCGATCGCGGCCGACCGGCTCACTGAGACGATCCGCGAAACGCTCACCCAGGACGACGTGGTTCTCACCGTCTGATTCGCTCTGCCGTATTTCGCTCCGGGGCCCCGCGCACCCTCCCAGTTTTTCCGGAGCCCGCCGGGATGTTCGTGCAACCTTCCGGCGGGTCCGTGCGCCGTGGATTCCGCCCACTTGTCATTTCGCGTCTCGTAGGAGGCCGTACTTTTCATGCCCGAATCCATAGAACCCGCAGACGGCGGGGAAATGGAGCCGGTTCGCATCCCGGACCCGCAGTTGGAGGGGATCGAGGCGAGCGTCCGACGGCTCATGGAGCAGTCGGCGCAGCAGGCACAGCAGCTCGACCATCTCGCGTCCTCGCCGGCGCCGGGCGGATCGCCGTTCGCGGCCTTCGGCATGCCGGGGCTCGGTGGGCCAGCTCCCGCCGCGCCACCAGAGCCTCGCCCGATCCTGGAGCTGGACGGAGAGGAGCGCGAGGACGAACTCGACGCGCTCAGCGACTGGGTCGACGACTTCTTCCTCCCGGTCTACGGGGCTGAGGTCACCACCGCGGCGCCCTGGTGCCTGCAGTGGCAGGAGCACGACGACGTCGTGGCCTGGCTCCACGCCCTGTGGCTCGCCTACCAGCAGCACAAGGACCCCGAAGCCGGATTGAGCGGTCTGTTCGTGTGGCACCGGGACTTCCTCACCCATGCCGTTGCGGCGATCCGCGCGCCTGGTGGCCCGCTGTCGGCGTGCATGACCTCTCCCGACCGGCCCGCGCACCGTCTTCTGCCCGGCCCGCCGCCGTCCGTTCGTACGGAGACGGCGTCCACGGCGGAAGCCGCCGACGCCGCCGAGCCGGACGAGCCGACGTCATGACCGCGGGAGTGGGACAGCCCGCCTTCGGACTGAGCTTCGACCCCCGCGCACTGACCGATCTCCTCCAGGCCCCCAGCGATATCCGCGACCTCACCCTCGCCTACCTGCAGGAAGTCGTGAACGCGCAGCGCTTCGGGCTACGCCTCGACGGCGACCTGGAGGGCTATAGAAAGCTGTTTGTGGACTCCCGGAAGGATTGGCGCGTCGTCTACGGCGTCCGTCCGGCACCCGCGGAGTCCGCGCACGCGAAGGACATCCACGTCGTTGCCATCCGGCCGCGTGCGGGCAACGACGTCTACGACGAGGTCGGCCGCCGCCTGGGGATGACCCGCCGGCCGCTGAGCGCCCGCACCCACGCGGCCCGCTCCCGTTCCCCGCAGCTGACCACCCGCACTCCCGCGCCCCGGCCCGGTCCGCCGCCCACCGCACTGCCGGGTCTGCCCCGTCCCGCACACAACCCCGCGCACCACCACACCCGCTAAACGCACGGAGTGTCGCCTATGCCCCCTGAACCCGCGCCGCTACCAGCCCGGCGTGCGGTGTCCCCGCTCGATCACCGGCTCGAAGCCGCCACCGGCCACGACATCGACACCCTGTGGTCCTACCGCGACCGCGGCGTCCTCGACGAGCCCCACGCCCACCTAGTCGACCGGCACCGCGAACTGGCCAAGACCCAGACCGCTGTCACCTTCTACCTCCGCCTCCTCAATCGCCTGTCCAGCGGCGAGTTCGACGTCGACGACGCCCTGTTCACGCGCATCAACCGCACGGTGGACCAACTGGAGGAGGCTGCGGGCGCTCGCGACGCCGCTGCGCGGCAGGTGCTCGCCGCCCTGAAGCCCATCGAGGCCGCCGCGACGGCCTCGACGCCCCGTGCGCCTCAGCTCTCGGCGGACGACCAAGCCGCGCTGCTCGCCATCGCTGGCGGCGCCAAGCTCTACGAACACCTGCTGACCGGACGGGTGTCCGTGACCGCTGCCTCCGGGACCCGTATCCCTCACGCCAGGCTGCAGCGGCTGGAGGACGCCGGCCTGGTCCTTCGGGACACCGGCCACCCCGTGCACGCCGGCCAGCCGGTCGCCCTCACCGATGCCGGACGTGCCGCGCTGTTCGCCGCCCGGCGGACCCCCACGACCCGTGCACCCACGCTCCCGACTCGCCCCGGCACGCCGCCGTCCACCCCGGCACACCGGTGCTGAACTCCACCGAAAGGCCCTTGTTGTCCCCCACCGAACCGGCGCCGGCTCGGCAGTCCATCCCCCAAGTCGACTTCGAGTTGGACGACTTCGACGCCGACGAGGAGAAGTACCTCGACTTCTACCGCAAGGTCGCCGTCCATGAGGACATGCTCGTCCCCCTCGCCGAACACCACACCCCCAACGGCGCGCACAGCTACTACGTTCTGTTCGACCGCACCGCTACCTGGGGACACCCCGGCATGCCGCAAGTGCTCGCCGTACATCTGCAACGAGACCGCGAGAAGCGGACGTTCGCCTTCGAGCAGGCCCCCCTGCCGCTGCCCGCGATGGCGCAGTCCTGGCTCATCCACCGCGGCTGCCCGCGCGACGCCATCAGCCTCAACCCCGAGCTGGGCCTACCGCCGGCGGACGAGGCCACACGAGCGCTGGAGCGACGCCTCGCCGACGACGGCGACCACTACGCCATGGGCTACTCCTACACCTGCGACGACCCCGACGACATGGTGACCGTCGTGGCACTGCGCGCCTTGGACGAGCGAGCCCCTTCGCCGTTCCGCGTCATCGTCGAGGAGGTCGACACCGACGTCTGGACACGCACGCTGCGCGAGGGCGGCTTCGACACGGTGGGCGAGGCCCTGCAGTGGTGCGACGACCGGCTGACCGGCGAGGCCGGTCCCCTCCCGCCGGTCCGCCCGGCAGCCGCAGCAGGCCGCCCGGCCGGTGTGGCGAAGGCCCCTGCTTTGCGCCCGCCCGGCCGCTCGCGCTGAGCGCCCAGGCCGAGTCGGGCGGCGCAACATAGCCGACGATCGCCGGTTAGCCAAACCGGCGTTTCTCCGGACTCTTATACAGCCGCCGGGACAACACCCGCGGCGCCTTCCACGCAATCCCTATGCCTTCACGGAGGTTTCTTTCGCATGCGCTCCACCCGAATTGCCATATCCGCAGCGATGCTCGGCGCACTCGCTCTGCCGATGCTGTCCACTGCACCCGCGAGTGCGGCTCCCGCCGCTGCCACGATCGTTGCGCCCTGCCCGGACCTCCCGCCGCTGCCGTACACCGTCCACGCGTCGGCTGTGACCATCCGGTCCAAGGCCACCACGAAGTCCACCGCCGTCGGAGTGCTCTACAAGAGCCACAAGTTCACCGTGCACAGGAAGAGCGGCAACTGGCTCTACATCACGGACAAGACGACCGGCGTCAAGGGCTGGGTCTCCGGCACGTACGTCTACCGCGACGTCCGGATGTGCCTCGACTGACAGGCCCCAATAGGTGGCCCGAAAGCGGCTGAGTCGCCGGGCACGAGCGCCCTCTCATCTTCCTCCAGGCATCGGCCTTTCCAGAACAGGAGCTTCCCTTTTGTCCGACGGCATATTCGATGACGCTGAGGATGTCGTGAGCGTGCTCACCGAACGGATCGAAGCGCGCTTCGGTATGGACATGGACCAGCTGAAAGCCGCGGTCACCGCCGCGCCGCTGGCGAATCCTGACGCCACCGATGTCGTCAAGTGGCACGGCCTCCTTGTCGAGGCCCAGTCCGTGCTCGATCACGCGGAGGACGACCTCCTCGCCGCGCTGGAAAGCCAGCCCAGCGAGGTCGACGACCCGACGATGGGTCTCGCCCACCGCGTGAATGCGGCCGTCACCGCCCGCGACGGCCGGGCCCTGGTCGTGCGGTGGCTCCTCGACCCGAACGCTCCGGGCAAGAAGGACCTCGCCGCCGAACGGCTCGCCCGCCTTCGCCCCCGAACCGGTCCGGCGGTGCAGACCAGTGCTCCTCACCGACCCGCGGGTACACCCGTGCCGGCGACGGCGTGGCGGGCGGGAAGGGCTGTTCGATGAGCCCGGTCAAGGCCAGCACCATGGACGTCGACCTTGAGGATGTCTTCGGAAACCCGGTTGCGGAGCTCTACGAGGCGGCCGTCGGCCCCGATGCCTCTCCGGCCCTCGCCCGTGCCCTGGAACTGCGTTCGTTCCTGGCTCTGACCGAGGAGCAGGTTGCCCGCGTCCGCGATCGCGTGCACGCGGACATGGACCCGGACCGCGACATGGGCGAGCTGTCGGGGGACAAACTCCGCTCCGACGCGCAGTGGCTCGAGGCCGCGCTCGACGCCCGCGACGGCTACCGCGCAGCCCTCGGCGAACTGCTACGCACCATGCCCCCGCCCGACCAGCACGCCCGGCCCGTGAGCATGACGCAGCTCAAGGCCACCGCCACCCTGCCTCCGCCCGCCGCCCCGGCACCGCCGCGTGCCGGGGCGGCCCGGGCCCGCCGCACCTGAAAGCCCCGCTTGCCCCACCTCACGTCCACCGAGATTGCCGGACGGATCGAGGACCTGTACGGCGCACCGCTCGCCGACCTCACCGCCCACGCCGAGGGCCAGCCGCCCGGCATGCTCTCCGCCCTGCTCGGGATGCACGACGACCTCGCGCTCGCCGAGGGCAGCATCGACTTCCACCGCGACCGCCTCGCCCGGCTCATCGACACCGAGCGGCACATCGGTCGGCACGAGGTCTCCCACCTTCTCGACGGTGTACGACGGCTCGCCGAAGCCGTCGCCGTCCGCGACGCCCAGGCCAAGTCGGTCGCCGCCGTGCTGCAAAGCCTCACCCGTGTCCCGGCCCCGGCGCCGTCCCCGCCGACACCGTCACCGCCACTGCCGGCTCCGCCCCTCCCGGTGCAGAGCACGGCGCACAGCCGCTGACCCGTAGGCGACTTCCCCCTCACCCTCCCAGGAGTTCCTCCCTTGGCCATCACCGCTCTGCCACCTGACACCGACAGCGACATCGCCCGGGTCACCGAAGTCCTCGCCATGATCACCCCGCGCTGGAACGTGAGGATCCTGCTGGCACTCTCCGGCCCGCCACTGCGCTACAGCGAGTTGGCGGCCAAGGTGTCCTGGCTGCAGAACGGCCAGCTCCACCCCAAGCTCAAGTCGCTGTGCGACGCCGGGCTTGTCGAGCGCACCGAACACACCGCACGCCACGTGACCTACGGCCACACCGAGCGTGGTGCTGCCCTGCTGCCGGTTCTGCCGCTGATCGTTACCTGGGCCGAGGAGCATCTGGAGACGGCGGACCGCCCGCTGCCCGCGATCGAGCAGATCGAGGACAGCCTCACCCTGCTCACCCGGCGGCACGCCGCCGCCATCCTGTGGGTGCTGAAGGTACGCAAGGAGGTCAGCGGCCGGGCGCTGGCCCGGATCGTGATGCCCAGCAGCGACTGGACCAACGTGTACCCGCCGCTGCGGCAGCTCGTGGCCGACGGCCTGGTCCACACCGAGGGAGCCGGCCACCCGTACCGGCTGTCCGCGGCGGGCGACGGCCTGGGCCCCGTTTTCGGCGCCCTGTCCGCCTGGTCCGCCGGGCAGCCCCTCGACCAGGCGGCCCACCATCCGGTCTGGGGGCACTCGCTGGCGAAGACCGCGTCGAGGCCGTGGGTCAGCAGCCAGTCCCGGCCAGCGCCCGCGGCGATCCCCCCACCCCGGACTGGCGAATCCGCTCCGGCCTGGCAGAACCGCGATCTCTTCTCCCATGCCACGGCCGCCCGCCCGATGGCGGCCGTCCCGGCGGGAGGCCCACGCCGATGACCACCCTCTTCACCACATCCGAAGTACGGAACGCAGTCGAGCTGCTGGCCTCTCGCTCCTTGATCCGCCTGGTCACCGAGATCGACGACAACGGAGCGATACCGCCCAGGCGGCTGGCCGGTACCCTCCCCGACCTCTCCTCGCACCAGCTGCGCCGGGCTACCGAAGCGGCCCGCGCTCATGGACTCATCCGGACCGCACCCGGCACGGGACTGGAACTCACAGACGCTGGGTCGGAGTTGGCCGACCTGTACGACGCGGCTGCACGCTGGGGTCGACGCCACGCCTACCCGGGGCCGGTCTGCGAGTTCAGCAGTCGCATCCGCCACGTCCTCGACCTCCTGGCACCCTCGCTCGCGGCCGAGCGCGCCGACGGCCTCCCGCGGCCGTCCGCCGCGCGGCTGCCAAGCGACGAGGCCGAGGCAGACCTTGCCCGTCCCCGCGCTCTCCTGATCCAGTGGCTGGCCGGCAACCCCCAGGTCGCCCGGGTGTCCGAGCCCGAGCCGGTCGCGTGAGCGCAGCGGTTACACCCCGGCATGCACGCCACACCGCCGGGCTGATGCGCAGCATCTACCTGCCGCGCACGGCGGACGCTCTCGCGTTCGCGATGTCCACCTACGGCATTCCGCTGCTGGTCCTGGCCACCACGCGCTCCACCACGCTGACGGGCGCCGCGTTCGCCCTGGAGTGGATCCCGCGGCTGGCGGCGTTCGGGTGGGCCGGATCGGTCGTCGACCGGCGCGGGGCATCCGTGGTCTTCCACCTCGCCTCCCTGGGACGCGCCTTGGTTCTCGCCGTCGGCGCAGTCCTTCTCCACTTCCACCCGTCCGACGCCGTGGCGAGCGTGACCGTGATGGTGCTCGCGGCGGCCACCGGCGTGCTCACCGAGTTCAGTTACATCGCGGTCGAGACCTCTGGCGCCGCCGCCGGCCGCCGGGCAGGTGCACGCGCTCACCGTGTCCAGGCCGTGCTACTCGGTATCGACCAGACCGCGACGCTGGCCGGCCCGGCGCTCGCCGGACTGCTCCTGCTCGCCGGGCCGCCGCCGATGCTCGCGGTGATCACCATGCTTTCGCTGCTCGCCGCGCTGCTCGCTCTGAGCACACCCTCCTCGCCCGTGGCTCCGGCCCGCGCTCCGAAGGGGCGGCCCGGCGCCGGTCTCCTCACTGGGTGGCGCACCATCCGCTCGCTGCCCGCGCTCGGCTGGCTCCTAGCCGGGCTGACCCTGTCCAACCTGGCCACCGGGCTCCTCCAAGCGGCCGGTCCGGTGATCGTCGTCGAGCGCTTCGGGCAGTCCACCACTGCCGTCGGCCTGGTCTGGTCCGCGGCCGCCGGCGCAACCCTCCTCAGCGTCACGCTCTGCCGGTTCGCGCTGGACCGCCTGGGCCTGTGGCCGGTCGGCGCCACCTGCGCGGCCCTCGCCTCACTCGCCTGTCTCGCCGCTTCCCAGGCCCCCGAATACCTGTCCTACCTGGTCCTGGTCGCGGTCCTCATGGCGGCAGACGGCGGCATGACGGTGGTCCTGCGCACCCTGCGTTCCCGCCTGATCCCAGCGGAAACGTTCGGCAGCACCCTGTCGGCGACCATCCTCATCCTCCTGCTGCCCTTCCCCGTCGCCGGCGTACTCACCGCCCTCACCCCACCCGACGCACTGGGCCACGTCATCACCGCCTGCGCCGCACTACAAGCCCTCGGCCTCTTCTGCGCCTTCGCCCGCCTGCGCACCGATCCCGCCCTGCGTACCTGACCCCATCGCACCCTCAGCCTGTGGAGAACCTCATGTCTGCCGTCGTCCTTGGCCCGAACCGTGCGAGCGGTCGCACTATCACCGAGCAGTTCAACGCCTTCGACGCGCACAACCCGCACGTCTACCGCGCCCTGGAACGCATGGCCGCCCGCCGCCTTGCTTCCGGAGCCACACGAGTCAGCTTGAAGGACCTCTTCGAAGACCTGCGCCGCCAACTCCCTTACGGAGTCGCCGGGCTGAACAACAACTTCACCGCCCTCTACGCCCGCCGCCTCATCGACGAGCACCCCCACTGGGCCGGCGTGTTCGAACTGCGCCGCCGCCGCGCCGCCTAATGGGCGCGCCTGACAATCCCCTCTCTCCCCTCGCTTCCGCGCCCTCCCTCGGCTGGACGAAGGCGGCCGGTCGGGGCGCCGAGTAGGGCTTCGTCAGACACGTGCAGCCTCCCGGGCTGCGTGAGCAGCTTCGGCCCGAGGTCCCACCATGCCGCTGGCCGCGCGTCGGCTGCTCGCCGAGCAGCAGTCCTCCGACGCTGCGGTCCGCCGCCTTCCCACCCTCCGCCTTCCCACCCTCCGATCCCGAGGAGCTTGCTCTTGTCCGACCGCCCTGTCGTCCTGGTCGTTGCCGCAGCCGACATGGAGGCCGAGGCATACCGCGGGTACTGCCTTCAGTCCGTGGCCGCCGCTTATGACGTTGTCTTGATCACCGGCGAAGAGCCGTCGTGGGAGGTTCCGTATCTGCGGGACTGCATAGTCGTGTCCGATCCGACCGACCAGGCGGCGCTGTCCGCCGCCGGCCGGACCCTGGCCGAACGCTACGACCTGGCCGGGGTGTTCACCTGGACCGAGTGGTACCTCGTGCCCGTGGCTCGCCTCGCCCGCCAGCTCGGCCTGCCCACCACTGCCCCGGAGGCCATGCAGGCGTGCCGCAACAAGGCCACATCCCGTGCGCTGTTCGCGCGGCACGGCGTGCCGTCGGCTGCTTCGGTGAGCGTGCGCACCCAGGCCGAGGCCGAGGCGGCGGCCCAGCAGATCGGCTACCCGCTCGTGCTGAAGCCCGCCGCGCACGCGGCCAGTATCGGAGTGATCCGCGCCGACACACCCGAACAGCTCACCGCAGCCTTCGCGTTCGCCGACCAGGCGGCCGGGCTCGGGCGGGAGTCCACCAGCGTGCTCGTGGAGGAGTACCTCGACGGGCCCGAGGTGTCGGTCGAGTGCGTCACCTACCGCGGCGAGACCACCGTGGTGGCGGTCACCCGCAAGACGGTCAGCGCTCCGCCCTTCTTCGAGGAACTGGCCCACTGCGTGGCCGCGGCCGACCCGCTGCTCGACGTGGTGACCCCCGTGGCACGGGCCGCGATCCGTGCTCTGGGGATCACCGACGGCGTCTGTCATGTCGAGATGCGGCTGGTCGACGGCCGGCCGCGGCTGGTCGAGGTCAACGGCCGGCTCGCCGGCGACATGATCGGCCACCTCGTCCGACTCGCCTTGGGCATCGACCTGCCCCGCGCCGCCGCCGACATCGCCTGCGGCCGGGCCCCCGACCTCACCCCCACCCGGTCCTCGGCCGCGGCGATCCACATGCTCTACCCGGACACCTCCGGCACCCTGCTCCGTCTCGGCTTCGACGGCATCAGCCCGCGCTGGCTGGACCGCGTGCACTTCCAGCACCAGGTCGGCGACCAGCTGCTTCTCCCGGCCGACGGCGGCAACATGTGGACCGCGCGGATCGGCTATCTGATCACCACCGCGCCCACCGCGGACCTGGCGCAGGCACGCGCCGAGCAAGCTGCCCGCCGCATTCAGGTCCACGTCGAGCCCCGAGCTGCCGAGGAGCCTGTTGCCGGTGGGCGCCCCGCATGAGCCTCACTGATGTTTCGCTCCGGCGTAGCCGTGTCCTGCTGACCGGCTACTTTCTCGGCCTGGGTGTAGTGATGGCTGTCTGGGGCGCCCGGATGCCAGCCGTGCAACACGCAGCCCACCTCACGACCGGCAGCCTGTCCCTCGTCCTGCTCGCCGCAGCTCTCGGCATGGTCGCCGGACTGCAAGCCGGTGGCCGGCTCGCCCGGCCCGAACGCCTCCCCACGCTCTTGATCGGTGGAGCTGCCGCACTGGCGGCAGCCCTCGCCCTGGTGGGGCAATGCCGGACTTTGGCCTCGCTGCTCGCAGCGGCGCTGGCCTTCGGCGCCGCGCACGGTGTCCTGGACGTCGCCGTCAACACTGGGGCGGTCCGCTGCCAGAACGCCTACGGCAAGCCCATCATGTCGTCCCTGCACGCCGCGTACTCGATCGGCGCGCTCGGCGGCGCCGCCCTGGCCGCCGCCACCGCCGGCACAGCCCACAGTGCTCTGTTCCTGACGGTCGGCGCCGCACTGACGGCGAGCGTGTTCGTGGCCGGGCCGCGCACCCTCACGCTGAGCGGCGCCGACCCCAAGACCTTCGACCCCCAGGAGGCCGATCGGGACCGGGCGCCGGGGAGGGTCTGGCTGCTGGGTGCGTTGGCGGCTGCCAGTCTGCTGGGGGAAGGAGCGGCAGCCGACTGGGCCGCCGTGCACGTGCACGGCCTGCACGCCGGTACGGCTGTCGCCGCGAGTTCCTTCGCCCTCTACAGCACCGGCATGGCGATCGGCCGGCTGACCGGCGACCGGCTCACGACCCGCTGCGGTGCCTCTGCCGTGGTCCGCGCCGGCGCGGTCCTCGCCGCTGCCGGACTGGCCACCGGCGTCCTGGCCGACAGCGTGCCTGCGGCGCTTGCTGGCTGGGCGGTCTTCGGGCTCGGCCTGTCCGGCACCATCCCCTCCCTGATCACCGCCGCCGGCAGCTGCGGGCCGAGAGCCGTCGCCACGGTATCCGTCACCGGCTACCTCGGCCTGCTCGCTGGCCCCGCCCTCATCGGCGCCCTCGCCAGCATCACCGCCCTGCCCACAGCCCTGCTGCTGCCCGCCTTCCTCGCAGCCGCCGTCGCTGTCCTCGCTCGTCGCGCCCTGGAGAACACCACCCCTTGATCCGCCCCACCAGCCTTGATGCCGTCATCCTCGACTACAACGGCGTCATCGGACTGCAGCCCACCCGCGCCAACTGGCTTCGACTGGCCCGCACCGCCTCCTGGCCCGAAGACGATCTCGCAGGCTTCCAGCGAGCTTTCTGGAACGCCCGCGACCTCTATGACGCCGGCCAGCTCAGCGACCTTGCGTACTGGGCACACGTCCTTGGCGCCCACCCCGGCTCCCGCCTGCTGCGCGAACTCCTCGCCGCGGACACAGCCATGTGGACCGAGACCGACGAGAGAGTCCTGGCCGTCCTACGCCGCGCCCACGCCACCGGACTGCCGATGCTGCTGCTGTCCAACGCACCCGCCCACCTCAGTAACGTGCTCGACACCCACGAATGGCGCCTCATGATGACCCAGGCGCTCTACTCAGCCCGACTTCAGGCGTGCAAGCCCGACCCGGCCGCCTACCACCACGCTCTGCAGGCCACCGGAGTTCGCGATCCACGACGCGTTCTGTTCGTGGACGACCGTGCCGACAACTGCCAGGCCGCTGCCCGCTTGGGCCTGCGGACGCTGCACTACACCGGCTCCAGCGATGCCCTTCAAGAAGCCCTGGTGCTCGCTGCCTGACCCACCTTCACCATTCAGGAACCTGTGACCTCTCACGACGACCTGCCCACGATTGACGGAGACGTCTTCGTCTCTCCGCGCCACCTCGCCTCGACCACCGGGATCGGCGACCCCGCCCTCGCCCCGCTCATCGACCTCGGCTGGGACCTTAACAACGACGACCTAGGCAACGCCTACGTCAACGCCCCCGACCGCAAGGTCCGCCTGGGCTACCTTCCCGAGGGCGAGGATGACGGGCTCTGGCGCATCAACGCCTACCGGGATCCGTTCGGACCACCGACTTGGGGCGTCTGTTTCAACGACCGCGTCCCCACCGAGTTCGTCCAGGCGTTCACCACGGTCCTCGCCACGGCGTACAAGCAGGGGCCAGACACCTACCTGGCGCGGCCGGTCTCCGGAACGGACGAGCACGATCCCTTCCTCACCGTCGTGCCCCTGCTGAAACAGGGTTGGGAGATCGACCGCCCGCGCTGGGGCGTCTTCGCCATCCAGGCCCCGGACGGACTCGCCGGCCTCGAGTTCACCACCGGCGACCTCGACCCGGAAGCCGAACTGACGACGCGGGACGCCCGCTGGCAGCTGTGGGCGGGCAAGTCCATCGACCGGCCCGTCTGGTACGCCACGGCCAGCACCGACACCCCCGTCGCCCTGCTCACCGCCGTCACCGAGTGCGTCGCCGATCCGGCTCCGCTGCCCCGATGGCGCGAGGCAACCTTCAGCTACATCAAGGGCATGGCCCAGCTCACCCCGATCCTGCCGCCCGCACCGCAGGCCCCCACCCCGCTCGACGTGCACCGGGCCGCCGCATCCCGCCGCCCGGCCGCGCTCCCCGCGGCCAGCGTCCCGCGCTGGAGCACCACCAGCCGACCGGCCCTGCCCGGTCCACGCCGATAGACCCTGCCCGACCCCTACCGGAGACCCTCTTGTCCCTGCAGGCCCCGGAGTTCTTCGCCGAGCTATGCCTTCCCTTCCACGACAGCACCGTCGTGGGCAACACCTACTTCGCCGCCCCCGTCCCCGGCGTACCGCTGCGGCTGCGGATCGATTTCACCCGCACCATCCACGCGGACACCTACGGCGGCCTGCGCCTGGCAGTCGTCCACCCGGACCGCGGCGAGATCGACGCAGTCGCCCTCAGCTTCCTCGACCACGGCACCTTCCACCGCCGCGACGAAGCGGCCAACACCGGGCCGAACACCAAGCAGTACGGCACCTTCGACACGTACCACCGCCCCGGGCGGCCACCGTGGGAGGGAGCCGTCACCACCGGGTTGCGCGACGCCGTCGAGCAGTACACCGCCGTCTGGTTCCCCGGTGCCTGGGCCGCGTCCGCGTCGAGCCGCACCGCTGGCCGGACCGCGCACACGGCACCCGCCGCTCCGGTCACCCGCAGCGGCACCCGTGCCCGCTGAGCCGCGCCTACACCGCGAGCCGCGGCGTTCCGCACACTTCCAGCAGGAGCCCTGCCCGTGATGACCCACCCCTTTGAGGACCTCGACGCGGCCCAGACCGTACGAGTCCTTCCTCGCCACCTCGCTGGGCCCGGCACCGTCGACCCGCGCACTGCTTGGGCCTTCCCCTACGACGAGGGCTGGCACTTCGCCCGGACCGACGAAGGCACGGCCGCCGCGTTCAGCCCGTGCCTGCGGCTGCAGACCACCTACGACCCCCAACCCGACAAGCCCGGCAAGGGCACGTGGACCGTCAGCGCGCACCGGGCCCCGTTCACCCCGCCGGCCTGGCGGATCACCTTCGACGCCACCACTCCCGTCGAACTGCTGCATGACGTCCACACCGAGCTGCTCGACCTCTACCTCGAAGACCGGCACAGCGACCACGATCGGCTGTTCCAGGACGAGACGGCGCCGCACGAGGCGTACGTGCCGCTGCTCACCCGCGGGTGGAGCCACGACGTCAAGACCGACGGCACACAGACATTCCTCGCCCCGGAAGGACTCGGCGGCCTACGCCACCGCTACGCCATCAGCGGCTCCAGCGGGCCAGCCTGGCGGGCCTGGGGCGGGTACCCCAGCGAGCCGCACTGGAGGGCGCACTTCTCGTTCGGCACGCCCACCACGCTCGTCGCGGCCTTCACCGCCTCGCTCATCTCCACCGAGCCACTGCACCGCACCGTCCAGGACGTCCCTGTCCACACCCGCGCAGCCCTCTACGTCGCCACCACGACCACCAAGCAGCCGAACGGCAACACACCTGTCGCCTCGCCACCTCCCGCCCCGGTCTCTGGCCGAACCCGCTGACCTTCCCCGCCCCCTGACCAAGGAGTCCTCCTCCTCGTGCACGCACGATTCGTCCGATCCGCCGCCGTCGCCGTCGCGGTGACCGGCACCCTCACCTGGGCGCCGGCCGCGAGCGCTCAGCCCTCCGAACCGACCCCCTTGGCCTCCGCCGTCCCCGCCGAGACACCGGCCCCGGACGCGGGCAGCGTCGAGATCACCACCAAGGACACGGCCGGTGACACGCTCCCCGGCGCCACGTTCCTGCTGCTCGATTCCGTTGGCGAGGAAGCCGGACGCGGCAAGACCGACGGACAGGGGAAGCTGACCTTCTCCGACCTTGTCCCGGGCGTTTACCGCCTCAAAGAAGTCTCCAGCGGCAGCAGCCTGCACGACACCGTCGATGACCAGGACGTGATCGTCACTCCGGGTACCGCTACCCGGCTCACGATCGTCGACCCGTTCAAGGCCGCCTCGGTCCTGCTGAAGGCCAAGGACGACAAGACCGGCAAGCTCCTGGCAGTATCCACGGTCAACATCGGCAGCGGCGACAAGACCATCCTCACGCTGACCACCGGCGCCGACGGCACGGCCACCGGCAAGCTGCCCATCAACTCCCGTACCGGCACGGACTTCTGGGTCAAGCAGGTGAAGGCACCTGCCGGCTACAACATCTACAAGCCCTCGAAGGCGTTCAAGGCCAAGCCGGGCGATCCCGTGACCGTGACCGTCACCAACGCCAAGACCGCCACCAGTCCGCCGTCCACGGAAAAGCCGACCGAGAAGCCGAGCAACAAGCCCTCCCCGGACAAGCCCGGTAAGGACGAGGGCACTCCGGCGCCGTCCTCCTCGGCTGCCCCGGCCTTGGACGAGACCGCGTTGAGGACCGCGGCGCCCGCCCCCACCGGCGCGCTCGCGCACACCGGCGCCGACGCCACCCCGTGGCTGATCGGCAGCGCCGGAGTCCTGATCGCCGCTGGCGCAGGTGCCCTCGTCGTGGCCCGCCGACGGCGTACAGACGGCTCCACCGACGACGGATCCGCCGAGAGCTAGCCTCTCCGGCACTTGCCGCCCTTAGCCCCCCGAAATCACTTGGTTCCGGGGGCTTTGTCGTGGCCGCCGACAGACGGATAGGCCGGTGCTCCTGCCGTGCTCCATCCGGTTATGCAGCCCCGGCTCGGACCGGCGCACGCTGCTGCTCTCCCGCTCTGGCAGCGGAGGGGATTCCCTACCCGACCCAGCCGATCTCGCGTACCTCGATGGCCCCGTCGTACGGCATGTACTGGATCCAGCAGCGCGCCCCGAATGCCTCGCGGATCTCCTCGATACTCCCGCGGTCCCGCACATCGGGCCACGCCTACGGCGCGGCGCGAACCCGCTCAACGAGCGCAAGGACCTCATGCAGAGCCTCCTTCGGCAGCTCGCCCATCACCTCGGAGGCCAGCTCCTCCACCACCACACCACACCGCATCGCGCACCCTGTGCTCGTGATCATTTCTCAGCACCGTACGACTTAATCCACAGATGGGTGCCGTCCTGTGGATAGCTTCTGGCACGGTCTGGTCAAGTCGGGCGGCCCATCCGCGGCCTGGAAGCATGGCGCCCCGCGTCGCTGACCTTCTGCACGAGTACGCCCTGGCCAGGGACCGCATCGAGGTCGACCGATGCTGCACCGGGGGACCTGTCGCCGGTGCCGCACCCAGCCCACTTCTGTCGCGGACGGCTCGGACATGGTCATAGTGACTATCTTCGGCCTCACCCGGGACCCCGAATTGGCCCCGGGTGGACACAGCTATCGCGATGCGGCGGCGCCCTGGATGGTCATCACGCTCGCGCCCGACCCGCAGCGCTGGGCGTGCCCGGTGGGCTTCACGATGCCCCTGTCGTGGGCGCGGGTGAAGCTTCGTTTCCCTCGGATTGTCACCTGAAGCGCCCCGGCTGATGGGCCCGAGCCGGGCCATCGAGTGCGTGCGCGCGGTGCACGATCATGTTGACCGAGCCGCGGTCTCGCTCGATGTGTCCGTCCAGCAGCACTGCAGGGGCGCCGAGGACTGCCTCGCGCGTGCGTTCCCAGACCGGGGGAGAGAAGACCAGGTTGATCATGCCGGTCTCATCCTCCAGGGCGCCGAACGCCACTCCCTTGGCCGTCGGGGGCCTTTGGATGTATTTGGCCAGACCGCCGACCCGCACCCGGGTCTGGTCGGCCAGGTCACGGGCCTCGCGCGCAGGCTGTGCCCCGTGTGAGGCCAGCAGGGCACGGAGGTGCTGTGCCGGGTGGGTGGTGGCGCTGGCACCGGAGGCGTCGAGGTCGGCGGCAGTCGCCTCGGCCGCGGTCATGACCGGCAACTCCGGCGCGGGCGCCAGGTCGTCCAACCCCGGCAGGACGTCCTGGATCTCGCCGGTATAGGCGCCGGCCGACCACAGGGCGGTGCGCCGGTTCACTCCGAGGCCATCGAATGCCCCGGCGGTGGCCAGCTGCTCCATCAGCTTCGCCGACAGCCGCGTGCGGCGGGCGACGTCGGCCACCGAGCGGAACGCCACCGTGCCACGCAGAGTCAGGATTCGCTCGGCGATCTCCTCGCTGATCCCGGTCACGGAGGTCAGCCCGCGGCGGATCGCCGGCCGCCGCTCCGGCTGATCGGTGTGAGGCTCCAGCGTGGCGTGCGCGCCGGAGCGCTGGATGTCGACACTGCGGACCTCGATGCCATGTTGCTTGGCATCCTGAATGAGCGTCTGCGAGTCATAGAAACCCATCGGGAGATGCGCCATAATCCCCGCCAGCAAGGCGTGCGGAAAATGGTACTTCACCCAGGCGCTGGCGTAAATGATGCCCGCCATCGACTGGGCATGAGACTGCGGAAATCCATAATCCGAAAACGCTTCTATCATGCCCACAATGCGCTCTGAGGCGGCATGGTCGATGCCCATGGCGGCCATCCCGGCAAGCAGTCGTCCGCGCAGCTGTGCCACCTTTTCGGGAGAGTGCTTGGCGGCCATCGCCTTACGGAGGCGGTCCGCCTCGCCCGGGGTGAAACCCGCACAATCGATAGCCAGAGCCATAGCTTGCTCTTGCCACAAAGCGACCCCGAGAGTTTTGGAAAGCGCTGGTTCGGCGAGCGGATGCGGATAGGTCACGGGCTCCAGACCGGCCCGCCGCCGCAAATACGGATGCTTTGATCCTGCCTGAATGGGGCCCGGCCTGATGATGGAGGCGGCCACCGCGAGGTCCTCGAAACACCGGGGCTGCAGTTGCGGCAGGGTCGAGACCTGCGCCCTCGACTCGGCCTGGAATACGCCTATGGTCCGACCTGCGGCAATCATGGCGTACACGTCCGGGTCGTCCTGCGGAATCGAGGCCATGTCCAGACTGATTCCGTGGTGTTCGGCAATGAGGTCGCACGCGGTGTGCAATGCGGCCAGCATGCCCAATCCCAGGATGTCAATTTTCAGAAGATGGGCGGCAGCCACATCGTCTTTGTCGCCTTGCAGTACCGAGCGCCCTTCTCGGGTGGCCCACTCAACCGGCATGATTTCCCCTATAGGCTGGCGGGTCAGCACCATCCCTCCCACATGGATGCCCAAATGCCGCGGCAAGGTATGCAGTTGCCCGGCGAGTGAGCGCACGTCGTCGGGGATATCAGCGTCGGGCCCGGGGGGCTCGTGGTGAATGTGGCGGGTCATCTCATTGATACGCGCCGTGGGGTAGCCGAGGGCGCGCGCGGCATCCCTGAGTTCCCTATTGAATTGGCGTGTTGAAGCCAATCAAGAAGGGGGCACTCGCGGTGAGTTGGCGTGTGTTCTGGGTACCGTCGGACGCGGTGCGGGGTGGAGTTCGGGGCAGTGTCGTCGAGGGATGGGACGATCTGCCGTCTCGCGAGGACTCGGTGGGCGTGATGGCCGGCGATCCCATCTTCCTGTCACCGGATCATCGGGTAGATCCCCTCCTGAGCCTGTACGGCCAGTCCGGTACCTTCCGCCGCTACGAGGAGGAGACCCGCCGCAACTACGCCACAGACATCGCCCTGCTGCTGACGTTCTTGTGGAAGCGCGGGCGGGGCTGGCTGGAGGCCACTCCGAGGGACCTGGAGGACTACGAGCATTGGCGGCGGAGAGCGGAGGCGAATCCGAGCCGGGTCGGCGGGGCGAAGTGGGGACGTGAACTGGCCGCGTTCGCCAGCCTGTTCCGGTGGGCTGTCCGTGATGGACACCTGGTGCGCACTCCGCTGCTCGTGCGGCAGATCGTGGGGGGCAACGGCGAGGTGATCTCGGTGCCGGAGGCGGCGCCGAAGGACGTCCGGCCGAGCAACGTGCACTGGCTGACGCCGAGAACGTGGCGGAAGTGGGTCAACGTCGGCCTGCGCGGCCACACACGCGGAGGTATTCCGCAGCCGGGCTGGGTGGGACGGCTAGAGGACCGCAACGTGGCCTTCGTGCGGCTACTGACGTCGTCCGGGCTGCGGCGAGGCGAGGGAGGATCGCTGCTGACGTTCGAGCTGCCCGTGCGGCGGATCGGCGGGGGCCGGTACTACCGGGGGAAGGTGGCCGCGGCCGTGACCCGGTCGAAGAGGCCCCGGACGTTCTATGCCGCCGCCGATGCGCTCGGCGACGTCGAGGCGTACGTCGATTCCTCGCGAGCCTGGGTGGTTCGCAAGGCCCAGCAGGCCGACCGGTACGAGCGGCTTGCTCAGCTGCGGCTGGTCACCGAGGTGACGCGCGGATTGAAGCCGAAGGTGCGGTGGCGCGATCAGCGTGGCGTCGCTGGGGAGCGGGAGTTGAATCTGCTGTCCGTGCGCGAGCGGATGATGCTGTTCACCGAGGGGCCGCAGGGTCCGGAGCCGCTGTGGCTGTGGCTGAACGAGCAGGGGATGCCGTTTCGGCCGCATTCCTGGGACGGCGTGTTCCGTACGGCGAACCAGCGGTGCGCGAAGGTGCTGACGCCGCCAAAGTACCTCGGGATGGATCCGCATCAGGTCTTCGCGCCATACGCGACGCCTCACTCGGCACGGCACTCGTTCGCCCTGTACATGCTCGTGGTGCTCAACTACCTGATGGACCAGCGGTTTGGGCTGAGCCCGTCCGAGCGGCGGGACTTCCGTCTGCTGTACGGGGATCCGTGGTTCATGGTGCAGAACCTGCTGGGGCACGCCTCCCGGCAGACCACCGTCGACATCTACCTTGCGCCGGTGGCCGACCTGCAGTTGCGGGCGATGCTGGCCACGGCCGACGACGATCCGGAACAGGCGCCGATGCCGGAGCTGGATGAGGTCTTCGCGCGCATCGCCCGGGAGTCGGAAGGCATCCAGGACCTCGACGACCGCCTCGACCCCTTCGGGGGTGTGGCGTGAGCCGACACGGACGCCGGGCATCCCTGCCCCCAGGCGACCACACCCGCCCCGAACCCCTGGATTCGGGCGGGCTCGTCGTACGGCACGTCGACCGCAATGGCCGGGTGCGGGCATACGACTTCGCGACGCTGCTGGTCGCCGAGCCGATGCAGCGCTCCCTCGCCGTGCTGTTCGCCGCGCGGTGCACCCCGAACCGGTGGGGCAGTCACCGCTCGTCGAGACTGACGTTCCAGCTCCTGGAGAAGTTCACCGCGTTTCTGTCCGGGCTCGAGCGGCCGCCGCGGGACGTGGAGGAGCTGACCACAGCGCAGGTCAAGCAGTGGCGGCTGAGCCAGGCGGGCACGGCGGGCGGCCACAACGCCATCACCCGGGTCGGCAGCCTGCTGCGGCAGGACGCCCGGCTGGCGAGCGGGCCCGTTGCGGACGAGTTGGCCGTGCGCACCCAACGGCCGAAGAGTAAGACGCAGTCCTACAGCGAGGAAGAGTTCGACCGCATCAAGCGGGCGGCGAGGCGTACCTTCCGCGCCGCGTTGCTGCGTATCAACGACAACGCGGCGCACCTGGAGCGGTGGCGGGCGGGAGCCTTCGCGCCGGGCAGCCACGACTTCATCCTCGGCGAGGCTCTCGACTCCCTGGCCCGCACGGGCGACATCCCGCGCCGGGTCAGCGCGAAGGGAGCACGAAATCCGATCTGGCGGTTCCAACGCGTCCTGGGCAACACCAGCCCGGCCGCGACGTGGCAGCGGCTGTTCCTGTCCCGGCTGGAGGCCGCTGCCCTGGGCGTGCTGCTGATGGCCGAGTTCGGCTGGAACCTGTCCGTGATCCACCAGGCCAAGGTCCCCAAGGCCAGCCCCGACCCCGGGGAGGACGGACACTCGACCTACCGCATCCCTGTGGTGAAGTACCGGCGCGGCGGCGGCCGCTACTTCGAGACCCGCAACGTCACCGACGACGGCGCCCGCTCCCCGGGACGGCTGATCACCGAAGCCCTGCAGGCCACCCGCTTCGCGCGTGCCGTCGTCGAGGACCTCGCGCCCGACACCGACCTGCTGATCGTGTGGCGCTGGGCGCAGGGAGGGCACGCCATCACCACCTCCGATCACCACCCACCGGTCGGACTCTTCCGGTTCGGCGTCGCCGATAGCGCTGGCAGCGCCTGGGCCCGGGCCGAAGGACTGGCCGGTTCGCCCTTCCGCCGCGGGCGGCGCACGGTCAATGCGCTGGTGCGGCGCGAGCCCGGGCAGAACAGCCAGGCCACCCATGACCGTGACTACGTGCTGGTCGACCAACGGGTGCAGCAGGAGGCCGCGGACATCATCGCGGCCGGCGCCGAGGACGCCGCCGAGCGCGCTCGCCAGGCAGTCCTGGTCGCCGAACTCCGTGCCATCCCCGATCCCGACGACCGGGAGACCGCGACCGCGGACTGCCACGACTACGAGCACAGCCCCTTCACCAGGCCGGGGAAGGGCTGCCGTGCCTCGTTCCTGATGTGCCTGGGCTGCACCAACGCCCGCATCCACCCCGGCCACCATGCCCGCCTGGCCCATCTGCACCGGGCGCTGAACCACCTGCGCTCGGCCCAGCCGCCGACGGTGTGGGAGGCCGACTGGGGCGAGGCCCACGCCCGGCTTGAGGACCTCAAGCGCCGCCTCGGCGAGCCGGTCTGGGCTCAGGCCCTGGCCCGCGTCACCAATGCCGACCGTGATCTCATCGACTGCCTGCTGACCGGAGTGCTCGACGCGTGACCACCGCAGCCCACCACGATCCCTACATCCTGCCGATGCCCGCACCGGACACGCCTGTCGTGCTGCCGCACCGTGTCCTGCCCATGCACGCGCACATCAACGGCCGCTACGCGGACTGGATCTGGCCGTTGGCGGCGCTGACGGAGAACCCCAGCCGCCACAAGGCCAGCATCCGCTGGCGTCAATGCCCCGTGGCCTTCCGGGACGAACTCCGGCTGGTTGCCTGGACCATGATCAACGGTGAGTTGCGGCCCACCTTCCTGGCCGAACGCGCGCGTTCGCTGCGGGCCCGCGTCAGCCTGAGCGACCTGACCGAGGCGGTACGGCAGTGGATGTACCTGGCGGCCTGGCTCAAGGAACGCGGGCTGACCTCGCTCGCCCAGTGCACCACCGCCGTCTGGACCGCCTACGACCAGCACCTGCTCGCGGCCGGCTCCAGCCGGAAGCGTGTGCTGGAGATCCTCGGCACCCTCACGCGCCTGTGGGCGTTCGACCAGCTCTCCGCCCGCCCCACGGGTGTCTCCCGGCCGCCGTGGGACGAACTCGGTGCCGACGACTACCTCCCGGCCGTCTCCTCCGCCGGCAGTGGGGAGAACGCCAGCGAGCCGCTGGCCGAAGAGACTATGGGGCCGCTGCTCGTCTGGGCCCTGCGCATGGTCGACGACCTCGCCGACGACATCCTCGCCGGACACACCGACACGAAGCGGCTGGCGGAGACCGGCCGGACGATCCCCAGCACTCCTGCCGGCCAGTCCGCCCTCGAGGCGTACCTGGATCCGCTCGTTGCCGCCCGGGCACCGCTGCCCGCCGTCCGGCTCAAGGGCCGCGAGGGGTACGGCTTCGCCCGCTACTACGTCGGCGGCCTGACCGGCGCCTCCCGTCACCAAGTCGCCCTGTACGCCAAGCGCCACGACCTGGTGGCCGCAGCCGCGCAACGGCCCGGACCCTGTCCGCTGCCGACCCCCATCACCGGCCGCATTGCCGGACGCCCCTGGCGCGAGGCCCTCGACTTCGGCGAGACGCCCGGACTGATCCGGCTGCTGGTCACCGCGTGCTTCATCGTCATCGCCTACCTCACCGGGATGCGCCCGGGCGAGGTGCTCGGGCTGCGACACGGCTGCTGCCCGGATCCCGAGCCCGACGCCTCCGGCCGTATCAGCCGGCACCTGATCTACGGCCACGAGTACAAGAACGCCACCGACGAGCACGGCAACCACCACTCCGCCGGACGCGAGCGCGACGTCCCCTGGGTAGCCATCGCCCCCGTCGTCAAAGCCATCCGCGTGCTGGAGCGCATGGTGGCGCCCGGCGAGCTGCTGTTCAGCCACGCCGTGCACGGCGCCATGGCCGGACCCGGCACCGGCTCCCTGCGCTCACCCGCGCTGCGTGTGCGGATCGAGGACTACGTTGCCTGGGTCAACGCCGAAGCCGCCCGGCAGGGCCTGCCCCGCGAGGTCATCCCGCCCGATCCGCACGGAGCGGTCGGCACGAGGCGCTTCCGCCGTACCCTGGCCTGGCACATCGCCCGCCGTCCGGGCGGGCTCGTCGCCCTCGCCATCTAGTACGGCCATCTGCGCACCGCACTGGTCTCCGAGGGCTACGCCACGCGCAGCCGCGACGGCATCCACGAACTGATCGACATCGAAACCGTCCGCGCCGTCGCCGACACCGTCGCCGACCTCAACGACGACCTCCAGTCCGGCGGCGGCCTCTCCGGCCCGGCCGCCCGGCGCGCCATCAAGGCCGCCGCCCGCGCCCCGCGCTTCGAGGGCACCGTCATCAACGCCACCACCGCCCGCCGCCTCCTCGCCAACGACGACGCCATGCTGTACGACAACCCGCAGGCGCTCCTGCTGTGCCACTACAAGCGTGAGCAAGCCCTGTGCCACCGCACTGGCGTCCGCGATTCACCGCGGCTCGATCACTGCGTGCCCAGCTGCGGCAACATCGTCCGTACCGACCACCACGCCACAGCGCTGCGCGACCGCGCCGACACCTTCGACAAACAGGCCACGCACGTGCCCCAGCCGATCAGCGAACGGCTACGTGACCACGCCGACCGCCTGCGAGGCATCGCCGATACCCACGACCGCACCCGGATCACCCTGAAGGACCCCACACCGTGAGCGGAGCAGCAGACGAGCGCGACCGCATCCGCGCCGCCATGGACCGCATCCTGACCGGCCGTCCCGAGCGCTCCAACGGAGCCCTGACCATCGTGTCCCTCGCCCTTGAGGCTGGCGTCCCCCGCAACGCCCTTACCCAGCGCCACCTCGATTTGAAGAACGAGTTCTACGCCAAGGTCAAAGAGCGCGGGCAGCCCACGGACGCCGAGGCCCGTCTTCGTAAACAGGTCGTACGGCTCAAGGAACTCCGCGAGAAGGACAAAGCCGAACTCGAGCAACTCCGCGCCGACGTTCAGGGACTGGTCAGAGTGGTCAACCAACTTACCTTGGAAAACCTGCAGTTGCGCGACCTCCTGTCGGCCCCCGACCCGGTCGTCCGTGTCCTTCCCGTTCAGCACACACGGCCTCAGCGTGATTGACCCTGGAGTGCCCAGGCGGGGAGACGGACGGTGCGCAGGTGCGCGGCGTGCGTTTCGTACGCCTGTCGCAGATCACAGCGGTGCTCGTCTCGCAGGGGCCCGAAGCTCAGGCTGAACTTCCGGGGCCGCGCTTGCCCAGGACCGCCCAGGCGGCGGCCCCGCCAAGGGTCCCTGGAAAAGCACAGGTGAGAGAAGATCGCTGCTGCTGGAGGCCAGCTTCGGTGAGGCGCCGGTCGAGGTGCACACGGGTGCTTCACCGAGCCGACGATGCTGCCCTGCTCGTCGGGCTGGCCGAAGGGGCGTGATCGATCACCGCAGTCATGCGAGCAGGCGGATGCGTGGATCGCCAAGCAGCGCGCTCGCTGGCGTTCCTGGCGCTGCCGATGTTCGTGGCCGCAGCGACCGCGCCCGGCTGATCCGAGAGCAGTCTGGTCAAGCCTGGGCCGGAGCGGCAGTGCCCACGGCCGCGCCGCTGGCCCGGTCGGCTCGCTGTGCCTGCTGTATGCGCCATCCGTACCGGGTGATGCCGCGCGGCTTGTAGACCGACAATGCCGTGTTCGTGAGCAGGACAACGACGGCGGCCGCGGCGTCGAACACGAGCTGCACCCGCATCCCGCCGAGGTCGGAGGCGGACAGGCTTGTCAGCGCGGCAGCCTCCGCCACGTGGTCGGCCACCTGCATGTGCAGAACGAGCAGGAAGGTGGCGAGGACGGTCAGCGCGAGCTTTGCCAGGACCCAGTAGTGGCGGAACAACCCCCAGGTGGTGCCGAGTGACTGGACCAGCCCGGTCAGCAGCGAGGCGAACGCCAGCGGGACGATCACGTACCAGCCCGTGACCTCCATGGCGAGATACGCACCCCGAACCCTCTGGGGGGCCTTGCCGGTCAGTCCGACGACGGCGAGGACGAGAAAGGCGGCGACCGAGCCGAGCCAGCCGACCGAGCAGGCGACATGCGCGGTGAGCACGAGTTTGCGGAGGGCGGGCGGCATCGCCATCAGTGGCCGCCGTGCATGCCGGCCCCCATAGCACCGGTCAGGTGCAGGACGAGGAACAGCACGACCAAGGCCAGCGCCACGGCGCCGGACACCTTCACCCAGCGCGGGGCAGCGGGGGGTGTGGCGCGGTCGGGCCCTGCGCTCTCCGTCGATTCGGACGGTGTGCCGGTCATGCGGATTCCCTCTGACGGGACGGTACGGGCCACGGGCCCTCTTCCAGGCGGCAACTCTTATCGAGACACAGTGTCTACGTCAAGCCATCATGTTTCGTCACCGTCACCACGTACACTGACCCGGTGCCAAAGCTGTGGAACGAGACCATCGAGGAGCACCGCCGCGCCGTGCGGGAGGCGGTGCTAAAGACCACGGCGGCGCTCGTGGCCGAGCAGGGGCTGCGGGGCGTGACGATGTCGCGGATCGCCGAGGACAGCGGCATCGGCCGGGCCACGCTGTACAAGTACTTCCCGGACGTCGAGTCGATTCTGGCGGCGTGGCACGAGCAGCAGATCGCAGGTCACCTTGCCGAGCTCGCCGAACTCAGAAGTCGTGCCGGCACCGCCGACGAGCGGCTCGAGGCGGTGCTGGAGCGCTACGCCTTCATCCAGCAGCAGCGGCATGGCCATAAGGGAGAGCTGTCCGCCGCCCTGCACCGGGGTGACCATGTGGCGCACGCCGAGCAGCATCTGCGCCACTTCGTCCGGGGGTTGCTGACCGAGGGGGCCAAGGCGCGCGTGGTCCGGGACGACATCCCGCCGGACGAGCTGGCGGGCTATTGCCTGCACGCCCTCGCCGGAGCCGGAGCACTGTCGTCCAAGGCCGCTGTGCAACGGCTCGTCCTAGTGACCCTGGCCGGCCTGCGTCCCCAGGGCTGACGTCCCATCGCTGTGCCGGGCGCCCGGCCTGGTGATGGGCTCCGCCATAGGCCTGTCAGTGTCCGCCACTTGATTCGACGGCGAGGCGCTTGCGGAAGGTTTTGCCGCCGTCCCTCGACTCGTAGACGCCGTCCTGGGTGGCGGCCAGGACGTGTTCGGCGCCGACTGCGGTGAGCGCCTGGGGCCGGCCGCCCGGCACGGTGGAGACCTTCTGCCAGGTGGTGCCGCCGTCGGTGCTGCGGTTCAGGACGCCGGCCGGGTCGATGCCGTAGAGGGCATCCGCGGTCTTCCAGGAGAGGAAGGCCAGCACTGGCTCCTTGCCCTTGGTGAACGTCTTGCCGCCGTCGGTGCTGCGGGCGATGCCCTCGGCGGTGGTGGCCAGGACCAGGCCGGGATCGTTCGGGCTGACCGCGATGTCGAGCGCCTCGAGGCTTGCCCCGTCCTTCCAGGTGGTGCCGTCCTTGGTGGTGCGCAGCAGGGCGTTGGTGGCGTCGTAGCCGTAGACCGTGCCGTGCGCGTGGTCCAGCGCGTGGAAGTCGGACTCGCCGGACAGGGACAGCGACGTCCAGGTCTTACCGGCGTCGGTGCTCTTGATCAGTCCCTTGTTGCCGCCGGAGGTGGGGTGGCCGCTGGCGTAGAAGGTGTTGTCCTCGGCCACCGTGAAGCCCATGAAGTCGTCCTTGCTGTCGCCGACGAGCTGAGGATCGCCGTTGGTGTCGGGGGTGTAGACGCCCTCGTGGGTGGCGACGTACAGGCGCTGGTCGGAGGCGGCCAGGCCGAGGCCGTGGATGTGGCTCACCGTAGTTGCGGAGGCTGCGGACGAGTCCGCGCCGTCTTTGCCTTCCGAACAGGCGGCCAGGGTCAGGGCGAGAGTCAGGGCAGCCGCTGTCGCGGCGGCATGGCGCTTGTGCATGGTTCCTCGGCGGGAGATATCGGGCGCGCGTCGGCGCGGAAGCCTGTGCAGACCGTGAGGGTGCGGTCGATGGGGGAAGTGCGGGGGCCGGGGCCCGGGGCCGTCCGGTTCCTCGGCGAGCGTGCCGTGGAGGCCGGACGGCCCGTGTGAGTCGGCTCAGAGCCGGTCGAGGATGCTCTGGAGCTGCTCGACCTCGGCGGACTGTCCCTTGACGATGTCGCCGGCCATCTTCTTGGCGTCGGCGTTCTTGCCGTTCTTCTGCTCGTCCTTGGCCATGGCGATCGCCCCGTTGTGGTGGTCGATCATCATCTCCGCGAACATCTTGTCGAACTCCTTGCCCTTCATGGCCTTGAGTTCCTTCATGTCCGCGTCGGACATCATGCCGTTCATGCTTCCGTGGTCCATCCCGGGCATGGACTCCATCGCGGTCGGCTTGTCCCACGACGTGAGCCAGGACTTCATCGTCTTGATCTCAGGGTCCTGGGCCTGCTCGATCTTCCCGGCGAGGTCCGTGATCTCCGCGTCGGAGGCGCGGCCGTCGGCGAGCTTTGCCATCTCCAGGGCCTGCTCGTGGTGGGGGATCATCATCTGCGCGAACGTGACGTCCGCATCGTTGAAGTCCCCGGCCTTGGCCCCGGCCTCGGTGGTCGCCGCGGCCGACGATGAGCCGCTGCCGTGGTCCATGCCGCTCATGTCGTCGCCGTCGCCGCCGCAGGCAGTCAGCAGCAGGGCTCCTGTCGCGACGACGCTCGCGGCCGCGATACGACGAGTGGACTTGCGGCGCAGAGCACGCGTGAAGGCAGTCATGATCGATTTCACCTCGGGTGTTGTCTGGTTCTTCTGGCGGTTTTCGGGCGTGCGAGACAGCGGGAACGCGCGTGCTGGCCTACAGCCGAAGGACCGACAACCGGGTGAGATCAGGGCCGCGTGGCGGCGGGTTGGGGTGCAGTACGGCGGCGACCTGGGCACGGAGGTTCGCCAGCCAGTCGCGGTGACGGGCGAGCGCCGACCGGACGAGCGCCATGAGCACCCAAGCGGCGAGCAGGACGGCCAGACAAAGGGACAGCATGTCCATCGCCATGACGGGCATGTCGGTGGACGGGGCCTGCTGGGGGGCGGCCGAGTGCTTCAATTCCGCAGAGGCCGGGTCCGCGGCGTCCTGGTACGTCGCCGGGGCCGAATGGGCCGTCGGCGCCGACACATGGGAGGCCGGACCCATTCCTGCGGCATGCGACTCGGTGGGATGCCCGATGGTGTGCATGACGAACACGCCGAACGCGAGCACGACCACGAGCAGCAGGTGCCCGAGGGCGCCTCCTGTTCGTACGTACCGGCTCACGGCCACTCCCAAGACATCCGTTGAGGGCCGCCGCGGCCCTCCGCTCCCGACACTACCGAAACAGACTTGATCATGCCGTGGCGGACAGGTGGCTGCGGGGCCTGACCGCTCAGACCTGTCCCCCACCTCGTCCACATTGACCTGCGCCGATGGCCCGCAGATCTCGGCATCGGTTCGTGCATTCCGAATGGCTCAGTCATGCCTCTTGCACACCCCCTCCCGGTTGTCCGCCGTTACGGTCACGGGCCTACTTGAACGAGCGCAGGCGCAGGCTGTTCGTCACGACGAACACCGACGAGAACGCCATTGCCGCACCCGCGATCATCGGGTTGAGCATGCCGGCCGCAGCGAGCGGCAGGGCGGCGACGTTGTAGCCGAAGGCCCAGAAGAGGTTGCCCTTGATGGTGCCCAGCGTCCTGCGGGACAGGCGGATGGCGTCGGCCGCCACCCGCAGGTCGCCGCGTACGAGGGTCAGGTCGCCGGCCTCGATGGCCGCGTCGGTGCCGGTGCCCATGGCCAGGCCGAGGTCGGCGGTGGCCAGCGCGGCCGCGTCGTTGACACCGTCGCCGACCATCGCGACGGAACGGCCCTCGGCCTGCAGCCGCTTGACGACATCCACCTTGTCCTGGGGGAGGACCTCGGCGATGACCTCGTCGATACCGACGGCCTTCGCCACGGATCCGGCCACGAGCTGGTTGTCGCCGGTCAGCAGGACGGGCTTCAGGCCCAGTCGGCGCAGTTCGGCGACCGCCTCGGCGCTGGTCTCCTTGATCGCGTCGGCCACCGTGAGGACGCCGCGGGCCTCGCCGTCCCAGGCGACGGCGACCGCCGTACGCCCCTCGGCCTCCGCAGCGGCCTTGGCATCGGCCAGCTCGCGCGGCAGCTCGATCGCCCACTCGGCCAGGAGCTTCTCGCGCCCGACGAGCACCGCGTGCCCGTCGACGACGCCCTGCACGCCGAGCCCGGCGACGTTCTCGAAGTTCTCCGGCACCGGCAGGCTCCCGGCCCTCTCGATCGCGCCGGTGGCGATGGCCCGGGCGATCGGGTGCTCGGAGGCGTGCTCCAGGGAACCTGTCAGCCGCAGCAGTTCGCGCTCGTCAACGCCTTCGGCGACGTACACGTCCTGCAGAGTCATCCGGCCGGTGGTGACCGTGCCGGTCTTGTCGAGGACGATCGTGTCCACACGGCGCGTGGACTCCAGCACCTCCGGGCCCTTGATGAGAATCCCGAGCTGGGCGCCGCGCCCGGTCCCGACCATCAGCGCGGTCGGGGTGGCCAGCCCCAGGGCGCACGGGCAGGCGATGATCAGGACGGCGACGGCTGCGGTGAACGCGGCGGTGGCATCACCGGTGGCGCCGAGCCAGCCGCCCAGAGTGGTGACGGCGATGAAGAGGACCGCCGGGACGAAGACGGCGGAGATCCGGTCGGCGAGGCGCTGCACTGCGGCCTTGCCGTTCTGCGCGTCCTCGACGAGCTTCGCCATGCGAGCGAGCTGGGTGTCGGCGCCGACGCGGGTGGCCTCCACGACGATTCGGCCGCCGGCGTTGACCGTGGCACCGGTGACCGTGTCGCCGACGGTCACGTCCACGGGCACCGACTCGCCGGTGACCATGGAGGCGTCGACCGCGCTCGTGCCCTCGATGACGGTTCCGTCGGTGGCGATCTTCTCCCCCGGACGTACGACGAACCGGTCACCGACCGCCAACTGCCCGACCGGGATGCGTACCTCCCTGCCGCCTCGCAGTACCGAGACGTCCTTCGCGCCCAGTTCCATCAGGGCTCGCAGTGCGGCGCCCGCCTTGCGCTTGGACTTCGCCTCCAGATACCGGCCGGCGAGGATGAACGTGGTCACCCCGGCCGCGGCCTCCAGATAGATGGCGGAGGACCCGTCGTTGCGCGAGATGGTGAACTCGAAGCCGTGCCGCATGCCCGGCATCCCCGCGTGCCCGAAGAACAGTGCCCACAGCGACCAGCCGAGCGCGGCCAGCGTGCCGATGGACACCAGCGTGTCCATGGTCGCGGCACCGTGCCGGGCGTTCGTCCAGGCCGCCTTGTGGAAGGGGAAAGCGCCCCAGGCGACGACCGGGGCGGCCAGAGTCAGCGACAGCCATTGCCAATTGTCGAACTGCAGGGCCGGGACCATCGCCATCAGCACGACCGGCACGGACAGGACGAGCGACACGAGCAGCCGCTGCCTCAGCGAGAGCAACTCGCTGTCCGCCGCCGCGGGCGCATCGGTGCCCGTCCTCTGCTCGGTGGCCGGTGGCGGCGGCTCCTCGGCGGTGTAGCCGGTCTTCTCGACGGTGGCGATGAGGTCGGCGACCTCGATGCCGTCCGCGTACGAGACTTTCGCCTTCTCGGTTGCGTAGTTGACGGTCGCCGTGACGCCGTCCATCCGGTTGAGCTTCTTCTCGATGCGGGCTGCGCAGGAAGCACAGGTCATGCCGCCGATGGAGAGCTCGACTTCGGAGGCGGGTGTGGACGCTGCGCCGGGGGACGTCTTTTTTTCGGGAGCCGTGCTCGTCATGCGTGTCTCCTGGAAGAGGCCGGGCCGCACGGCCTCCGTATCAGCGGAGCGGTGCGTCCCGGCGCGGGAGTGGTGCGCGTTCGTGGTCCGGGCCGGATGCCCGAGCGGGGCCGTCAGGCCCGGCCGACGAGCTCGTAACCGGCCTCGTCGACGGCGGCCCGGACGGCCTCCTCGTCGAGCGGGGCGGCGGACGTGACGGTGACCTCGCCGGTCTTGGCCACGGCCGTGACGGCGGTCACGCCGTCCAGAGCGGATATCTCCTGCGAGACCGCCCCCTCGCAGTGGCCGCAGGTCATGCCGGACACCTTGTAGACGGTCGTGACGCCGAGGCCCTGGACGTCGGTCACGGCGCCAGAGCCGCAGGAGCCGTCGGAGGAGCAGCAGGATCCGGAGTTCGTCTGGGTGGTCATGGGTGCTCCCTCAGAGTCTGGATGTGTGCGGTTGTCCTCGGAGGGCGTCTTCCTCGGTCCGCCCTCCGGCAATGCCGACACTATACCCCCTGGGGGTATATCGAAGCTGTGATCCCACCCACATGCATACGAGTCCGCATGCGTGTGCTCGTGACTGCCGGACGCGCTTTAACGCGCTTCGCCCTTCAAGAGCCCGCGGTGATACGCGGCTCGCGACAGTGGGCCCCAAGGGCTTCACGCGGGGGATGTCCGCAATCCCTCTGACAGACCCAGCCGCGGAGTCGTCGCCGCTCCGGGGAGTGGAAGGCGCGTCGCTATGGGCCGATACAGGCCCTGCTGGCCAGCTGGATCCCTTTCGGTCCCAGGTCGCTGCGGGAGGGGGACCCCTTACGTGAGCCGTGGGGCGTAGTGGCTCAGGAACATGTCGACGCCGCTGGCGATGAGGCGGTCGGTGAGGTCGTCGTCGATGTGTGTGGCGTAGGAGCCGAAGACCATGTGAGGGAAGACCAGGAGTGCATAAAGCTGAATGATGGCGGTCTCGAGGTCCGGGATCACCAGTCGGCCCTGCTCGGCGAGGGTGCGTAGCGTCTTCGCCACGGCGGGGTGATGTCCCTGGGGTCCGTGCTGCTGCCAGGCCCGGCCCAGCTCGGGGAAGCGGTGCGCCTCGGCGGCTACGAGGTTGCGCAGCGCCGCCACCTCGTCGTTGGTGCGCACTGAGCGTACCCAGCTGCGGGCGGCGTCGAGGAGGGCCATGCGCAAGTCCCCGGCCTCCGGCAGCCGTTCGAGCGCGGCGGACGCGTCTCCTGCGAGGGGTTCGTCGAGGGCGCCCGTGATGACCGCGGTGAAGAGGGCTTCCTTGCTGCCGAAGTGGTTGTAGACGGTCACCTTGGACACGCCGGCTTCGGTGGCGATGGCGTCCATGCCGACGCCGAAGCCCTCCCGCAGGAACAGCTCGCGGGCGGCCCTCACGATGGCCTGCCGCTTGAGCTCCGCCCGGGGGCCGCCTGGGGCCTGCTTGGCACTTTCCCTGCTCATGGCCAGGACACTAGCACCTACCTGAACTGAACAGTTGAGTTCACATGAACTGAACAGTACAGTTCAAATGGCACGTGTGACGTCCTCATCACCGCCTCGGCGCCCCTCACACTCGTTCTGGCGCGCGCCGCCATCTCGCCTTAGGGACCTGGCCATGACTCACTCCACTGCTGGCACTCCGCACGCACCGCTACGCACCGCCCCGCCTCCCGACCCGCGCCGCTGGGCCGCCCTCGCGCTTGTCTGCCTGGCTCAGTTCATGCTGATTCTTGACGTCACCGTGGTGAACGTCGCCCTGCCCGACATGGCCGCCGACCTCGACCTCGGCCGGGAGGCGCTGACCTGGGCCGTCACCGCGTACACCCTCTGCTTCGGCGGTCTGATGCTGCTCGGCGGCCGTCTCGCCGACGCTCTCGGCGCGCGCCGCACCCTGCTCGCCGGACTCGCCGTCTTCACCGCCGCCTCGCTCGTCGCAGGACTGGCGGACAGTGCCCCGCAACTGCTCGGCGGCCGCATTGCCCAGGGCGTCGGCGCCGCTCTACTGTCCCCGTCCGCGCTGTCGATCGTCACGACCACCTTCCACGGTGCCGAGCGCAACAAGGCCCTGGGTGTGTGGGCGGCGATTGGTGGGTCCGGTGCCGCGGCCGGGGTCCTGGTCGGCGGGGCGCTCACCGACGGTCCGGGCTGGCAGTGGGTCTTCTACGTCAACGTGCCTGTGGGCCTCCTGGTCATGGCTGCTCTCCCCGCCTTTGTAACGGCCCGGGCGCTGCAGCCCGCCCGACTCGACGTGCCCGGTGCGCTGCTGGTCACCGGAGGCACGGGCGCGCTGATCTACGGGCTGGTGGAGGCGGGCGAGGCGGGGTGGGCGGATTCCGCCACCCTGCTACCGCTGGCCGGCGCCGTGGTGGCGTACGTCTTGTTCGCCATCGCCGAGCGGGCTGGCCAGGCCCCGCTGATGGACCTGCGCATGTTCACCCGGCGGCCCGTCCTCGCCGGGGCGTTCCTGATGCTGACGGCCACCGCGCTGCTGATCGCCTTCTTCTTCCTCGGATCGGTCTACCTCCAGCACCTGCGAGGCTTCAGCGCGCTGAAGACCGGCCTGTTCTTCCTCCCCGTGGCCCTCGCCACCGGCATCGGCGCGCACCTGGGGTCCCGCCTCGTCGGCCACATCGGCAGCCGCACCACGGCCGTCGCCGGCATGCTGATCGCGGCTGCCGGAACCGCGCCGCTGACCCGGCTGTCGGACACCGGCAACGTGTACGCCGTCCTCCTGCCGGGCTTCGCAGTCGCCTCGCTCGGCATCGGCGCCGTCTTCGTCACCGCCACCACCACGGCGCTCGCCATGGTCGAACACCACGAGGCGGGACTGGCCTCCGGCGTCGTCAACACCTTTCACGAAGTGGGCGGTTCCATCGGCGTCGCGGTCGTCTCCACCGTCGCGGCCTCCGGCATCGAACGCGGCACGGTCGGCGGCTTCACCGACGCCTTTACCGTGTGTGCGGTAGCCGCCGCCGCCAGTGCAGCCGTGGCCTTGGGACTCGTACCACGCGGGAAACCGCAGGTGACCGGCGGACCGCACGTGCACTGAGCCAACGCTCGCCGCCTGGTGGGCCGGGTGGCGAGCGTCAGCCGTGAAGTGCTCGAGGGTCGCCGGATCGCCAGTTCCGGCGGCCCTTTGATGTGTGGGCGCGGTCAGCCGAGGGCCTGGATGAGGTCATTGCATGCCTGTTCGCAGGAGCGGCAGGCTTCGGCGCACAGGCGGCAGTGCTCGTGCATGTCGGCGTGCGCGGAGCATTCGTCCGCGCAGGCTTTGCAGACGGTGGCGCACGCGGTGAGGATCGCGCGGGTGATGTTGGCGTCGTAGCCGGTGTGCCGGGAGAGGACGGACGCGGTGGCGTTGCAGATGTCCGCGCAGTCCATGTCGGTGCGGATGCACTTGGTGAGATCGCCGACCATCCCCTCGGACAGGCAGGCGTCCGCACAGGCCGTACATGCCTGGGCGCAGGCGATGCACTCCTCGATGCAGCGGGTGAGCTTGTCGCGGTCTACCTGGCCCAGGTCGGCCGGGTAGGTGGCGAGCATGTCCTTGACCGTGTTCATCACCGGTCGCCTCCTTCGTTTCAGTGCCGGAGGCCGGCGGGCCGGCTGGCCGTGCCTCCGCCTCCCGGCCCTTGCCGGGTTGACGCCGGCCCGGCGACACAAACGCGGTCGGGGCGCCCCTGATCCGCCAGGGGCGCCCCGACCGCCTGGGCCTGTGGGTGCGTCAGTGGTAGGCGTGGACGACGGCGTGGCCCTTACCGCGACCGATCATCCACTTGTTGACCGGCGTCGTGATCAAGAAAGCGACCACGAACCCGCCCAGCAGGGCCGACCAGAACAGCCCGTCGGACAGGTGGGCGTCCATCGCGCCCGGTGTGAGGGCGACGATGGCGTTGTCGACGAGCTCCATCACGGCGATCGAAACGGTGTCGGCGGCCAGCGCGACCTTGATCGCGGACTTGAGGTCCAGACCGGCCCGGCGCACGGCGAACAGGGTGAAGGAGTAGCCGAAGAGGAACGCCAGCGCTATCGCCAGGACCATGGTCGGCACGTTGCCCCAGATCAGCGCGGTACCGATGACCATGCCGAGGATCTCGCCGATGGCACAGCCGGTCAGGCAGTGCAGCGTTGCCTTCATCGCCATGGCCCAGGACGCCCCGGCATGGGCACTGTCATGTGCCATGCGGTCGGCGTGACCATGTTCTTCGTGCATGGCGCGGTCGTGCGGGGTGCCGGTGTGGTGAGCGCTGTGATCCATGACCTTCCATCCCCATCCCGTGCGGTGAAGTGGCCCGCGTCCGGGGCCAACACCCAGGAACCATATACCCCCGGGGGGTATTCCCCAAGTGGTGGTGCCGGGTCTTTCCGGTAGGCCGGAAAGAGCCGGGCCACGTTCGTCCGGGATCAGTGAAGTCTGCAGCCGCAGCCGCCCCGCGGTTACGGCGCCTGCGGCATCGAGGCGATCAAGGGCGCTACAAACAACGCCAACACCACCCCGGGCTGTCTCGCTTGGCCCGCGTTCAGGCATCGCATGTTCCTGATCTTGAGCGGAGACGCGTTGCCACCCGACCCGGGGCGTATCCCGCACAGTCAGGGGCCCACACATGTCGCCCACAGGGACTGCTCGAGTGTCGACCGCCCGACACTGTTTCGGCCACAAGAAAGCGTGAGGTCCCGCTTCACCGGCGCCCAGGCGCCCGTCACGGACACGTCGAGCGGCGATGTCGGCGGTCGATGGCCAACCCGCGGATGATGATTCCGCTTGATGGATGCTGATGGTGCGCTCGGGTTCGACGCAGCTCTGCCCGTCACCGCCGCTCACGCGGGAGCGGGGCTCGCCACACCCTCGGAGGCCGGCGACAAGAGGACGGCCATGATGAGCCCGCAGGCCATCGCCACAGCAATCAGGCCATTTGCTGGCTCGTTCACCCGGTGTCTCCTGGGAGTTGGTCGATCATCGCTGAGGAGCCGCTAGGATCACGGCATGGTTACGGCTCGGTTGCCCCGGCGCATACCCTGGACCGGCATGGTTCCGGGGTCGTTGCTGCGAGTGCTGACCTTGGCCGTGCTGCTCTTCGGGGTCGTGATCACGCACGGCGTCCCCGCCGAGAGTGCCAAGGGCCACATGCCGACCAGTGTGACTTCATCTGGGGCGCTGCCGAATATGGACGCCCGCGAGGACGCCAAGGACCAGTCCACGCACCGGATGGCGGCAGCGGAAGACCACCACGACGGTCACGGGCCGTCACATTCGAGTCAGCACTGCACATCTGGACAGCTGCCGCACGGCTCGATCGTAGCGTCGTCCTGCTTTGCAGCATCCGTTCGCGAATCCACCACCGCGGTGCATGCCCTCGCGGAGCGAGGCAAGCCTGGATTCGGTTTCTCTGGTGGTCCGTCATTCGCGGCCCTGAGAATCGCCGTGGTACAGCAGGTCTAGAGAGCCAGATTTCCTCCATCCAGCCTTCCGGTTTTCACCGGTTCGCCTGACCTACGCGGCGAGATCCGGATTCCGTCCACACGATGGGAATCCAGGTCGCATTCACTTCACGCCGTCCTACCCCCACCCATGCATCTGCACTCTCGGTACCACCGGGAGGTGACAGCCGCACGGAGGACCTGTGCCGTCATATTTCCGGATGCCGTTGTCCGCACGGCGCATGGCCGGCTCACCATGGCCGCGCCGGCTCGGCTCCCTAATCCGGGGTGTCCTGCTGCTGGCGATCGTCCTGTGCGCCGTCGGACACGGGCACGGAACGGACGAGGAACCGCACAGGCTCACGCCCAGCGCCGTCGCGGCGGCAGAGGTGACGCCGGGCGAGGCACACCAGCACGGCCCGCACACTCCGCATCCGCCCCACGGTGCTGACGAGTGCACGCATGAAGCGGTGGTTCGTACGGCGGCCGAGGCACCGGAGCAGCCATCCGCAGGCGTGGATGACCCGACGCCACTGGTCGCGGGGGCCGTGGCCCTCGGACATCTCTCGGCTCTTCGCGGGGCGCGCAGACGGCGCCGACCAGGCAGCGGCCGGACGCAACTCACCCGTACGGCCCGGTTGCGCATCTAGATCTCTCGCCCGCAGCCGGCATCGCAGGCTGCCGCGCGCCAGACGACACCGAGCACGGATCCGCGATCCGCGCCGGTCGCCATGGTGCGCGCGTGATGAATCCCGCCCCGTGCATTCATCGAGCGAGAGCGACACCATGCAGTCACTGACGTCTTCGCAGAAGACCACCTCCCCCTCCGGCCAGTCCGCACTGTCGCAACTGGTGGGGAACACGCCCCTGCTGCGGGTCTCGGAGCCGCTAGCCCCGGCCGGACGCGGCTTCTGGGCGAAGCTCGAGGGCTTCAACCCCGGCGGCATCAAGGACCGTCCGGGACTCCACATGGTCGAGCGGGCCCGGGCCCGCGGCGACCTGCGGCCCGGCGGACGGATCATCGAGTCCACCAGCGGCACCCTGGGCCTCGGCCTGGCGCTGGCCGGCATGGTGTACGGCCACCCGGTCACCCTGGTCACCGACCCCGGTCTCGAGCTATCCATGACCCGGCTACTGACCGCGTACGGCGCCCAGGTCAACGTCGTCTCCGAACCGCACCCGACCGGCGGCTGGCAGCAGGCACGCCGCGAGCGCGTGCAGCGACTGCTGGAGCAGCACCCGGAGTCCTGGTGCCCGGACCAGTACAACAACCCCGACAACGTCGCCGCCTACACCCCACTGGCCCTCGAACTCGCCTCCGAAATGGGCCACATCGACGTACTGGTGTGCAGCGTCGGCACCGGCGGCCACTCCGCGGGCGTCTCCCGCGTGCTGCGCCAGCTGTACCCGGACCTGACGGTCGTCGGCGTGGACACCACGGGCTCGACGATCTTCGGCCAGCCCGCCCGGCCCCGCCTGATGCGCGGACTCGGCTCCAGCATCTACCCCCGCAACGTCGCCTACGAAAACTTCTCCGAGGTGCACTGGGTGGCCCCGCACGAGGCGGTGTGGACCTGCCGGCAACTCGCCGCCTCGCACTACGCCACCGGAGGATGGAGCGTGGGGGCAGTCGCCCTGGTGTCCGGCTGGCTGGCCCGGACGATGCCCGCGGACGCCCGCATCGTGGCGATCTTCCCCGACGGTCCGCAGCGCTACCTGGGCACGGTGTACGACGACGACTACTGCGCCGCCCACGGCCTTCTGGACTCACCTCCAGCTCCGGAGCCGGAGCTGATCGGCCGCCTGGACGAAAAGGAGGTCCTTCGCTGGACCCGGTGCACCACCGTGGTCGATCCCCTCACGCTCCAGGACACGTCCCAGGAGGTCACCGAGGGCCTCGCGGACCCCGGCGACATCCCGAGCACCGAGTCCGACGCGCCGGAGGGGAACCGGTGAAGGGGCTGTACACACAGGTGCGCTCCTACGAGGGCAGCGTCCAGCTGTTGATGGTGAATCAGTTCACCATCAACCTCGGTTTCTACATGCTGATGCCCTATCTGGCCGCCCACCTCTCCGGCACCCTGGGACTGGCCGGCTGGATCGTCGGACTCGTCCTGGGCGTGCGCAACTTCAGCCAGCAGGGCATGTTCCTCGTCGGCGGCACACTCGCCGACCGGCTCGGCTACAAGCCGATGATCGTGGCCGGGTGCGTCCTGCGCACCGTCGGCTTCGCCACACTCGGCCTGGTGGACTCGCTGCCCGCCCTGCTCGCCGCCTCTGCGGCCACCGGACTGGCCGGCGCACTGTTCAACCCGGCCGTACGCGCCTATCTCGCCGCGGACGCGGGGGAGCGCAGGGTCGAGGCGTTCGCTCTGTTCAACGTCTTCTACCAAGCCGGGATCCTGCTCGGCCCGCTGGTGGGGATGGTGCTGACCGGGGTGGACTTCCGCGTCACCTGCCTGGCGGCGGCCGGCATCTTCGCCCTGCTGTCCGTCGTGCAGATCCGGGCCCTTCCCGCCCGGCGCAAGGACGCGGGGGAGGAGCGTGGTGACCGCGAGAGCGTGCTCGCCCAGTGGCGGGGTATCCTCGCCAACCGGCCGTTCCTGCTCTTCTCCGCAGCCATGATCGGCTCGTACGTCCTCACCTTCCAGGTCTACCTGTCCCTGCCCCTGGAAGTGCGACGCCTCGGCGGCGACGGCGAGTTCGGCACGGCCGCGGTGGCGATGCTCTTCGCGGTCTCCGGACTGAGCACCATCCTGGGCCAGACACGGGTGACCGCCTGGTGCAAGGCCCGCTACGAGCCCGGCCAGGCACTCGTGCGGGGCCTGGCCCTGATGGGGCTTGCCTTCGTACCCCTGCTGCTCGCCACGGCGGTGCCGGTTCCGGACGCCGGAGTCGGGCTGTGGCTGCTTGCCGCGGTGCCTCCCACACTCGCCGCGCTGCTGCTGGCCATCGGCACGATGATCGCCTACCCCTTCGAGATGGACACCATCGTCCGCCTCTCCGGCGACCGGCTCGTCGCCACCCACTACGGGCTCTACAACACCATCTGCGGCGTCGGCATCACCCTCGGCAACCTCCTCACCGGCGCCGCACTCGACGCGGCCCGCGCCGCCGGAATGCCCGCACTGCCGTGGATCTCCCTGACCCTGCTCGGCCTCGCCTGCGCGACCGCCCTGTACGGCCTGCACAGCAGCGGCCGTCTGAAGGCTCCCGCCCCCGAGCCGCAGCCCGCCACGGTCTGACCCACCGGCCTCCAGGTCCAGGGGCGGGCACCGAATGGTGCCCGCCCCGCTGGTCCCTGCCTTGAGGACGGGCGACCCGCACCCGCAGCGACCGGTGCAGGCCAGGGCGGTCCGCCGGGAGCTGGCAGACGGCTGACCGCCTGCCAGCTCCCGGCCGTCATGTCCGTCGCTCGGAGCGCAGGGGCTCAGTGCGCGTGGCCGTCGTCGGCGTGTCCCGCCTCTCCCCCACTGTCCGTACTCGGAGAGGACTCGGGCGGCGTAGTACCGCTCTCCTCGGCGTGGCCGTCGCCTGACTCCTGCCTCGTGCTCTCCTCGGCATGGCCGTGCCCTGACTCCTGCTTGGTGCTCTCCTCCTCGGTCACCTCTTCGCCGTGGCTGTGTCCGCCACCGTCCGACTCCGCGGCCATGTCGGCGGCGATGCCTCGCAGTCCGAAGAACGCCATTGCCGCGGTGACCAGGACGAGGATGCCCGTCGGGCCGACGATGCTGCGCCAGCGTGCCGTTTGGTAGCGCAACACATAGGCGACGAAGGACAGGGCGAGACCGAAGGGGATCAGCATGGCCGCCCGCTCGGGGAAGTCCTCGAAGTGCTGCATCCCGCCGCTGAGCATGCCGATACCGAACGACAGCGCCAGTGAGGCCAGCACGACCCCGACGACCTTGGAGACGCTGGGCCGCTGCCGCTTGAGGACGAATTCGTTCAGCAGGGTTGAACCCAGGAAGACGAGCGCGCCGATCAGGGCTATCACTGTGTAGCGGTCGGGATCCAGCGGGTGGTGCACCACAGCCCCGCTGATCAGGCCGGCGCCGACGAAGGTGGTGGCGTAGCCGAGGTAGTCACCGATCACCGGGGTCCGCCTGGGTGCCCGGCGGCGTCCGCCGCGGCGGCCACCGGACGGTGGCGGAGTGTCGGCTTCCGACGCCCGGCTCCGACATGGTGCGGGCTGCGGTTCCATCGGTGCCGGGTCCTCGGTGAGCGGACCGGGCGAACCCGCAGGACGGACGTGGACCGCAGCTCTCGGTTGGTGCGACGGGTGGGGATGCTGCGGGTGCTGGTAAGGAGAGTGCGCCTGCGGATGGGAGGGCATGCTGGCGCGGTCGACGAGGTGGGGCTGAGACACGAAGGGGGCCTTTCGCGGGTGGGCCGGCACGCGGAATCACGCGACCGGACCGCCGGGGCTTACGTGGCAGGGTTTACGTCGCTTCTCAGGCGCAGGGGCGTGCGGACGCTCCGCGAGCCGGGAACACGGCACCACCAAAGTCGGTGGAGCACCCCGCTCCGCTCGGACGGAGACCGCGCCGCCTGCGCGCATGCCGACGGCCTAGATCCGCAGAATGGCCAACTGGGTGAGGGTTCCCGCACGAGCCGGTGGCAGACACCGGCGAATGCCGGAATGGTGTGCGCGGAGCCGCCTCACCAGCGAGTCGCGCAGGGCGACAGCGCGTCCGCGGACCCCTCGCCGGCCGGCTGCCAGCAGTGCGCAGCAGCCGAGGACGGTGGCACACAGCCCGACTTCGGCCGCCTCCCCGAAGCCGTGATGCTCCTCCTCCACGGAAGCCGCCAGGACTAGGGGAGCCGAAGCGCCGCGCACGGCCTGCGCCTGTTGCTGTGCGTGCACATGGGCGGGAGTTTCGCTCCCGTGGCCGGTATCGGCGCTGCCCGCGTGGGCGAGGAGGTGCATCAGACCGAGAGCGAGCAGCAGCAGGAGCAGCAGACGCCCGATCGCGCCTCGCCCTGCACTGGCTCCGTTGCTCATACGCTCCGTCATCTCGCCGTGGCGCCGACATGGCACCCCCGCAACTGTCGCGGCGCATCAGCGTACCGGTGCTCTACACCCGTGAAGGCAAGGAGGAGACGACCGAGCCGCAACCCTTCGCTGACGAAGCCGATTCCGTGCTCCGGTTCCACTCCTGCCGGCTGCGGACACGCTGTACGACATCGGCCACAGAGGTTGGCGTATACGCGAGTCCACGAAACGCGGCCGGACGTGCGCCAAGCGCCCGAAGGGCGCATCGGCCACAGGCTGAGCACACCTCAGCAGAGCTGCCGTGAGGCACATCCGCACGGCATAGTTCCGGCGGTTGCACCGGAAGTAGGGCCCAGCAGAACGGTGACACACATCACCTGCTTCTGCATAGACATCGCAAGTAGGATCCATGCGCATCGTTCCGTGTACCGACCGGAGGAAGCCGATGACGAGCGCGACCACCGCGCCGCCCCCGCGGGCCGGAAAGCGGGCTCGCCGGTTCGACAGCGGTGAGATGCGTCGGCTCGTTGCCATGTACGGGTTCGTTGCGGCCCTGCACGTCGCGGGATTCGGCCTGTTCACGTACTACAACGCCCGCTATCACGACCTGGCGAACAGCCAGGGAGAGCTGCTCTATGCCGGAGCGGCGGGCCTTGCATACACCCTCGGTATGCGGCACGCCTTCGACGCGGACCACATCTCCGCCATCGACGACACCACTCGCTATCTGCTCCAGAAGGGCAAGCGGCCGCTCGGCGTCGGTCTCGCCTTCTCTCTAGGGCACTCCACGGTCGTCTTCGCGCTCTCCGTCGCCGTCGCCTTCGCCGCCCAGGCCGCGAACCGCTTCCAGTCGGGCTTCGCGGAGATCGGCGGGGTCATCGGCACGCTTGTCTCCGGCCTCTTCCTCTACGCCATCGCGGCACTGAACCTGGCTGTGCTGCGGGGCATCGTGCGGACCTGGCGAGAGGCGAAGGCCGGACGCCACCAGCCGGAGGAACTCGAGGAGTTGCTCGCCGACCGGGGATTGATGAACCGGGTGTTCAAGGGGCGCTACAACCGCTTCATCAACCACAGCTGGCAGCTGTACTTCGTCGGCCTGCTCTTCGGCCTCGGCTTCGACACCGCCACACAAGTCGGTGCCCTCGGCCTGGCGGCCGGTTCCGCTGCCGACGGAAGTCTGCCGCCACTCGCCATCATCGCCCTGCCGCTGATCTTCGCCGCGGGCATGAGCCTGATGGACACCACCGACGGGGTGTTCATGTCGAAGGCGTACGAGTGGTCGTTCTCCAACCCGGTCCGGAAGATCTACTACAACCTCGCCATGACAGGGCTGTCGATCTTCGTGGCGTTCGTCGTGGGCACGATCGAACTGGTCTCGCTTCTCGCCGAACGGCTCGGGGTGGACGGCCGCCAGCCGTGGAAGCTGCTCAGCGGTATCGACCTGAACGCCATCGGCATCGCCATTGTGGCCACCTTCCTCGTCACGTGGATCGGCGCTGTCGTGCTGTGGAAGGTCCGGCGCTACGACCAGCGGTACCCGAACCAGCCGGCAGTCGTCCCGGTCGAGCCGGAGATCACCGCAGGATGACGTGGTGCTCCGAGCTCTCACTCGCCACGGCCGGGCCCGGAGTTGTGGCGAATGCGTCCACGGAGGAAACCCGTCTGAAGACCGGTGTCGTCGACTCTGTCGAGAGCAGCGTCGGCAAATCCAGGCGGTCGACTGCCGCACGGTCATGCGGCTGACTGAAGGATGCGGCCAAAAGGCCCTCGTCGCAGGACGGCGGTCCCGGCCCCGACGCCAGGCTGGCGGCCGGCCGTCCCCTTAGGCAGCCATCATGACCAGCATCGCGGACATCGTGCTGCCCATGCCGATATGGGCCAGCAGTGCCGCACCGGGTGAGGTGCCCGGCGCCCGCCGGCGGCGCCGGCCGCCCGCGGCCACGTGGGAACGGTGCTTCTCGCTCCTCAGCCGGGTCCGGTCCCACACGGAAATGGCCAGCGACGCGATGAACACGACCACGGCGTCGGGCAGGGCCAGAGCGTGGCGCATCCAGCGGGACCGGCCACTGCGGCGGCCTGCTGCCGCGGCGGACTGGTCGGCGCTGCGGAAGCGTGTCCACAGGGACGCGGCGATCGAGAGTGCGAAGTACACGGCGAGGCCGATCAGGACCAGACGCCAGAGCGAGGCGGAACCTGAGGACGCTGCTGCCTGCGTGCTGGCGGAGGCCATGTCGTGACCGGCCATCCCCGAATGGCCGGCACCTGACATCCCCGTCATGGAGTGGTCCATCCCCGCCATTCCGGCCGCGTCCATCGCTTCCGGGGCACCTTCCGTGTTCGCTGTTCCATGACCATGACCATGACCGTGTCCGGACGTGCCCAGGGCGAGAACGGGACCGGAGGTGCTGCCGGGCATGGCAAGCGTCATGATCACCATGGCGGCGCTGCCGATGATGTGGTGCGCCCAGTGCCGACCGCGGCGCCAGCCGTGTCGCCGTGTGTGGCGTACGGACAGCACGATTCCGCCGAGGCCGATGGCGGCGAACACCGTCACCCACAACGCGCCGTGGTCCCCGAAGGACGCCGAGGTGGCGGGCAGGAACATGGCGGCCATGCCCCCGGCCATGACCAGGTCGCCTCCTGCGGCGAACCGGACTTCTCTGCTGTCGGCCGCCGCCAGCCGGGCCAGGCTCACCATGGCGACGAGGACGGAGACGGCCACCAGCGACCAGGTCAGGGCCGGACTTCCCATTGCTGCCCTCCATATCGGGCTGACCACTACTGATGCCCTGAGTACGTAGTGGAGGGTGCGGGTGTTCAGGGACGGGAGCACAGGCAGGCCACTCAAGTGGCCGAGAACCGTGGTCAAGAGGCCGGCGCGCTATTCCCGAGGCCCCCTTGGTGACTTCATGCGCTAGTGCCCGGAGCTCCTCGTGCCCTGCATCGCGAGTCCACCTCATCCGCCCTTTACCCCTGAGGGGTATATTGATCCGGCGATCCTCTCGACGAAAGCCCAAAGGGAAGTGATGGCGGTACAGGCAGCCCTCGCCTCGCGGACCAGCGCCCCTCGTGACGCCGCCCGCTGGACGCGCGCTGTTGTCATCGCCCTGTTCGCCGCGCTGGCCGTACTGATCCACCACGAGGCGACGGCCGCGCCCATGGCCCCGTCACCGTCGTCCGCCGTGCACGTGATGCCCGGGGGCATGGTGATGACGGGCGATCCCGCGCCGCGGGCCATGGAGACGTCCGGGCACGCACACGCAGCCGCGGCCGCGTCGCCGGCAGCCGCCGCAGGTGCCGGACCCGCCGCAGACGGCAGCGACAGTGCGGCATGTGCCGGCATGGGCATGCAGCACTGCGCGCCGGTGAGCGTCGACGAGGTCACTCTCGTGCCACCGGCGGACTCATCGGCGTCAGGCGATCTCAACGCTCACGGTGCCGCTGCCCTTGGTGCGGTGCCGGCCGGCGCGGTGGGCCGAGCGCCCCCGGATCTGTCCGTTCTCTCTCAGCTGCGCATCTAGGCCGTGCCCAACGGCCTCCTCGCCGATTTCTCACGCCGAGGAGCCGCCTGCGCACGTGTCCGCCCATGCGTACAGAGAGATTGAGGACAACCCCTATGAACAGCATCGACCGCCGCTCCGTCCTGCTGGCCGGCCTCGGCGTCGCGGGCGCGGGCGCGCTCGCCGCCTGCAGCAGCGGCTCCGGCAGTACGCCTTCCCTGGTGAGCCCCTCCGGCTCGGCGGTAGCCGCAGCCGAGAAGAAGCGCCCCAGCACCGGCAAGGTGCGCAACGTGACCCTGACCGCCGCGCCCGCCATGCTCGACCTGGGCGGCGGCGTCATGGCCAAGAGCTGGGCCTTCAGCGGCCGGACCCCCGGCAAGGAGATCCGGCTGTCGGTCGGCGACACGCTGGCCGCCGAACTCTCCAACCAGCTGCCGAACAAGACCACCACGTCCATCCACTGGCACGGCCTCGCCCTGCGCAGCGACATGGACGGCGTGCCCCCGGTCACCCAGAAGGCGGTGCGGGCGGGCTCCAACCTCACCTACCGCTTCCTCACCGACGCCCCCGGCACCTACTTCTTCCACCCCCATGTCGGCGTCCAGCTCGACCGGGCCCTGTACGCGCCGCTGATCGTCGAGGACCCGAAGGAACCGCTGTCGTACGACGACGAGTGGGTCGTCGTCCTGGACGACTGGGTCGACGGAGTCACCGGCACACCCGACGAAGTCCTCGCCGAGCTTCGACAGGGCATGGGCGGCATGCACATGGGTGACAGCTCCGGGTCGGGTGGCGGCCACGGTGGCCACGACATGGGAAACATGGAGGGGATGGACATGGGCGACGGTTCCGCGTCCCCGTCCGCCTCGTCCTCGTCCGGCGGGATGTCCATGAGGTTCATGCTGATGGGCGCCGAGAGCGAGCTCCTCGGCGGCGACGCCGGTGATGTGAAATACCCGTACCACCTGGTCAACGGGCGCGTCCCCGCGGACCCGGACGTCTACCGGGGCAAGCCCGGCAAGCGCGTACGGCTGCGGATCATCAACGCGGGTGGCGACACGGCATACCGGGTGGCGCTCGGCGGCCACAAGCTGACGATCACCCACACCGACGGCTTCCCCGTCGAGCACCAGCAGGTCGATGCCCTGCTGATCGGCATGGGCGAGCGCTACGACGTCCTGGTCACCCTCGGCGACGGCGTCTTCCCGCTGGTCGCCCTGGCGGAGGGCAAGAACGCCAGCGGCATGGCCCTGGTACGCACCGGATCCGGCAGCGCGCCGCAGGCGTCCGTCCGGCCGAAGGAACTGAACGGCAGCATCCTGAGCGCCTCCCGGCTGAAGGCGGCGGACGACGTCCGGCTCGCGTCGAGGAAGGCGGACCGGGTGCACCGCATCGAGCTGACCGGCGGCATGGACAAGTACAACTGGGCCATCAACGGCAAGGCGTTCGACATGGACGACCCGTCCGCGAACCCCATCCTCGTCGAGGAGGGCCAACGGGTCCGGCTGGACTTCGTCAACATGACGCAGATGTGGCACCCGATGCACCTGCACGGCCACACGTACCAGCTCGCAAGCGGCGGCCCGCGCAAGGACACCGCGATCGTGCTGCCGAAGAAGACGCTGTCGGTGGAGTTCGACGCGGACAACCCCGGCCAGTGGATGCTGCACTGCCACAACGCGTATCACGGCGAGGTCGGGATGATGGCGCTGGTGGCCTACCAGGCTTGATCGCCGGCCGTCTCGCGTGCTGGCCGGCGGACTGTCGGCCAGCACGCGAGGGCGAGCGTGGTGGGGAGGGCGGTTGGGGTGCGTCCCCGTATTTCCCCGTTGCTTGATCCTGCCGGGAACTACTTCCGGTGCTCGGCCTGGGGAACGTGCGGATGCTTGAGTGATTGCCAGACGCCGCCGGACCGATGAAGACGCCGGTCCGGTCGCCATCGATGTTTTGCGCAGCGGACGCCGCCGCGCGGGTCAGGCAGCTCGGCGGATGGGCTCGTCGGCGATGACAGCGGCCGGTGCCGGCGGGGCGGGAACGCGGGAGGCCGCTGCCGGCAGGCGCAGCCCTTTGAGAGCCAGTGCGTTGACGGCCACGATGACGCTGGAGCCCGACATGGACAGGGCCGCGATCTCGGGCCGGAGGACCAGTCCGATGGCGGGTTCGAAGACGCCGGCGGCGATGGGCAGGGCGAGGGCGTTGTAGCCGATGGCCCAGCCCAGGTTCTGGCGCATCTTGCGCAGGGTGCCGCGGCCGATGCGCAGGGCGGTGGGCACGTCCAGCGGGTCGGAGCGCATCAGGACGAGGTCGGCGGTCTCGATGGCGACGTCGGTGCCCGCGCCGATGGCGATGCCGAGGTCGGCCTGGGCCAGGGCGGGGGCGTCGTTGACGCCGTCGCCGACCATGGCGACGGTGCGGCCGGTGGATTGGAGTTCGGCGACCTTGACGGCCTTGTCGCCCGGCAGGACTTCGGCGATCACGGTGTCGATGCCCAGCTGCTCGGCGATCCGCTCGGCGGTGGCCTGGTTGTCGCCGGTGAGCATGACCACTTCGACCCCGAGGGCGTGCAGCTCGGCCACGGCGGTGGCGGAGGTCTCTCGCGGTGCGTCGGCGATGCCGATCAGGCCGGCAGCGAGACCGTCGATGGCGGCGATCACGACCGTACGGCCGGTGGCTGCCAACTCATCCCGCTTCGCCGCGAGTTGCGTCAGGTCGATGTTCTCTCGTTCGGCCAGGCGGCGGTTGCCGACCACGACCCGGCGCCCGGACACGGTGGCGATGGCGCCGTGACCGGGGACGTTCTCGAAGCCCTCCGCGTGTTCCGTCACGCGCTCTGTCGCCTCCGCATGGCGTACGACGGCTTCGGCGAGGGGGTGTTCGGACTCCCGCTCCACCGCCGCGACCAGCCGCAGCAGCTCGCCTTCGTGGACACCGGGAGCGGTGACCACGTCGGTGACTTCCGGCTCGCCCTTGGTGAGGGTGCCGGTCTTGTCCATGACGACGGTCTGGATGCGGGCGGAGGTCTCCAGCCCCATGGCGTTCTTGAACAGCACGCCGCGCTTGGCGCCCAGGCCGGTACCGACCATGATCGCGGTGGGCGTGGCCAGTCCGAGCGCGTCCGGGCAGGTGATGACCACGACGGTGATGGCGAACAGCATGGCGGCACCGAGGGAGCGGTCGGTGGCCAGCAGCCACACGGCCAGCGTCGCGGCCCCGCCGATCAGCGCGACGAAGACCAGCCAGAACGCCGCCCGGTCCGCGAGCCGCTGTCCCGGGGCCTTGGAGTTCTGAGCCTGCTGGACCAGCTTGACGATCTGGGCCAGCGCGGTGTCCGTGCCGACCTTCGTCGCCCGCACGCGCAGCGTGCCGTTGGCGTTGATGGTGGCACCCACGACCTGCGAGCCGGGCTCCTTGTGCACGGGCAGGCTCTCGCCCGTGACCATCGACTCGTCGACCTCGCTGCTGCCCTCCTCGACCACGCCGTCCACGGCGATCTTCGCGCCGGGGCGTACCAGCAGCAGGTCGCCGACGACCACGTCGGCGGTGGGCACCTCGACCGGTTCGCCGTCGCGCAGCACGAGTGCCTTGGGCGGGGCCAGGTCGAGCAGGGCGCGGATGGCGTCGTTGGCGCCGCCGCGGGCGCGCATCTCGAACCAGTGCCCGAGCAGGACGAAGGAGGCCAGCACGGTGGCCGCCTCGTAGAAGACGTCCCCGCCGCCGGTGAGCGTGACGATCAGGGAGTAGAGCCAGCCTGAGCCCACGGCGACCGCGACCAGCACCATCATGTCCAGGGTGCGGGCCCGCAGGGCGCGGAGCGCGCCGTCGAAGAAGATCGTGCACGAGTAGAAGATCACCGGAAGGCTCAGCAGCAGCGCCCACACGTCCTCGCGTAGCCCGAAGGGGACGGGCACGTCCAGGTTGAAGACGTCCTCGCCGATCGGTGACCAGATGACGATGGGGATCGAGAAGAGCGCCGCGACCAGGAAGCGGTTGCGCATGTCGGCCACCATGGCCGCCATCGACATGGCGCCGTGACCGCCGTGGCCCATCACCTCGTGGGGTGAGGGCGTCGCCTCCTCGTGCTCGTGGGCGGCGTGGTCTGCGGGTGCGGCCGGTTCGTTGACGTGGGGCGCGGCTGTCGTCTCGGGTTGCACGCTCGCGTGGCCCGCGTGCGCGCCGCCTAGCGGTGCGCTTGGTTCTGTTGCTGTCGGGGCGGGTGGATCGGGCTCGGCCATCGGGTCGCAGACGTGGGCCGGGACGGACTGGCCAGCGCAGTGCAGGCCGCACTCCTGTACCCAGTCGCGCAGCTCCGTCAGGGACGTGCGCCTCGGGTCGAAGACCACCGTCGCCGTCTGCGCCACCGGGTTGGCCTCGACATCGAGCACGCCGGGCCGTCGGCCCAGGACGGCGGTGACGGTGCTCTGCTGGGAGGCCCAGTTCAGGCCCCGTACGTCGAGCACTGCGGTACTGCTTTCCTTGGGAGGGTGGGCGTACCGGGGCTCGGAGGGGCCGGTGTGCCCCTCCCGGTCTTGGGGTTTCGGGTGATGGTCGTGCACAGTCGCTTCTCCTTTGCAGGGCGGGCAGTGGCGCCGCCGCTCTCCCAAGCCCGTACTTCGACGGTGCGCGCGATGAGGGCCGGCAGCAACACCACGGCAGCCTCCACGACCGCTTTACGTCGGCGCCGGTAGGTGCGGTCAAGCAATGGCACGGGCACTTCTGCTTCCAGCAGTGCGGGCCGTCCGCAGGACGCCCTCGTCCATCGCGCACCCTCAGCTGACAGCGGTGCGTACGGCGCGGCGGAACAGCAGGCCGACGGCGAGCGCGAGCCCGGTGACCCAGGCCAGGGCGATGAGTAGTGGGCCGGTCTCGTCGAAGGAGGCGGTGAGCGCGGCGTCGTACAGGAGCCGGGAGGTCCCGTAGCCGGGCAGGGCGTGCCCCAGGCCGGACACCTGGGAGTTGAGCATGGGGCTCTGCTCGATGCCGAGGTCGAGGAACGGCACCAGGAAGGCGACGAAGACCCCGCCGACCCGGCCGAAGAGCGAGCCGATCAGCACGCCGATGAGGCCGTAGGTGAGGCCGGTCAGGGCGTTGGCGGCGAGGTAGAGGGCCCATTGGCGGGCGCCGAACAGAACTGCCGTGACGGCCACGGAGGCCGCCGTGGCGATCAGCGCGCCCAGGGCGACGACGGACAGCCGCGCCGTGAGCAGACTGCGGGCGCGCAGTCCGGCCAGGACGAGTCGCTGGTCAGCCGAGCGTGCGTCGAGGACGGTGAACAGGCCGACGAGTGCGGCCAGCGAGGCGATGGCGACCGGGGTCATGAAGCCGGGATGGGCATCGGGGAACCAGAAGCGCACCGTGACCTGGCGGCCGTTCTCCGGCAGCACCATGGTCTGGTACTTCTCCGGCGTCGTCAGCGCGGCGAGCAGGATGAAGACCGCTGGTACGGCGATCAGCAGGGCCCACAGCACGCGGTTGCGGCCCGCTGAGCGCAGCCCCATCCGTGTCGCGGTGGAGAGCTGGCCCGCCTGCCGGTGCGTTCGAGCGGTGCGGCTGGTGACGGTGATGACGGCCCAGGCGACGGCGAGCGCGGTCACGGCCCACAGGAGTGCCCAGCCGAGGTCGCCCATGCGGCCGCCGTGGCGGGAGGGCAGGTCCATCATCCACAGCGTCGCGAAATGGGTCGGCAGGATCCGGGTCACCGCCCGGTCCGCAGAGCCGAACGCCGGCCCGAGGAAGACGTCCAGGAGCCATACGAAGAAGACCAGCACGGTGCCGTTGACCGCAGAGGAGACCAGCGCGCCGACCAGAGCACCGATGCCGAGGTAGATCACCGCGAACATCAGCGTGCCCACCACGGTCCGGCCCGGCGCGTCGATGCCCATGCGGGCTGCCAGGGTCACCAGGGCGGCGGCGGTCGCGGTGCCTGCGAGGGCGAGCCCGGTGGTGAGCCGTGCCCCAACAAGCCGGGCCGGGGCCAGTCCCGCCAGCACCAGGCGACGGTCGGTGGCGCGGGCGGAGCGCACCTGGAAGTACATGGCGATGGCCGAGATGAACGCGGCCGCCCACCCGGTGGTTGCGATCTCCACCTTCACGTCGCCCTTCCCGCCCAGCAGCTCGGCTGCGTCCGCGACCTTCTGCGCAGCCACCGCCACGAACACGACCGGCACGACGACCAGCATCGTGGCTATGACCGGGTTGCGTGCCGTCTCGGTGCAATAGCGGCGTATGAGCAGGCCGGTGGTGCTCACCGTGGCACCGCCTTCCCCTCCCGCAGCTGGACGATGCGGTCGAAGCGCTCTTCGTCGGTCACGAAGTGACTGATGATCAGCACCGATCGCCCCGCCCCGCGCCGCTCGGCGACCAGTTCCCAGAACCTCAGATACGTGTCGACGTCGAAGCCCGCGTACGGCTCGTCCAGCAACAGCACCTCAGGGTCGGCCAGCAGAGAAAGCCCAAGGTTGAGCTTGCACAGGGTGCCGCCGGACAGCCGGTCGGCGCGGGTCACGGCATACCGCTCGAAGCCCAGCGACTCGTAGATCTCCCGGCGGGCACGGCGCTCCGCCTCCGGAGTCATACCGTACGCGCGGCCGAAGAGCTCGAAGTGCTCGTCACAGGTGAGGCGTTCGTAGACGACGGGCTCCTGCGGGCAGTAGCCGAGCCGGCCTTGGTACGACACGGTGCCGGCGTCCGCGCTCAGCGCACCGACGAGGATCTTCATCAGGGTGCTCTTGCCGGAGCCGTTCTCCCCGACCAGCCCGACCACCTCGCCGGGCGCGAGCGAGACATCTACACCGCGCAGCACCTGCAAGCTCCGCCGGGCGGGCCACACACCGCGTCGGTACGCCTTCTCGATCCCGGCAGCCTCCAGCACGTGCAGCCCCGGCACCGGTGGCGCCAGGGACGGGGAGGCGTGGCCCGTGGAAAGCATGACTCCTCCTGGACTTCCGGATGCGGTGGTCAATGGGTGGCCGTCGGTGCGCGAGCGGGGATATCGCGGAAGGCGTCGGCGAACGCGTGCACCAGGGCGGCGGCGGTGTAGCCGACTCCCCAGAGGCCCCAGGCCGCAGGCGGTGCGTCGATGGCCAGGAGCGGGACGAGTGGGAGCACACAGACGGCCACGAGTGCCGACGCCGCGCCCCGGAACGGGTGCGCCTTCGTCATGCCGTGATGCCGCACACGCCTGAGGCGGAAGGCGTACTGCCCGGTGACGAGAAGCTGGACAGCGATCAGGATCCAGACCAGCGCGGCCATGGCCGTCACCTCCGGGCGCTGGTGTGACGCTCAGGCGTGGGTGGCCGGTCGCCGTGCGACACGGGTGGGGCGCCCTGGCGCTTCCCGAAGCGGGGCCAGAAGGCGGGGGTATGGGCGGCGTACGCCTCCCAGTCGGCGCCGAACCTCTCGGCGACCTCGCGTTCCTCGCTGCGGGCGAGGCGGGCGTACACGTACACAAGGACCGGGAACATGATCAGGGTGGGGATGGTGGGCCACTGCAGCAGGAACCCGATCATGATGAGCAGGAATCCATCGTATTGCGGGTGGCGCACATGGGCGTATGGGCCGGTGGTCGCCAGCCGGTCGTGCTGGGCGGCGTCGTGCAGTACGCGCCATGCAGCGGCGATCAGCCAGAAGCCGACGCCGATGGCGACGTAACTGGCCAGGTGGAAGGGGCTCAGGTGCGGGTCGCCACTCCAGCCGGTCAGGTCGTTCCAGAGGTGTCCGCCGGCGTGGGTGTCCTTCAGCAGCGGGAACTGGGAGCCGAGCCAGCTGCCGAGCAGGTAAATCGTCAAGGGGGTGCCGTACATCTCGGTGAACAGCGCCACCATGAAAGCGCTGTAGGCGCCCATCGCCCTCCAGTCCCGCTTGCTCTTGGGGTGGAAGAAGCTCGCGGCGAAGGCGATGAACAGCAGGGTGTTGAGCACCACCAGCGGCCACAGTCCGTATGCGGCGTCAGCCATGATGTCCTCCCACGCGATGGGTCGGGACGGCAGACATGCGGCGCTGTCCGCGGGCGATGCCGCTCATGCGGTGCTGGTAGGTGTCCGCGTCGACGCGGTGGTGGAGGCGAAGGCCCACCAGCCACCGTTCGGCTTCCTCCAGTGCGGCGCGCCGTCCACGCAGGCGGGCCAGCGGTGGGCGGCGGGGCTCGTCCGGGGTGATCAGGCGGGCGATGTCATAGACGATGCCCGCCAGGATCAGCGCCCCGGCCAGCGAGGCGATCAGGGCGACCATGGCACTCACTCCCTGCCCGGCCGGGGCGGTCAGGACCGCCCAGGCCCGGTGTGTTGGTCGTGCTTGCGCAGCGGGTCTTCGTCCTGGTTGTCGCGGTGCTGATCGGGGCCGCCCTGCATGTTCTGGCCGTGCATGCCGCGCATCATGAAGAACATCATCAGCGGGCAGGCCGCGACGAGGGCGAGCCAGACGAAGCTTTCCAGCGACGCACCGACGATCAGGGCGCCGACGACGACGATCGCGGCGGCAAGGGTGTACATGCCGTAGTTGCGCTTGTCGTTCATCACGGGCCTCCTTCAGCGGAGGGCAGAGGGCCGCAACCGGGTGCGGCCGGTGATCAGGTTTTGGTGAGAGGGCCGGCGTGCAGGGCGTTCAGGCGACGCTGGTATTCCTCTTCGTCGATCTCCCCGCGGGCGAACCGCTCACTGAGGATCTGCTGCGGTGTGGGGGCGGCGGGGGTGTGGGTGTGTTCATGAGGCTGGTTGACAGCACGGAAGACCAGCACGAGGGCCGTGATGATCAGCGCCCAGAACGCGACCATGCCGACCGACATCCCGAACCAGCCCCACCCGCTCATGCCGTGGGCGTACCAGAACATCATCGCCACTCACCTGCTTCGGCTATCGGCGACCGGGCGCTGGGCGGGCTCCCGGGGACTTCTTGCTTTCACCTTCATCGTCCCGCTGCCTGATGAGGCGGTCTGGGGCCGGACGGTCCCGGATCGGTGGGCCGTTCAGCCCCTACCCGGCAGGGGTACGCGAGCGCAGGGTGGAGTGAGGAATCGACAAGGGAGGCGAGCAGCTCGTGGGTGCCCTCGACGTCGTGGTGGTCGTGGCCGCTGTGCTGTTGGCCGCGGGGCTGGGCTGGTTCTTCTTCGGGCCCCGTCGGGCCGGCGCCGCCCGGGTCGAAGGCGGGGTGCAGCGGGTGGAGATCACGGTGCGGGGCGGCTACAGTCCCGACCTGATCAAAGTCCGTGAGGGGACGCCGGTGGAGTTGGTCTTCGACCGACAGGAGGCAGGAGAGTGCACCTCCCGCGTCGTCTTCCCCGACCTCAAGGTCGCTGCCGGGTTGCCCGCCCACGCACGCACCACCGTGCGGCTGCACCCTGACCAGCCGGGCTCGTTCGGCTTCGCCTGCGGCATGAACATGATCCACGGCACGCTCTTCGTCGAACCCGCCGACGGCTCCGCAGGCCCGCCGCTTTCCTCAGATGGCCACGGCACCGGCACCAAGCCTGAGGCTCCAGCGGCCGAAGGGCCGCCCGCGGGAGAGGAGCGAACGGCGGCCGAGGCGGAGGCGGCGGACGCCGCCGAGCGGCAGGCGGAGATCAAGGACCTGACCCGCAGAATGCTGCTTGGCGCGGTCCTGACCGCCCCGGTGCTGTTCGCCGTGATGGCGCACGAACTCTTCGGCGCCAACTGGGTGCCCGGCTGGATGCTCAACCACTGGCTGCAGCTGGCACTCATCACACCGGTGATGTTCTACACCGGCCGGCCGATCCACGTGACGGGCTGGCTGACCCTGCGCCACCGCGCCGCCGACATGAACTCCCTGATCACCCTGGGGACGACTGCCGCCTACGGCTACAGCCTGCTGGTCACCCTGGCCCCCGGCCTGCTGCCGGAAGACGTACGCGAGGTCTACTTCGAGGCCGTCGGCGTCATCCTCACCCTGATCCTGCTCGGCCGCCTGCTGGAGGCCCGCGCCAAGGCCGGCACCGGCGAGGCGATCCGGACCCTGCTCGGCCTTCAGGCCCGCACCGCCCGTGTCATACGGAACGGCACCGAGACCGAGACCCCGGTGGAGGACGTGGCCGTCGGCGACGAGATCGTCATCCGGCCCGGGGAGAAGATCCCCGTCGACGCCGCGGTGCTCTCCGGCTCCTCCGCGGTGGACGAGTCGATGGTCACCGGCGAGCCGATGCCGGTCACCAAGCACACGGGAGACACGGTCATCGGCGCCACCGTCAACACCACCGGCTCCCTGCGAGTCCGCGCGGCGAAGGTCGGCGCGGACACGATGCTCGCCCAGATCATCCGTCTCGTGCAGCAGGCGCAGGCGTCCAAGGCCCCCATCCAGCGGCTCGCCGACGCGGTGTCGGCCTACTTCGTGCCCGCGGTGATCGCCATCGCCATCGGCACCTTCACCATCTGGTTCACCCTCGGCCCGTCCCCCTCGCTCACTCTGGCCCTGGTCTCCGCGGTCGCCGTGCTGATCATCGCCTGCCCGTGCGCCCTGGGACTGGCGACCCCGCTGTCGGTGATGGTCGGAACAGGCAAGGGCGCCCAGGCCGGCATCTTGATCCGTTCCGCCGAAGCCCTGGAGACCGCACACAAGCTGGACACCGTCGTGCTGGACAAGACCGGCACCGTCACCGAGGGCAAACCCGTCCTAACCGACGTCCACACCGCCAACGGCATCGACGAGACTGAGCTGCTGCGGCTCGTGGCGGCGGCCGAGGCCGACAGCGAACACCCCCTCGCGCAAGCCATCGTCACCGGCGTCCGCGAACGCGGGCAGGCGTGGCCGGCTGCGACTAGCTTCGACTCGGTCACCGGCAAGGGCGTCCAGGCCACCGTCGACGGGCACGCCGTCCTGGTCGGCACCGCCCGACTGCTGGGCGACGTCGGTATAGACACCAGCGCACTGGCCCCCGTCGCAGCCGACCTCTCGGCCGCAGGCAAGACACCCGTCCTTGCCGCGGTCGACCGACGGCCCGCCGGGGTCCTCGCCGTGGCGGACACCGTCAAGGACGATTCCGCTGCCGCCATCGCAGCCCTGCAGCGCCTGGGGGTCGAGGTCGTCATGCTCACCGGGGACAACGCCCGTACCGCCGCGGCGATCGCCGCTCAGGTCGGCATCGGCCGGGTGCTGGCCGAGGTACTGCCCGAACACAAGGCCGACGAGATACGCCGGCTGCAGGGCGAGGGCCGCACCGTCGGCATGGTCGGCGACGGCATCAACGACGCACCCGCCCTGGCCGCCGCCGACGTCGGCCTGGCCATCGGCACCGGCACCGACGTCGCCATTGAGGCCGCCGACATCACCCTGATCTCCGGCTCGCTCGGCGGCGTGGTCACCGCGATCCGGCTGTCGCGGGCCACCATGCGCAACATCCGGCAGAACCTGTTCTTCGCCCTGGTCTACAACGCCGTCGGCATCCCCCTCGCCGCAGGGGCCCTGTATCCGCTGTGGGGCCTCCGGCTCAGCCCGATCATCGCCGCCGCGGCCATGGCGCTCAGCTCCCTGTCGGTCGTCACCAACGCCTCCCGGCTGCGCCGCTGGCACGCCCAGCCGCTGCCGGACACCCAGCCCGCGAGCGTCCGGCCCCGCGTCGAATCCGCCACCGACCGTCCCCCAACTGGCGGCACTGCGACCACCGCACCCCACCACCCCGCCCCGCACGACCACGCCGACGAGCATCGCGCCGACGGCAGCACGGTCACCGACCCCGTCTGCGGCATGAGCATCGAGATGGGGTCCGCGGCGCAGTGGCGGAATACCGGCACAGGCACCTACTACTTCTGCTCCGCCCACTGCGCCGCTGCATTCGACGCCGACCCGGAGCGCTACACCGGCCCCGTGTCCGGCGCGACGCATGAAGGAGGCGAACCCCGGTGACCACCACCCCCGCCACCCACACCTCCCACCGCCACGCCCACGAACCGCACAGCCAGACCCCGGGATACGCCGACGGCAAGGCCGACCACCTCGCCCGGCTGCACAAGGTCGAAGGCCAGATCCGCGGCATCTCCCGCATGGTCACCGACGACCGCTACTGCATCGACGTCCTCACCCAGATCAGCGCCGCCAGCCGCGCCCTGCAGGAGGTCGCCCTCGGCCTGCTCGACGATCACGTACGCGGCTGCGTCACCGACGCCGCCCGCACCGACCCCGCCCACGCCGAGGAGAAGTTCAAGGAACTCACCGGCGCCCTGCGCCGCACACTGCGCCTGTGAGCGCACCTGTCGACGCAGGCCCACAGGACACCCGGCCTGCGCCCTCTCATGGGACCGCCTCAGGCTGAGGCCAACTGCGCCTTCGAGTGAGACCACGGCCCTGTGGGGAATTCCTCCCCACCATCCACGGCATCCCAGCGGACAAACAGCGCGAAAGTGGGCGAATGACCACCGCTGGCCGCAAGGAACAGCAACACCCGCGCTTCGCTTCGCCGCCCAGTATCTGAAGATCGCCGCCGAGTCCGACCGGCGCGGCGGCACCACACACCGCGACCGACTGCTCGCCGGGCTGACCGGACGGGTGCTGAAGGTGGGCGCCGGCCAGGGCCGGAACTTATGTGCCGTCGTCGCCTGGAGCGGCCACGAACCAGACGATCAGGCCGAGGGCGACCAGGCCGCGGCGGCGACGGCCCACGGGGCCAGAAGGATGGCTTGCGGGCGGGTGTTTCGTCGGAATCGGAATCCGTCACGTCTGGTGCCGTTGTTGTCGTGATCATCATCAGGCGGTCAGGCCCCCTGTGCAGGCGGCGCCAGGCTCCGGCGTCTGCGCACCCTGAACGTACTTGGTCAGGAACTGCTCGACTCTGGGGTCGGATGCCTTGTCGACGGTGAGCTGCTTGCCCCAGGCCGACAGCACGATGGGACCGGACTGGGACTTGTCCGGGCTCATCAGGGTGTAGGGCGTCTTGGCCACCTTGTCGCCGAGTGTCTTGACGTCGGCGTCGGTGGCCTTGTCGTTGTACGTGACCCAGACCGCGCCGTGCTCCATGGAGTGCACGGCGTTCTCGTTGGGGATGGCCTTGGTGTAGACGGTGCCGTCACAGGTCATCCACGCCTGGTTGTGGTCGCCCCCGACTGGGGGGTTCACCGGGTACTTGACGGTGCCCTTGACGTGGTTGCGGCCGAGCTTCTTGGCGTCCCAGGTCTTCTCGCCCTGGACGGGCTTCTTCGCGGCGGCGGCCTTCTGTTCCTCCTTCTCGTTGGCGCTGTTGATGGCGTACGCGCCCCAGCCCACCAACCCGGCGACGATGACCGAGCTGAGCGTGATGGTGATGATCCGGTTGCGGCGCTCGCGGGCCTTCTCGGCGCGGCGCATCTCATCTATCTTGGCCCGCCGTGCCTGGGCGGTTGCCTTCTTGCTGGTCTTGCTCATGACGGTGTTTTCCTCGTCCCCGCCGCGCGGGTGTCGCCGGGCAGCGGTGGGTGCAGATATAAGGGGTGGAGGGGCGGAAGTCGGCATGCGTGCGCATGCGAACGCATGGCGCCGGGTCATCCGTCTAGGTCCGTTGCACCTGGAGGACGTGTAGATCAGGAGCGCGGCAGGTCGGCGCAATCCCAGGGAAGATCGAGGGGGCGTCCGGCTGCCTGGGGAGATCCGGCATACGGGACAGGACCGCCTGCAAGGGCTGGGCAGGCACGGCCAGCACGCCGTGCACGCCGTGCACGGCGCCGTTGCAGCACATGTCGCCGGCGGGACAGCCAGCCGGGTGCGAGGCTTTTGCTGTGTGCCGTTCGGTCGAAATGTTCGTCGGGACAGCAGCGGCGGACATGGCGGTCATGGAGGCGGTTGTCGGCGGGGTGCTCTGGTCGTGGGCGACGAGTCCCAGGCACATCACCAGCGCGGCGAGCAACACGGCCAGGGCAGGGCACAGCGCCGCGATGCGCGTGGTCCAGCGCGTCTCGCGGGCCGTGTGCGGTATCCGGCTCCCCATCGCTGCTGATTTTAGGCAGTTCCAGTAGGCGAGCCGGCGGCTTCACCCGGAGGCTCAGTGGTCACGGCCCTTCCTCCTCCGCCTCCGGGTAGACGAAAGTTCGGGTGACGAGGTGGTTGGGTGCGGTCAGCGTCTCGTGGACGATCCGGCCGTTCTCGTCGACGGTGAGGGTGAGCTGGGTGTGCTCGGCGGGATAGGCGAGGGCGAGGCGGCGATGGCCGTTCTCGTCCGGCAGGCGGGTGATCACGGGAGCGGTGCCGCTGCCGTACGGCTCGGAGGCAAGGAACTCCCTGCCTGTGATCGGCAGCTTCGCAAGGTCGCCGAGTCCGCGGGCGGTGTTGCTCGTGACCAGCTCGTGAAGCGTGAAGGTGGGGACCTTTTTCATGGCGGCGACGGTCTCACGCAGCAGGGCCGTGTCCGGGCGGGGCGGCCAGGTGATGGCGAGGCCCGCGCGGCCGCCGGCCCATTCGGCGCCCGCGGAGGCGGTCAGCGTGAGGCGGCTGGTGCCCTCCCGCCAGCTGACGGGTGTGTAGAAGCAGCCGGTGCCGCAGCCGCGAAGGTTCAGAGCCCGGCGGGTGCCGCGCGGGTCGGCGAGGGTGGCTTTCAATTCGTACGACTGCTTTTCGCTGCCGCCGATCTGCGGCGCGGTCAAGTCGATGACGAGGCGACCGGTCGCGGCGCGGGCGCTGATGCCGATCTCCCCGGCGCGGGTGCCGGCGGGCACGACGGGGCCGTCCAGTGGTGGTGCGAAGGGCAGGGCTCGGTTGGCGTCGGCCGGGGCGGACAGCACGGTGAGCGTGGCCGAGACGGCGAGGACGACGGCGAGCACGCCGGTCTCGACGAGGGCCGGACGTTGTGGAGAGGCCTTCCCCACCCGACGTAGACGACGGCGGGCGGCGAGGGCCAGGCCCACTACGACGGCGACCAGGGCGATCTTGGCGAGCAGCACCTGCCCGTACGTCGTCGTGGCGAGGTCGTCGAGCGGGACGAGGAGGAGCGCGGAGATCAGCCCGGTGACGACGACCGCAGCGAACAGCCAGGCGGCGAGGCGGGCGTACGAGAGCAGCAGGGCGCGGCGGGGGGAACGTTCGCCCCGCCACACGGCCACCGTGCGCAGCACGTGCAGCAGCGTTCCGGCCCACAGGGCGGCGGCCGTGAGATGCACGAACGTCAGCAGCGGACCCCCGACGGCCTGCTCGGCCTGCGGGTGGGCACGCAGCGCCTCGGCGACCAGGACCGCGGCGAGCGGGATGACCGCCCAGACCCGGCGGCGCACCAGCACGGCCACGGAGGCGAGGGCGAAGCCAGTCACCTCGACCAGGGACAGGACGCCGGGCCGCGTGCCGGTGAGGGAGGAGAACGAGCCGTCCCCGAGCTGCAGGGCCGCCAGCGCGAGTGCGGCAGCGGTGCCGACGAGCGTGACGGGGAGGGCCCAGGAACGGGGCCGCCGGGCCGGGATGTCGGGGACTCGGACCGTGAGGCGTCGGCCTGCCGCCTCGCCGAGCATGACCGCGAGGGCGGCGAACAGCAGCCAGCGCAGGATCGTGGTGGGGGTGGCGTCCTTGGCGGCGGTGGTCTGGCCGGAGGTGAGGGCGATGGTGCGGGGGCCGACGGCGAAGCGGTAGCTGCCGGTCATGACGTCGCCGTCGCGGGCGGTGACCTGCCAGTCCACGGTGTGCACGCCCTCGGGCAGGGCGGAGCGGACGGGCACGGTGACCGCTTGGTTGCCCTGGCTGAGCGCGGCTTTGCCCAGGTGGGCCGAGGGCTCGACGTGTACAGAGCTTCCGTTCAGGCTGACTGGCTGGTCGAAGACCAGGACCAGCGACTTCGGCGAGTCGGCCACCGTGGCGTCCGCGGCGGGGCTGGTGAAGAGCAGGGTGGCGTGAGCGGACGCGGGGCCGGCGGTGCCCAGCAGCAAGGCCAGGACGAGCGAGAGGAACGAGCCGACCGCGACGAGGGAGCGCCGGACCGTTGGTGCTGAGGAGGTCACCTGTCGAGGATCTCCGGTCCCTTGGTGGGTGCTACAGGCGGGGTGGCTTGTTCGCGCAGCCGCCGCACCTCTTCGCGGGCGTGCCGCAGCTCTTCCTGGAGGTCGGGGTCGCCGGCGTCTGCCTGATGGCCGTGGCAAGAGCGGTTCTTGGCCATGGGCGGACGCAGCACCACCAGGTCAGGGCTGCGGCGAGCTCGCGGCGAGCGGGAGCCAGATGCCGGTCAGCGCACGCCCACCGCAGACTGGCTGGCAAAAATCGCAGTGGTGCTCCAACACGCTGAACTTGACAGGGAACCGCACACTCAGGCGAGGTTGGTAGGTGATGAGGTTCGCCACCTGGGCGCAGTGCGACCGGCCGTATTTGGCGTACAGGTACTGGATCACCTCCTCGCGTCGGTCGTTCTCGAAATCGATGTCGATGTCCGGGTCAGTCTTTTCGGCGTGCAGAAATCTCTCAAAGAGCAGGCCGTGCTTGAGGGCGTCGACGGAGGTGATGCCCAGCGCGTAGCAGACCACCGAGGAGGCGGCGCTGCCACGCCCCTGGCACCAGATCCCCCGCTCGGCCGCGTACCGCGTGATGTCCCAGCAGATCAGGAAGTAGCCGGGCATGCCCATGTCGTTGATCACGGACAGCTCGTAGTCGAGCTGCTTCCACGCCGGCCCGGCTGCCGGGTCGCTGCGCGGCCCGTAGCGGCGGGCGCATCCTTGCTCGGCGAGGTGGCGCAGATAGGTGTCGGGGGTGTGCCCGGGGGGCACCTCGAAGTCCGGCAGCTGCGGGCGCAGTTTGTTCAAGTCGATGACGCTGTTACGGGCGAGGTCGACAGTGGACGCGACGGCCTGCGGGTAGCGGGCCATCAGGATGCTCATCTCCTCGGCGGTGCGCAGATGCGCCGTCGGGGCCGGCGGCAGTTCGCCGATGGCCGTGTCGAGGTTCTCGCGGCGGTGCAGTGCGGTCAGCGCCGCCGCCAGCCGTGCAGAGCGCGGGGCCGCGTAGCGGACCGCGTTCGTGGCCACCACCGGCAGCCGCCATCGCTGCGCCGCCGCGTGCAGGGCGGCGTTGCGCGGGCCGTCTTCAGGCAGGCGGTGATCGACGAGTTCGACGTGCAGATGGGTGCGGCCGAAAAGGTCCACCAGCCGGTCCATCCGGGCGTGGACGGCGTCGCTGTCGTAGGCCGCCTCGCCGACGACGGGGCAGCCGGTGAGGATCGCCCACTCTCCCTCGTACGCGGCAGCCGAGAGCGCGTCGAGGTCGTAGACCGGCGCGTTCTTGGCGCCCGCCAGCTGCCCGGCGCTGATCGCCGCGGACAGGCGGGTGAAGCCCAGCAGGCTGCGGGCGATCACCACGATCGACCCGAGGCCCTGGTCCAGGGTGAGTTCGGCGCCGTAGATGCTGCCGATGCCGTAAGCGCTCGCGGCCTCCGCCAGACGTCTCGCGCCGTACAGCCCGTTGGTGTCGGTGATCGCCAGGGCCTCGACGCCGAGGCGGACGGCCTCGGCGACCAACGCGTCCACGTGGTTGGCGCCGAAGAGGAACGAACTGGCGGAGTGCACGTGCAACTCTGCCCAGCCGCCGCCCACGGGCGCCGGCGCGGCACGCGTCCCGGGGAAGTCCAGCACCCTCCCGCGAGGGTCAGCCATAGAGGGCCTCCACCGCCCAGCGGCCGTCCTGGATGTGCAGCAGCCAGGCTCGGCCGTCCGCGCAGGCGACCTGAAGACGCGCCAGGCGGCGGGCCTGCGCGGGGATCCACCAGTCCTCCAGCACCGGCCACGGTCCGGTCCACCCGGTCACCGCCATCGGCGCGCCGCCCTCGATGGACAGCGTGGCCGGGGCCTGGGTGAGCAGGGTGCGTCCACTCACCCCGACCGTGCCGCCATCGGCCCCGACCAGCTGAGCGGGGCGCGGGGTGGGGTAGACGACCGCCGGATGCGGGGCTGGCAGCCGGCCCGGCCACGTCCCCTCGACCAACGGGCGCGCACGCGCATCGCCGTACGGGATGTGCACGATCCGCTCGTCCGGCCCGCGGCCTCCGGCGAGTTCTGGGCGCACCACCGCGCGATGGCCGAGCATCGCCTGCAGCTGTCCTGCGGCGTGCTCCAGTTCCTCTGGCGCGATCCGCGGCCCGAACAGCAACGACTGCCTGCCGGTGGCCGCCGACAGCCCCTCCGGGACCAGGCGCAGTGCGGTGATCCCCGCCGCGGAGGCGTCGAGCTGTCCGGTCTCGGCCCAGGCGGCGATCTGCCAGCGCACGCGCTCGGCCACCGCCAGCGCAGAAAGGCGCCCCTCGTGCCGCCACACCCTCGACAGCCGCCGCCCGTCCATCAGTTCCGCTTCGACCTGCAGCCTGGCGCACACCGCGCCGGCCCCCGCGAGGCGGACATGGAGCTGTTCGGCGAGGGCTTTGGCGATGAACGCGACCGGCTCAAGGTTGTCCTCGGGCGGCTCAAATGCCTCGGACACGCTGTAGTCCACGTCCGCCCCCGACGTGTTGAGCGGCCGGGCCTCCAGGCCCCGGGCGGTGCGTTGTGCCGCGGCGGCATCATGGCCGAACCGGCCCAGCACCCGATCACTCGGCAGCGCCGCGAACGCCCCCAAGGTGGAGATGCCCAAGCGGGGCAACAGCTGAGAAAGCCGCGGACGGCCCAACACCCCCACCGGATACGGAGCCAGAAAGTCGGCCGTCTGCCCAGCCGGCACCAGCTGGCCACCCTGCCCGGCGCGTACCGCCAGAGCGGCGGCGAACACGGTGTCCGCCGCTCCAGTACGCGATTCGATCGCGGCGTCGTGGAGCACGGTGGAGATGTGCTCCACGAGGGCCGGCTCGCCGCCGAAGTACCGGGCGGGTCCGCGCGAGGGCAGAGCGATCAGGCCGGGGCGCAGGACCTCCATGTGCGGAGCGATCCGTTTCTCCAGCAGGCGCAGCACCGGCTCGAACGCACGCGTCTCCGCTTCGGGGTCCCGATCGAGCAGCCTGAGCTGGGGGCAGCGCCCGGATGCCTGGCGTACCCGCATCCCGCGCTTCACTCCCTGTCGCCGGGCCTCCTTCGAACAGGCCAGCACCCGCTCCCGCGCGATGATCGCCACGGGCTCGGCCTGATCCGCACCGGCGGCCACCACCGGCCAGTCCATCGCCCAGATCACTAGTGCACGCACGGCCGGCTCACCCCGCGGTGACGGGCCGCAGCGGCACCACATTCGCGCCGGCGATGGCAGCGGGTTCGGCGATGAGCTCCACCGAGCCGTCCGGCCCGGGCAGCCACACCTCGGCATGGCGCGGCTGCGTCGCCGCGCCCCGACCGGCCACCACCAGACGGATACGGCGGCCGGCGAGCAGACCAAAGCCGTCCCCGAGCCCGTCCCAGCGGGCCTCGGCCACCCGCAGCCGCAGCTGTGCCTCCGGCCAGTCCTGCCAGGTCAGCAACGTCGTACCGGAACGCCGCACGCGTGCCACAATGCGGCGGCTGGTGCGCAGGGCCACCTGTCCGACGGGGCCGAGCAAGACCACCGGCGCCGCCTCGCACACCGTCGCCAGCACCTCGGGCCACCGCCGTCCCGGCTCGGGCACGGCCAGCCCGCACGCCAGATCCAGACCGGCATCCGCCGCAGCCAGTCCGCCGAGCTGCGGCAAACCGACGGCTGCCCAGGCCCCGCCGTCGGCGGCGGCCTCCGCGGCCAACGCGATCAGCAGGGGCAGGTCGCCCCCGGCGCTCACCACCGCGCCGTGGGGCAGCTGCCCGCCCGGGAGCAGGCTGGAGAGTGTGCCGGACTGGACTCCGGTCGTCTCCGGAGTCCCTCGCTCACCAGGCGAAACGACGTGCATGAACACATGTTCGATTCCTTGTGCGAGAAATGCAAGCCGCCGAGGGTCATGTCACTCCCACGAGCCTTCGCAACCGACTGCGGTTGACTGCTCCGGCCGGAGCTGTGGCGGTCTGGACGACCACGACGGGCGCCGGTCTGTCTGCTTTGCCCTGCCCGAAGTCGCCCGGCACCTCTCGCTGACACGCGGCAGGCCCGCGGAGCAGGCGAAAGGCAGTCGAACGCGCGTGCCCGCTACGCTGCCGCGGTGATCGAGTCCCCGTCGCTGCCCGGCGACCCCGCCGAGCTGCACCTGCGCATCTCCTACGACGACGAACTCTGGGACACCCCGCAGTCCGACACACTGGAGTGCTGGAACGTCGCCGTCCTGCACCGCCGGCGTACGCATGACGGCGGGCAGAGCCCGCAGGAGGGCAGCGGCTGCGCCACCGCAGGATGCCCGTCGTGCACGACAGAGGACGTCGTCGTCGGGTCGATGACCTTCTACCGGGTGCATCTCGACCGCGGCCGGAATGCCTACTGGGCCATGGGGGAGGAGTCCGAGGAGCTGTACGAGATCGCCCAGGTCCTCCTCGACCCGCAGACGGGATCCTTCACCCGCGAGGTCGGCGAGCTGCTGGCGTACGTCGGTTCCGCACTGCTCGTCATGGATCGCGTGACGCTGGATCCGCAGTGGCGCGGGCACGGCCTGGCGGCCGTACTCGGTTGCGAGGCGATCCACCGGCTCATGCCCGGCTGCCGGGCCATCGCCTGCTCACCCGGTATCACCGACCTCAGCAGTCAGCGTCTGACGGACAGATCGGAGTGGGACCGCGTGAACGCCAAGATCACTCAAGGGTGGGAGCGCATCGGGTTCCGCCTGTACCGCGACAACGTCTATCTCCTGTCGCCGGCCTCGCAGGACCTGGAGGAGCAGCGCGGCGTACTTCGTGGACAGCTCGCGGAACTTGGCGCGTCCTGGCGGACCACGATCTCCTGATGGACTCCGCTGCCGACGTACAGACCGCGCACCCGGACAAGGCCCTGCCGCCATCCGCTGACCGGGCGACACCGCCCCCGTCGCCTGCTAACGGTGGAACACCTTCGACCATGTCCTCGACCTGGTCCCTGCCGGAGCCGATGCTCGCCACCCCCACACCCGACCCCGTGCTCCACCCGGACCACGCGGCCGAGCCGAAATGGGACGGCTACCGGGCGCTGCTGGGACGGTGGCCCGGCGACCGGGTCCTGATCCGTTCCCGCCGAGGCGGGAACCTGACGGCGGCCTTTCCCGAGATCGTCGCCGCGGCCTCGCAGCTGCCCGACGACACGGCGCTCGACGGGGAACTGGTGGTGTGGGAGGGCGACCGGCTGTCCTTCGAGCGTCTTCAGCAGCGTGCGCACCGCAGGGCAGCGACCGCTGTCCGTGCCGTCGAGCAGTGGCCGGCCCACTTTGTCGCCTTCGACCTGCTGCGGGCGGGCGCCGACCTGACCGCGCAGCCCTACCGGGCTCGCCGTGCGGCACTAGAACAGCTCTTCGCCGACCACCGCCTACAGGCTCCCTGGACCCTGTGTCCCTCCACCACCGACCCCAAGCAGGCCACCGACTGGCTGGAGTGGTCGACGGTCGGATTGGAGGGGCTCGTCTTCAAGCGCTGGACCAGCGGTACCTGCCCGGGTTCAGGGCGTGGCGCAAATACCGGTCCCGGCATACGACCGAGGCCGTGATCGGCGCGGTCACCGGCGCCCTGGCTGCACCCACCACGGCCCTGCTCGGCCGCCTCGACACCGACGGTCGGCTCCAGTACACCGGACGCACCACCGTCCTGAACCTGGCCGTCCGCCAAGCCCTGGCCGCCGAACTCCAGCCGGGCGGACCCGCGCACCCTTGGACGGGGTGGACCTTCAGCGCGAGCTGGGGGTCGCGGGAGCAGCTCGCCGTACGGCTGGTCGAGCCGGTTGTCGTCGCGGAGGTCGCGGTCGACGTGTCCCTGGACGCGGCTGGCCGCTGGCGCCACCCCGTGCGGCTGGAGCGTGTCAGGAGCGATCTGACTCCCGGTGATGTGCCGCTGTTCGGGCAAGAACTCTGACCTCGGACAGTTCCCTGCCGGACGCTTCGTCGCCGGCCGCCCGATCCTTCCTGACGCCGGGCGGTGGGCCGCCGATCTGCTTGACTCCCGTCGTCAGGGTGATTTCACGGCCATGCTGATGGCGACTGGCGTTGTTGGCCTATCCACCCGTCTCCTCGCGTTGTACTGCTCACGGTCGGTCGGGCCAGAAGGTAGAGAAGGGCAGCCGGACGGAGGGCAGTTGTACCGCCTGGATTGGTCCGAGAGTGGCTGCAGCAGCGCGAAGGGCTTGGTCGTAGGAGCCGGAGCCAAGGACTTCAGCAGAACAGGCAGGACAGTTACCGGGGCGGCGGGCATGACCGGCGCTGCGATCTCCGGCGCCTCGGACGTGCGCGAAGGCGTCGTCGGGAAAGTCGGCTCGCACGGTATGCCAGACTCCGAGGCGCTCGTCGTCGGGTAGCCCAGCCGCTACGGCCGGGCGCATCGGCGGCAGCAGGCGTCCGTGGTCCTGGACGAGAAACACCCGGTCGGTGAAGTCGACGCTGTCCCCCTCGGGACGCTCCTGCTCCAGCCACGCCTGGGCCTCCTGGCGGGTGCCCGGCCCCCACAGATAATCCGTTGGGAACCGGGTGGTCTCGTAGCGGGTGTCGAACTCTGCCCAGTGAGCATCGTCCCAGCGACTGCCCGGTACGAAGGGGATGGCGCGTACCACGACGTGCTGGTACTCGTCGTCCTCTTGACCTTCCATGGGGCCAGGGACGGTGAGAGCGTGGGCGGGCTCCATCCGAGCCCGTCCGGAACCGTTCCAGCTCAGCACGGCGATCTCCCGGCGCAGAGGGGCTGGGTACAGGCGCCCACCGGGAGTGGCGTGCCCCCACAGCTGGTTGATCAGTTCCGCCAGATCCCGGACGCTTCGGGCCGCCTCGACGGGGGTGTCGATGTGGTGGCCGGAGGGATGGGCAACGTAGTTACGCAGCTTGGCCAGCGCCTCTTCGACCACGCGGCTGCGCCGCCCGTGGAGCAGGCCCGCCGTACGCGCCCACAGGCGGAGCCCGTGCAGCATCCCGTTGAACTCGATGGCCTGGTTGGCGACGACCAGCTTCGCGCGTTGTCGCGTCATTCTGTCTGCGCGCTTCTTGACGTCGTCGTACGACGTGACGGTGTAGGAGACGTCCGGGGCTTGGGGGACGCGGAAGGTGATGGTGCCGGCGCACCACTCCAAGAAGCGGTCTCGCAACGCCTGCTCGTAGATGAGGAGCGCCTGGTCGCCGACGATGGTGTACACGTCGTAGCACAGCACGCCGTAGGCGAAGACGGTGCGCAGCCGCTCGAAGGAGTCGCGTGTTCCAGCCGCGACACCCGCCGTCAGGTCGCAGTCGGCGATCTGACGCTGCTGGAACTCCGCAGCGTCCTCGGGCTTCATACGGCCGCCGAGCCCGTAGGGATTGAACGCCAGCGACAGATCATCCGCAGCGCGCAACTCCTCAAGCGACCGGATCTCCATGTACTTCTCCTCACAAGGGGAAACGGGCCAGCATGCACCTAGAGGCCCCCGGTCGGCCACCCCTTTCCTTGGGGTGGCTTGGTGAGTTCGACGCGAAAAGACTCGGAACAACAGTTCGCCGGGGGCAGACAGGAAAGATCGCGGAAAGACTGGCCAACGTGCGTGAGGGCATGTCAACGTAGACGACCTTGCAAGAAACCCCAGGTCAGAGAGGTGATTGCCCGTGACCGTAGAGCCCGTGGGCCGCGGTTTCTCCACCACCGTCGAAGCCCTGCGGCTGCGCGAGTGGCAGCTCGGTCCCGGTCAGCCCACGCTGGTCATGGACCAGTTCTCTGCAGAGGACTTCCACCTGATCGTGGATGACCGCGCGGACGTGCACGTCAGCTCCAAGGACGGCCGGTTCTACCTCGGCTGGTTCCCGCTCGGCCGCCCCGGCACGGACGGCGAGGGATGGAAGATCGCCGTCACCGGCACGGCCAAGGTGCGCGGCTACCAGCTGTCGTTCGACACCGAGACGCCGGCCGACATCGTCGCCGCCGCCGTGGCGCGGGTGCTGGAGACTTCACGTCTCCTATGACGGCGCGGAAACCGACAGATAGCCGGAGCCCTGCGAGCGGTCGGCCGTCTGCAGGCCGCCGACCCGTTTCCACTGCTCCCCGTTTCCTCGTACCTCAGGAGGCTTTTAGTGACGTCCCCGGAGATGACCGTCGGTGACCTCATCGACATGCTGTCCGGCTGCGACCGGAGTGCTCCGGTCCGCCAGGCCATGAACCCCTTCTTTCCGATGGCACACCGCTTGGCGCAGGTCGTGCAGTCGGTGGACGAGACCGGCAAGACCGTCGTCTACCTCGCCGAAGGGCGTGACGAGAACGCACAGCTCGGCCACCTGCCACCCGAGGTCGCCATCGAGCTGACGTGGCAGGGCCCCGTCCAGGCACCCCCGCGCCGCCCCCGCCGCCGTGCCGGCGGCAACTAGACCCGCACCGAGCCCTTGGAGGCGCCCCTGTACCCCGACTTCCCGCTTGACCCGACCACCCCGCGCGGCGGCCAGCCCGCGTTTTGGGTCGGCCCCCGGCACCTGGCCGGTGATGATGGGCGCCTCTACGACGCCGTCGCCGACACGCTCGCCGGCCTGGGCTGGTCGAGCCTGACGATCGTCCGCGGACGGCACGAGCCGGACGAGGCGCCGGAGGACCGCCAGGTCTTGCGCAGCACCGTCCTGCACGTCAGCCCCGACGCTCTGCGCTGGGCCCAGTGGGGCCTGGCGGACGAACCTTTCCACCTGGGAGAGCTTCCGGTCGCCTGGCAGATCTCCGCACGCGCCGAGGCGAGCAGTCCGCTCGCGCAATGGTCCGCCTACTTCACCCGCGACGTCCCCGGCGAGGCGGTGGCCGACTTCCTCGTCGCGCTCGACGCCCGCGATCAGCCTGTCGTGCCGCTTGCCGGACCCGAGCTGGTCCTCGACGCTGTCGCCGCACACGGATGGTTCCGCGACATCGATCAGCCCCGGGCGGCAGCGACGGACCCGACGTTCACCTCGCACATCAGCCTCGGCGAGGTACCGCCCCTCATCCAGGACGCCGACCCCCGGGTCCTGGCCGCCGAGCCTGACGCGGAGGGACCGGCCGGATGGCAGGCGTGGGCCGAGCCTGTACTCGGCGCACCGTGCCTGTGGGCGGCCTCCTTCGCCGCCAGCGTCCCGCACGACCTCGTGGCAGCCTTCGCCGCGTCCCTCAGTTCGACCGCACCGGTCTTGCGCAGGGTGCTGCCCGAGGCCACCCAGGAGCGACTGCTGCGGGCGCCGGCCTAGCGATCGAAGGCGCCCTTCGACCCAACAGAAGAAGCCCGGTCCTCCATGGAGGACCGGGCTTCTGGCATTCCCTCCGTGACTCGGGCGATTCATCGAATCGGAGGCGGGTGGTGACCCTGGGGACAGGCGCAAGCTGTCGTGCCTGCCCGGCTCCACGGCGGCAAAGTGGGGGGCGAGTGGTTGTAGCGGTGCAGGTTCCGCACGTCGTATTTCCAGAGCCTCGAATGGGGCAAGGTGGCCACGTTTTGGCGTATCGGTGCCGCTCAACATGTGGTATTCGACGGCTCGTTGAAGTGGGGCAAGATGGCCAAGGTATGGCGTAGCGGTGCCACATTCTCGTGCGGCTGAATGGCTATATGCCTCGATCCGAAGATAACCAGCAGCCAGTCCTTGAAGTCCGTTGCGGTGGCGTGCACGTCGTCGTTCAACGCATCTCGCCCTGGCTGGTGGCGGCCGGCGTCACAGCCTTCGTCACGACGACGGGGAGCGGGCTCGCAGCCTGGATCACGTCCCGTTGAGAACCTGCCGAACCGTGTAGTGGGCGAGCCACACAGCGCTGCTGCCCCCGACCGTCCGGTCGGGGGCAGCAGTGCGTCGAAGGCCGGTTAGCTGACTGCTGTGGCCTTGGCGAGGGCTTTGTCGAGGTGGCGGTCGACGAGGGCCGGGGAGCCGGAGACGATCAGCAGCAGGCTGCCGTCGCGGATCGCGGTTTGCTTGACCACGGTGCTCCGTCCTCCGGCGGAGAACGTCAGGAGCTGGCTCCACTGCTCGTCACCGAGGCCGTGGGGCGCAGGCAGCTTCTGCGAGGCCATGTCGATCGGGGTGCCTCCCGTGACGACCCGATAGGTCGGGCAGCCGGTCATAGCGTCGAAGATCCGGCCGATGCCGTCGGACAGCTTCTTCGCGCTGTCGCTGTACAGCTCCTCGGAGATCTCCGAGGAGCTGCCGCCGTAGGTGAAGGCTGCCTTCGCCCTGTGGGGGAAGGTGAGCGTGCCGCCGGTCGCGGCGTCGCCGCCCAGCTCGCTCAGGGCAGGGCAGCCGATGACGGTGACGTCATCGTGCTGGGCGGGACGCTCCGGCTTGCGCAAGTAGCCGCTGCCGAGGTCGCTCTGGTCGAGTAGGCGTGACTCCAGCGCGGCCGACCCGAGCGCGGTCGGCTTCTGGACCGCGTCGGCGGGTTTCCCGGTCCGGGCGGAGGAGGTGGTCTGGTGCTTGTCCCCGGTGGTTTCGGTCGAGCACCCGGGCAGGGCGAGGAGGACGGCGGTGATGCCGAGGGCGGTGGTGGCGACGCGAACGCGCATGGCGGAACTGACCCCTTGGTGCTAGGCGACGGGTGGTCAGTGCGGGCCCGCGGGCCCGGTGGGGTCGTAGGAGTGGTGGTCAGTGCCCGAGGTGGCGCAGGCAGTCCTCGAACGTGGCGTGCGTCGCGTCCGCCGGTCCGCTGTTGCGGTTGTACCAGGCCGTGTCGAGGCGGGTCTCCTGCTGCTGGTGGCCGGCCCGGCACCGCAGCCAGATTTGGTCGCGGGTGGAGAGGATGAGCCAGTCCCGGTACGCGCCGCACTCTGCGCAGGCGGCCATCTCGCCGTCGAGGACGAGGGGCTGCTTCCACGGCATCATCTTGCCGTCGAGCTGGTCGTGGCTCGGCACGCGCAGCTCCGGCGGCAGGAAGTCGTCCACCACGCCGGTCGGCTCGGCGGGCTCCGGTTCGGCTGCCGGCACTCCAAAGCCCGGCGGGACTTGGCCCTGCAGCCGGGCCGCCAGCTCGGCGAATTGCCTCTGAGCTTCGCTCGGTCCCTTCGCCCGGCGGCGTATCCGGTGAAACACCCTGGCGTCCTCCTCTACCTCGTCACCTCGTCCTGCTCGTTTCATGATCGTGCCTTACGCCCCCGGTCGTTTCAATTCACAAAGTCCACAGTCGCCTTCGGCCTGGTCACCAGGGTTGTTCCTGCTTCTCGGTTGCAGGATGACGTGTTGGACATGGAGCCCGTCTCCGTGCGGCGGGGTGACGTTGCCGGGGTGTGCCCGAACGACACGTCGTCTCTTGTGACCGCTCAACTTCGCGACGGCTACTGGCTCGACACGCCGCACCGGTGCCATGCCCTTCCGTCCTGCGTGTGCACCAGCGCCAACGCCCCGCATCGCGGACCTGGGCGCCGCCGAGGTCCGGTGTGGCGTACGGCGATGCTGTGGGTTGCGAGCGGAGCGGTGGCGCTGTCCCTTCTTTTTTCTCTGCGATGCGCTGAGACCGCGTGCCGACGCCGGCGGGCTCACCGAGTCTTACGCGATATCTCCTCCCCGCTGCGTCGCCTGCTGGGTGCGGAGGGCCTGGACGTCGTCCTGCGCGTTGCGGACCGGCCCCCTGCGGTGCTGGTCTCGGGCAGGCCGGAAGCGTCGGCGGGCAGGTCGGCCGTGCGCCGCATCCGCCACACGAGCACGTCGCTGACAGAGTCCGCGGTGTCGAGTTCGCGGCGTTGTGCGGCGTCGGACAGAAGGGCGGCCGGGTCGTGGCCGGCGGCTTCGGCTTCCGCGATGGTCGCGGCCAGGGCGTACCAGCCGGGCTCGGCCAGGATCTGCTCGGCCAGCTCCGGCAGCGCCTCGCGCAGCAGCACAGTCTGCCGCTGGAGCATCGGCCGGCTCAGACGCCGTCCTCGCTGGTAGAGCACGCCGAGGGGCTCGGCGGAGGCGGCCTGGTAGGCGGAGCGCAGGTGCTCGGCGGCCCGGGCGGCGGCTTCGGCCTGCTGGGCGTGGCCCTTCCTCGCGTGCCAGTGCGCGGCGGCGGTGATGAGGAAGAACAGCATGTCGATCGCCATCGCGGTGGTGGCGCCGTCCTCACCGCGGCCGAGGGCGGTGCCGCCTTGGACCAGTTCGCGGGCGGCCTGCCGCAGTGCACGGTCATGTCCGCGTACGGCGCGTACGTGGGAGCGGGAGGCCCGCTCGAACGCTGTTGCGGCGTCTCGCAGTTCGCGGCGGGTGTGTGCGGCGGAGGTCTTCGCGAGCGCATCCAGGACCTCGCCGGCGGCGGCGATGTGGGCGGCGGCGACCGCGTCGTCGCCGTGCTCGACGATGAGCACGGCCTGCCACGCGGCCGATGCCGTCCTGCGGCGGGCGGAGGCCGGGGTGCCGGGCCCCGTACGGACCGTGTCCTCCCGCCGTGGCGTCGGATCGGTCCCGGTGTCGCCAGCCCAGCGCTCCCGGATGCGGGGCAGCGACAGGTCGGGGGCCAGGCGCGCGCCGGGGTAGAACACCGGCTCGCCGTCCTTGTTCAGGTCGGCGGGCAGAGCGACCTTGTATCCGAGGAGGTCTCCGGAGGGCGCGGCGCGCTTACGGATCAGGAGTCCGGCGGCGGCGAGCCGGTCGAAGAACTCCTCGTCACTCCTCGCACCGGACACCGCGCGCCGTACCGTCTCGCGCAGCTCCTCGCGGGCGGTGCGCTCGCGACCCTGGCGTTCGGCCTTGTGCCGTTCGGCACTGGTGGGCCGCTGTGCGGCGGTGCCGTCGCCGGGGGCGATCTGCCGGAGCCCGAGTTCCTTCTCGATGAGACGGGCTTCAGCCTGCGCCCGTTTGCCGGATCGGTGGTGGTCGGGGCGTCGGCCGTCTTCGCGCACGAGGGTGGCAACGATGTGGATGTGGTCGCCAGCGTGCCGCACGGCGGCCCAGCGGCAGCCCGCGCCGTCGCGCGGGTCGATCCCCGTAGCGGCGACGATGCGACGCGCAATGTCCGCCCACTGGTCGTCGGTCAGGATCGGGTCGTCAGGCGCAGCACGCACCGAGCAGTGCCACACGTGCTTGTCGGGGCGTTGATCCGCGGCAAGGAGATGGAGGGGCTGGTCGAGCAGCTGCCCGAGATCCTTCTTGGTAGCTGTCGCATCGCGTCCGGGGTCAGGTGACATGCCGTCGAAGGAGGCGACGAGATGTGGATCGACGTGTTCCTCGTGGGTTCCCTTGCCGTAGAGGTAGTACAGCAGGCCCAGGGTGTGGCTGCCCTGCTTGTGGATCTGTGGAATCAAGGCGCCTCGTCTGCCTGCCGGTTGGCTACCTTCTCGGCCGCAATCCTCACCGCGTCGGCCGCTCGGTGGACGTCGGCCACCACCTGGGTCAGCTGGGGAACGTCACCGCCGGAGTTGAGGATCTTGGCGGCTTGATTGAGGTTGCTGCCGGCCCAGCCGAGCTGCCGCCTCATCGCGAACAGTTCGGTGAGCACATCGCGTTCGGTGGCGATGGCAGCGGCGGTACGGGACTGGTCGCGGGCCATGGCCAGCCCGGCGTAGGCGAGGAAGCCCGCCACGCTCATACCGGCGGCTTCTGCTCCGGCCTGGATGAGAGAGAGTTCGGACGGGTTGAGGCGGACACTGTGCGCGCGACGCTGCTTCTTGTCGCGCGGACGCGCTCGCCCCTTCGGCCGCCCTTTGGGGGCGGCTTTTGGCTGCGATCCGCTCTCGGTCGCAGCCTTCCCGACTGGCGCCCCCTGGTGCCAGTCGGGCCCCGCCACCCCAGGGGCGGGGACGGGTTCGGACGCTGCCCCCTCGGGGGAGTGTCCGAACCTCCATCTTGCTCGCCCCGAGATCGAGTTGGGGTCGCGGGCAGGTTCCGGGGTGGTGCCGTTCTGGGTGGAGTTCGTCATCGGATTTCGGGCCTCACGGTGCGGGTGTGGTGCTGGATGGTCGCCGCCAGCGCGACGACGTCGGTCGCCCCTCCGAGGACGCGGACGGGTCCGTCGGGCCTGTCCTGGATGAGCCAGTGGCCGGTCGGCACGAGGACGGCGGCGTGCAGGAGCCGCCGGCGGACCAGGACGTCCGCCCAGGCGCTGGCCTCGGCGGCGGTGGGCTCGGAAGAGCGATGGGGACGCGGAACCACTGCGTGTCTCCTGGAGCGGGGCGGCGGCCCGGCACAGAACCAGGCCACCTGTTGCGGATAGGGGTGTTGAGCTGGGGCTTTGCTGGTTCAGCCGCACTCGGAGCAGCGCCCGACGTGACTGTTGAGCGCGCGGGCCATCCGCTGCTTCGTCGAGGCAGCCTGCGTTGCGCTGGACTTCGCCGAGGGCCTGCCCTCGTGCCGCTTGGAGTGGGCGAGCATGAAGCCGATCTCACGCTCGTACTCCGCACGAACGGTGTCGAACTGGTGGCAGGTCTTCATCGGACGGTGCTCCGTGTCTTGGTGGTGTCGTCGCGCCGCAGCTCCTGGAGGACGAGGCTCAGCCGGTCGTTCCGGCCGCCCTTCAGGCCCTCGCGGCGGAGGATCTCCCGCAGTTGGACCCGGGTGACGGACTCGTTGCCATCCCGTTCGAGCAGGGCGGGGACGTGGGGGCGGACCTGCTGGACGAGCTGTTCCACCGACTGCTCCAGCTCGCGAGGCGGGCGCTGTGTCTGCGGAGTGCCGGACCGGCCGCGCTTCCCCTTGCTCTTCGTCCTGGTCTTCGTGGTCGTCTTCCGCCGGAGGGGGACCTTGTGTCCCCGGTCCCCGGTGGGTTCGGTCCCCGTGTCGGTGTCGGTCGGTCCCCGGTCCCCGGTGGGTTCGGTCCCCGTGTCGGTGTCGGTCGGTCCCCGGTCCCCGGTGGGTTCGGTCCCCGACTCAGCGGCGGTCGGTCCTCGACGCGAATCATGGCCCTGAACAGGCACTTCTCGCGTAAGGGGCTCGGTCTCCACGCCTCGGGTGTCCCCCTCCGCGGCTTCCGGAGTGGCGGGGCCGGTCCCCGGGACCGGGCCTGCTTCTAGAGCCTCGGTCCCCACCCCGGTCCCCGAGTTCTCGCCTTCGGTCCCCGCGTCTGCCGACACCTTCGAGTCCGCGATCTCGGGGACCGGTCCCCTCGGATCGCTCGGTCCCCGGTCCCCGTCCGACTCGTCGGGACCGTGGGGACCGGGGACGGGGACCGGCGCTTTCGAGGCCGACTGCGAGGGGACCGTGGCTGGCGTTGCGGTGCCCTGCGCCGGGGACCAGGGCGATGGCAGCGGGACCGTGGCGAGCGCGAGGGCGTGCCGGCGTGCGGCGAGTTGGTCGAGCAGCTGCGCGCGCTGGAGGGGGTCGGTGCCGACCGAGGCCCTGCCGACCGCCTTCGACAGGCGCCGCGTGAGCCGCCGACCGCGCCAGCTCCGCTGCTGCTCGGGTGTGCGCTCGGCGAGGCGGGCGGCGAGGGCGACCGCACGGGTGGTCGCCCGGTCTCGGGTGATCTGCGCGGCGTCGCGGTCTCGCGCGGCGATGCCGAGGCGGGACAGGAGCCGCTCGCGTGCCTCCCGCCCCAGGACGGCGATCAGCCCGTGGGAGGCGGCACCTGGGGTGCGCAGGCGCAGCTCGATCCCCATCGCGAGGTGCCACAGCATCGCCGCCATGACCGGCCCGACGAACGCCCTGACCGTGCCGCCGACGGGACCGCTCTCGGCGTAGGCGGGGATCACCTGCACACCGGTGATCACCCAGACCAGCGTGCCCGGCAGACCAGGAGCACCCTGGGTGGCCAGGTTCTGGCGCGCCATCAGCGCGGTTGCGAAGAGCGCCAGCTCGGCCGCGGCAAACATGCCTACCCGCTCGGCGGTGCCGGCCATGTCGAGGTAGTCGGCGGCGAAGCGCCAGCTCGTGTCCGCGCTGTAGGCGGTACAGCCGAGGCCAGCAACGGCAGCAACCTTGACCGCCGGACCGCCGAGACGTTTCTGCGGGTGCGTACCCCGGCGCCGGATCGCCCAGACGGTCAGGACCAGGGCGAACACGGCGGCAGCGGTGCCGATGCCGACGAGCAAGGACGGATGCGGGGTGGTACCGAAGGACACCGGGATGAGGTGTGTCATGCGGCCTTTCCAACAGGGGCGTGCGCCAAGGGCTCTTCCGGGAAGGCGAGTTGGGCCCAGCTTTCGGGGCGGGTGACTCCAGGCGCTGCTGCGCGACCTTCGATGGGCTTGACCGGGGGTGAGGAGTGGCACCGTTTTTGCGGTGGCTGGGCTGGCAGGGAGGTGGGGCTGGAACTCGCGGGGACCGGCCTGCGCACACCCGGGGCGGGGCCGGAGTCCGCCGGCGGAGTAGGACCGCTGGCCGTTTCGGGAGCAGCTGAGGCGGGCGTCGCTGGTCGGGCTACCGGCTGCTGTGTGCGGAGTGCGGCGGTCGCGGGTCGGCTTGTTGCCGGGGTGGTCTTCTTCCGCTTCTTCTTGGGCCGCGGCACGCCGTAGGTGCGGTCGCGGTCGAACACCTTGTCGGCCGCCTGGCGGAGCAGGTCACGGGCGTGCTTGCGGCTGATCTGCAGGGCGGCGGCGAGCCGGGCGGGCCGCCAGCCGCGCACATAGGCGTGATCGATGACGACCTGCCGCTCGGCCTCGGTCAGGTGCACGTCGCGTCCCTGGAAGAAGGCCGTCACCCGCCGGTAGTCGAGGCGCTGGGGCAGTCCGTCGTGCAAGGGACGCCGCTCGGCTTCGGTGAGACCACCCCAGATGCCCTCCTTGAGGACGTTCTCCAGGGCGAAGTCGAGGCACTCGCGACGTACCGGGCACCAGCCGCACAGCTCCTTCGCTTCGGCGATGGCTTCGTGGTCCCGGGGGAGAGGGAAGAAGACGGCGTCGGCGTCCTCGACGTCCATGCCGTGGCAGGCTCCGCGGGTGTGCCAGCTGGTGTCTCCGATGCCGCGCAGGCCGGTGGCCGGCGCGTCGTGGGTGGTGATGTGGCGCAAGGGACTCTCCGAGGTGCTGCCGCGTCCGCCTCCTGGGGGTGGTGCTGGGCGGATGCGGCGTCGGGCGGCGGCTGCGGCGCGAGAGCTTGCGCCGCGCAGCCGGGGCGGGACGGTGGTTTTGGGGTGGCGGTGCACCGGATGGGATGCACGGGCCGGATGCGCCCGTCAGGCCATGGCGGGCTGCTGGGCCTGCTCGTTCTGCTGGGCCTGCTGGGCCGCGGCGAGGTCGAGGCGGCCGGGATGAGGGGTGGCGCGCGGGGCGGTTCCGCGTACTCCGTCGTCGGGGCCGATCCGGCGGCGCCGACACGGCTCGCCGGGCTGGGCCAGGCACCACTCGCACCTAACGCTCAGAGCGTCGGGCAGCCCCTGCGCGACGGCGGCCTCGCGAGCTGCTCGCGAGGGCCGGTAGGGCGCGAGGGCTGCACGGGCGGCGGGCGGTATGCAGGAGCCGACCTCCCGCAGCCGCGCCTCCAGCCTCGGGTCGATCCCGTCGCGACCGCTGGTGATAGCCCTGGCCTGCGCGGGCTGCGCGGTGCCGGCGGCGACGGCCCGGCGGGTGCCGACCAGCTCGGCGGTCCAGGCGGCCTGGTCGTCCGGGTCGACGGACGGCGTGGGGTCGGAGTGCCTCGCCAGGCGATCGCGCCGGTAGCTCTCCCAGGGACGGGCCACGTCCGCGGGCAGGATCTGGTACGGCGAGGTGCGGATGTGCTGGCGAGCGGCGACGCGGGCGTCCCAGCCGTGCGGGGTGGCCATCGGCACGTCGCCGAGCAGCTCGTGCCACTGGGCGAGCTGGTCGCGGGCCTCGCCCTGGTCGGTGCGGATGGTGCGGGGGTCGAGTCGGCCGATGTAGGCCAGCAGGGCTGCGATTTCGCGGCGGTCCACGGTCAGCCCTCCGTTCCGGTCGGCTCGTCGAGGGCGGCGAGCAGGGCGGCGGTGTGGGCCTCGGCCCGCGTCATGCCGCCCAGCGCGGCGGGGCCTTTGCCGGGTACGGCGTGGAAGTTCGGGCGGCTGGGGGCGTGCTCTCGGGCGATCCAGGAGCGCCAGTCGGCAGCCCAGGCGTCTGCCGTCCTCGGCTTGAAGGCGGCACGGTGGGCACGCCACTTCGTGTCGGCTGCTTGCAGGCCCTGCTCGCCGAGGCGGTCGAGGTGTCCCTGCTGGCGGGTCCAGGCGTGGGTGGCGGGGTCGACCTGCCACTCGGCAGCCGAGAGGACGGCAGCACCACCACTGCTGTACCTACGGTTCAAATCCGGTTCACTACGGTTCTGTGTGCCGGTTTCCGGTACATCGCTGTGCCGGTTTCCGGTACGTCGAGGTGCCGGTTTCCGTCGGGACCTGCCGGATTCCGGTACTGCCGGTTTCCGGACCCTCGCGGGGGATTCCGGCACCTCACGGGGGCGGATACCGCACCGCCGCAGGGCCGAGATCCGGAGCGCTGGGGTGGTCTCGGGCCCTTCCACCGGCGCCTGGTCGGCTTCCTCCTCCGGGGTCGCTGCCACGGCCTTGGCCGCGAGGGGGAGGCGATAGACGGTGCTGCGCTGCGGGCCGGTGAGGTCGTCGAGCTGCTCCAGCTCACCGGCGTGGACCAGGCGGTCGATGGCTTCGCGCACCGTGGAGACGGAGGCACGCGTGCGCTTGGCCAGGCTGGACAGCGAGGCCCAGGAGACGCACTGCTCGTCGGCCACCCGGTCGGCGATCGACAGCAGGACCAGACGCGCGGTCCCCCGGCTGGAGCTGTGCTCCCACACCCACTCGCGGGCTTCGCTGCTCATCGGCCGCTCCCGGAGAACGGGCGAGGCCGGCGGCCCGCCGGGGCCGGGATGACGTGGTCCGGCTCGGGGCGCTGAGGCGCCGAGGCGGAGGTGGCTGCCGCGCAGGCCAGGCGGAAGGGCCTTTTGCGCAGGGCAGGAGGCATGCGATACTCCCCTTTGCAGTGTTGCCACGCTGACGCGCCCCTTGGAAGGACTCAGCGTGGTGATGGTGGGCAATCTCCGCCCTTGCCGGGGGCGGGTATGCCGCTTAGCGTTCGGCGTCCGTGAGTTACCGCTCTCGGGCGCCGTCGCTGTATTGCGGACCTTCTCGGTCCGGTCCGTGTTTGCTGACTCCTCACATCCGTCGTCGCGAGCGGGCTGCCCGGGGACGACGAACATACGCACGGACCCCTATCAAGATCCAGACTTGGTTCTTAAACTCTGTACTGGTTGCAGAGAGTCACCGCATGTTCTGCCGCCGGAGCCATCTGTGGCGCTCGGTGCGGGCCGCCCCTCGACGTCGAGGAGCACCGTTGCCGCGGTTGTCTCGTACGCCGAGAGCGTGCCACTGTGTCCGAATTGGAGCGGGTGTCTGGTATTTCCTGCAGCGGAAAAGCGATGTGAATGAGGTTCTTCCACTGTCGCCCTCGCGCTTTCCGGTCGAAAATCAAAGCCTTGCGTGCCAGACGTGACATATGTCGCTGGGCGAATGTGGCTCGCGCCACGTCGTCTGGCATGCTCCTGCCGGTAGAAACGGACAGGCCGACCTGAAACAGGCGGCACACGCCACACGGAAACGTGCTGGCGAGGAAGAACTTTCCACATGCGGGATCATCCCGTCAACTGGTGTTTATGGCGGGGTAGGGTTATCGAAGTGACGGCGAAGTCCACCCGGGAAAGGATCATGAAAGACTCCACCGAAGGTCAGGTGAACCCCAAGGGGCTCATGGACCGCCTAAACCGCTTGTTCGACACGGTGCACCCGCCCGGTCGCGGCCCCTTCAGTAACTCCGAAGTGGCCGAACTGATGGAGAAGCGGGGGCTGGGCAAGTTGTCGGCCCAGTACCTGTGGCTCCTGCGGACGGGGCAACGCGATAACCCGACGAAGCGTCATCTTGAAGCGCTCGCAGGGTTTTTCGGTGTGGAGCCCGCGTATTGGTTCGATGACGCCGTCGCCGAAAAGACCGTGCAGGAGCTTGAGTTGCTCGCGCTGCTTCGCGACGCGAAGATCAAGAACGTTCTTCTTCGTCTATCCGACGTATCCGCAGACGGAAAGGATGCCGTCTTGGGGATCGTCGAGAGCGTACGAAAATCCGAGGGGCTGCCGCCCTCAACTAGCGTGTAAAACGGGCTTAGTTCAGTAAGTGATCAAGGAAAACCAATGTGGTCTGCACGTAGGCTCCGCCAGCCTGACCTCCTGGCCGAGCTGAAGCTCCCGGACGTTATCAATATCCGCGATCTCAGCGACGAGGTCTCTCGCCGCATGGGACGGAAGGTGGTCCTAGAGGCCCGGGAGCAGGCACCCTCGGTGTGCGGGGCGTGCGCCGTCACGGAGAGTGCCGTCCACGTGTTCTACGACCCGCGGACCAGCCCCCTGCACCAAGACCACATCATCGCCCACGAGTTCAGCCACCTACTGCTCGGCCACCACGAGAGCCGACCGGTGTCCGCGCTGGCCCCCGCGTTCATCACCAGCGTGGACCCGGCCACCGTGCAGATGATGCTGGGCCGCACCAAGTACGACGAGGACGAGGAGCGGGACACCGAACTCCTTGCTTCGCTGCTCCAGCGCCGGATCATCGACCGGTGGCTGCGCAGCGACGAGTCGTCGGGAGACGAGGTCCAGGACCGCGTCACGCACACGCTTCTGCGTCGACGGGAGGCCCGGCCGTGAAGGACCTGCTCCATCCGATCAGCCTCGTCGTCGCCACGCTCGGCTTCCTCTGCCTCCTGCGGGACGTGCTGACCCGCCGCCGAGACCCCGCCTCCACCGCGCTGGCCGCAGTCTTCCTACTGTCAGGACTGTCGTTCCTGTTTTCCATCACGCCGATGTGGAACTACCTCGACCGCGTGCTCGGCACCGTCAACCTCTCCGTCCCCCTGGCCATGGGGTGCGTGGTCGCGCTGCTGGCCTGCCAGCAGGTGGTCCTGACCTACTGGGGCTCGCCGCCCGAGATTGCCCGCCGGCAGAGCCGCCGGTGGCTGTGGGCTGGCTTCGCGGTGATCGCTGGGCTGCTGGTGCTGTTCGCCCTGCTGACGCCCAGCGCGCCGCGACCGATCAACTTCACGCTGTACTACGCCCACGACAACTGGTACGCGGCGTACCTCACCCTGTATGTCGCGGCCTACACCCTCGGAGAGCTGTTCCTCGCCCGCGCCTGCTGGGGCTTGGCCCGTCGCAGCACCCGCGGCTCCGTCCGCGTCGGCCTGCGCATCGTCGCCCTCGGCGCGACCGTCACGCTCGGATACAGCGCCGTCCGCATCGGCGACGTCATCGCCGGCGCCTTTGACACCTCCCTCGCAGACTGGGAAGGCTTCGCCTGGACCTGCGGCGATGTCGGTGCCATGCTCACCCTCGTCGGTTGGCTCGTGCCCACCATCAGCGACCAGGCCCAGAGCCTCCAGTACCGGATCAAGCAGTACCGCAGCTACTACGGCCTGCGCCCCCTGTGGCTCGCGTTCTACAGCGAAGCGCCCGAGATCGAGCTGCCGATCGACCGTGTCGACCCGGCCCAGAGGCGCCGCTTCCGCCGCATCTCAATCCGGCTCTACCGGCGAGCAGTCGAGATCCGGGACGGCCGGTTCGTGATCCGCCAGTACCTCGATGCCTCCGTCCGCGAGGCCAGCGAAGCCCATCACCGTGCCCGAGGGCTTCACGGCCAAGAGCTGGCCGCAGCCGTTACGGCCGATCAGATCCTCGCCGGAATCGCGGCTCGGGCCGAGGGCACCCGCCCGGCGCCCGACCAGCTCACTGAATTCGCCGACTCCGAACGCCAGACCAGCCGGCCCATGGACGACATCGACGCTCTCCTTGACGTCGCTCGCCATCTGCCCCGCCAGCCCGCACAAGCCCCCCACCTTGAGCGAGTCTCCGCATGACGACCGACCTCACCCATCAGCCCGCTCACGTCCAGCTCCAGGCCCTGGACCGCCGCGAGATCTCCAGCCGCGAGCTGCTCGACCTCCACCTTGCCCGGATCGACGCCAGCCACGTCAACGCTGTCGTCACCCGTGACGACAGGGCAGCCCGAGCAGCCGCGCATGCCGCAGACGAACGCCGCGCCCGCAACGAGAGCAGTGGCACCCTCGACGGCCTTCCCCTCACCATCAAGGACAGCTTTGAGACGGCCGGCCTTCGCACCACCAGCGGTGCCGAAGACTTGGCGGATCACGTACCCGCACGCGACGCCGACGCGGTTGCCCGGCTCCGCCACCAAGGCGCCGTGATCATGGGCAAGACGAACACCCCGGCGTACTGCCAGGACCTGCACACCGAGAACAGCCTGTTTGGCCCCACGCTCAACCCGCACGACCCCAAGCGCACCGCCGGCGGCTCCTCCGGCGGCCCCGCCGCCGCAGTCGCCGCCCACCTGACCCCCGCCGACCTCGGCAGCGACCTCGCCGGCTCTCTCCGGCTTCCCGCTCACTACTGCGGCGTCTACGGCCTGCGACCCACGCAAGGACTCGTCCCGGCCCGCGGCCACATCCCCCGCCCGCCGGGATGGATCACCAGCAGCGACATGGTCACCCCAGGCCCCCTGGCCCGTCACCCCCGCGACCTCGACCTGCTCCTCGACGCTCTGACGACACCGTCGCCCGACGAGAACAATCCCTGGAGCGTCAGGCTGCCCACGGCGCGGCGCACGGTCGGCCAGCTCCGCGTGGCGGTGTGGGCCGAGGACGCGAGCTGCCCCGTCGACCGCGACACTGCCGATGCTCTCGCCGCCGTTGAGCAGACACTGGCCTCCGCTGGCGCGAGCGTTCGCCGCACTGCGGGACCGGTCGGCTTTGCTGACTCTCTCCGCCTCTTCGAGCAGCTCCTCCACGCCACCGCGACAGCCGCCACCGACGACGATGCTGGCGCGCTCGAACTCGCGGCGGCCCGTGGTCTGCACGCGGATGACGCGAGCCCACGGGCCGCCTTCCTCCGCCACCGAACGCAGACACACCGTGCCTGGCTCCGCGCCAACGAGGAGCGCCTGCGCCTTCGGGAGACGTGGCACAGGTTCTTCGCCGACGCCCGACATGAAGTCCTCATCACCCCCGCCGCTCCCACCGCGGCGATCCCGGCCGGCACCCGTTCTCTCACGGTCGACGGCGTCGAGCGGAATTTCTTCGACCAGACTGGCTGGGCCAACCTCACCAGCCACGTTGGCCTGCCCAGCCTCGTCGTACCCGTCGGTCAAAACGAGGACGGCCTCCCGATCGGCGTGCAGCTCGTGGGACCGGCACACGCGGACCGGACCCTGCTCGCGCTGGCCGAAGACCTGATGTCGCTTCTCGGAGAGGCGGCCGGATAACTCAGCTTCCGATGCCTTCGGCCAGGGGGACGAGTGCGGTTCGGTCCGTGTTCGGGATCCAGCGGCGATCCCGCGGGCCGTTGAACACCTCGCGGGGCAGCGGGACCGCCTCGCTGCTGAGCGTTTCGAAGACCTCCAGAAACAGGTCGTCCCCTTCCGGAGCGTCCTTGCTGGCTTCGGCGAACGCAGCAACCAGTGCCTGGACGTCGTCACCGAACTGCGCTCGGTTCTCGTCGAACCAGGCTCCCGCCCACTGCGCGGCGTGGTCCTCCCGGCGTATGACGGCGATGGCGCTGATGTGCGGGTGGTCGTTGCGCAGGCTGCCGTTGCGGCCCGCAACTCCGTGAAAGTCGCCCAGCGCCCCATCCGCGAGGATCGTGGCTTGGAGGGTGAGATCGCCGTACATCGCGGACAGGATCATGTGCGGGGAGTCGAACGGGATCGGCCGGCCACCGGGGTTGTCGAGCACGATGACCAGCGGCCAGCCTCGGTCCTTGAGCCCCTTGAGCTGGCCGGCCGCCTTCTTGATCTGCTTCCGGATCGGGGCGAGCGCCTCGGTCAGCGACCGGGACATCACCTGGCCCGGGACAGCGTTCTCGAACATGCCGTACGTCTCGAACGCCTTCACCTCAGCGACTAGCGTGTGCTCGCCTGCGGTGATGAGGTAGTCGGGGTGGCGGCCGGTGCCGAACTCGGCCTCCACCTCAAAGGTGTAGCCCCGCTCGCGGAGGTAGCGGGCGACGCGCGCCTCGGCCACGTCGCCGATCCTGGTTGCTGTCACGCGGGCAGTATGGCCCAGCCGACTCGGGCCGGGTTACGGCCTCGATGCGATGATCGCCCGGAACGGACCGTCCCGTTGCCGGTGGCCCGTTGGGAGATGGGCGCTGGCGGGGGCGGCCAAGGTGCTTGTAGCGCGAAGGCGTGGGCGGGGATGGTCACCAGGGCCAGGAGCACCGCGAGCACGGCGTACGTGGTGCGCCAGCTCAAGTGTTCGGCGAGCGTGGCGGCCAGCGGGGCGAAGGCGGTGGAGGCCAGTCCGCCGGCGAGCGTGACGATGGTCAGGGCGCGCACGCGCTGTTCGCCCCACCAGCGAGTGAGGGCGGCGAAGGCGGGTTGGTAGAAGGTGGCGGCCATGGCCACGCCGGCCAGCAACCAGGCATCGGTGAAGGCCGCGAGGTTGGGCGCGTAGGCGATGGCCAGCACGGCAACAACGCCCAAGACCGAGCCGGTGGTCATCACGGCGCGCGGGCCGCGGCGGTCGAGGATGCGGCCGATGGGGATTCCGGTGAGGGTGGAGACCAGGAGCGCGCTCGAGAAGGCGGCCCTGCCCGTTGCTGTCCATAACCACGGATTAGGCGTAGTAGACGATTCTCCAACTGGTGATCTGGGTGGCGCGCAAGGCGGGCAGGGCGGCGCGAGGCCGTGACCGGTCTCCCGTGCCTGTCACGGCCTCGCTGGTGTGGAGGTTGGTCATGGGCGGATCAGCAGCAGCCGCCCGCGACGGCCGGTTCCTTCGAGCCCGTGTTGGCCTCGACAGAGCTGGTGCAGCAGGAGCTGCTCTGCTGCTTGGCCAGTGCGTCAGCGTCGGCCTTGACGACGTACACCTCCCAGGGTTCCAGGCCGGGGCCGTGGACCCAGACCTTGTCCTGGAGGGCGTAGCAGCAGGTGGTGTCGTTCTCCACGTCGGTGGCCAGGCCGGCCTTGCTCAGGCGGGCGGTGGCGGCGTGGACGGCCTCGGTGGACTCGACTTCGACGCCGAGGTGATCCATGCGGGTCGCCTCGCCCCCGGTGCCTTCGATCAGGACGAGCTTGAGCGGGGGCTCGGCGATGGCGAAGTTGGCGTAGCCGTCGCGGAGTTTGGCGGGCTCGGTGCCGAACAGCTTGCTGTAGAAGGCGACGGACGCATCGAGGTCCGGCACCCGGAGGGCGAGTTGTACGCGGGACATGGCGTACCTCCTGCTGGAAGGGATGAGTTGGCGGGTCAGCAGCCTCCGGAGGAGGCCGGGGCGCCGATGCCGATCTGGAGGGTGGCCGGGGCGGCGCAGCAGCCGCCGCCCTCGCTGGTCTGGGCGGCGTCGGGGTCGTCGAACAGGCCCGCGCCGCCGCACACGCCGGTCTCCGGGAGGGTGAGTTCGACGCGCTCGGCGGCCTCGCGGTCCCCGGCGAGGGCGGCGGCGATGGAGCGGACCTGCTCGTAGCCGGTCATGGCGAGGAACGTGGGGGCTCGGCCGTAGGACTTCATGCCGACGAGGTAGACGCCCTGCTCCGGGTGGGAGAGCTCGTTCACGCCGTGCGGGTAGACGGTGCCGCAGGAGTGGACGTTCGGGTCGATGAGCGGGGCCAGCGCGGTCGGCGCCTGGAGGCGTTCGTCGAGGCCAAGGCGGATCTCGGAGAGGAAGGACAGGTCGGGGCGGAAACCGGTCAGGACGATGACCTCGTCCACCGGGTCCAGGCGGCGGCCGTCCTCGGCCACGAGGACGAGCAGGTCGCCCTCGCGTTCCACGGACTGGGTGCGGAAGCCGGTGACCGCGCTCGCGTGACCTGCCTCCACCGCGGCCTTGGCACGCAGGCCAAGGGCGCCACGGGCGGGGAGCTGGTCGGCCTCGCCGCCGCCGTAGGTGTTCTCGCCGATGCCGCGGCGCAGGATCCACACGGCGTGGGTTCCGTCCTCCTCCTTGGCCAGGTCGGCCAGGTAGGCCAGGGCGGTGAAGGCGGAGGCGCCCGAGCCGATCACGGCGGTGCGCTTGCCCGCGTACCGGGCGCGGACGTCCGGGTCGCCCAGGTCGGGGACGCGGTAGGAGATGCGATCGGCAGCGGTCTTCTCGCCGAGGGCGGGCAGGCCGTCGGCGCCCATCGGGCTGGGGGTGGACCAGGTGCCGGAAGCGTCGATCACCCCGCGAGCGGTGATCCGCTCCTCGTGGCCGTCGGCGAGCTGGATGTGGACGGTGAAGGGCTGCTCGTCACGGCCGGAGTCGACGATGCGGTCCCGGCCCGCGCGGGCGACGCCGATGACCGTGGCGCCGTAGCGGACCTGGTCGCCGAGAACGTCGGCGAGCGGCTGCAGGTACTGCTCGGCCCAGTCACCGCCGGTGGGGTAGGTGGCGCCGTCGGGACGAATCCAGCCGGTCGGGGCGAGGAGCTTCTCGGCGGCCGGGTCGGTGACCTCGGCCCAGGGGGAGAACAGCCGCACGTGCGACCAGGCCCGTACGGCGGTCCCGGCCGACGGCCCGGCCTCCAGGACGAGCGGTTCGAAGCCGCGCTCGATGAGGTGGGCGGCGGCGGCCAGGCCGATCGGGCCGGCTCCGACGACCACGACGGGCAGCTGGTCAGTGGTGGGCGCGTTCACGAGATTCCCCTTTGCTTCGACATTCGTCGATGGCTTGCGCGGCCCAGCATGACAGCTGTATTGATGGACGTCAACATAGACATTCATCGAATCTGGAGGACGAGGCGTGTGGAGCAGGTCGACGTCGCGGTGATCGGAGGCGGCCAGTCCGGGCTGGCCGCCGCGCACGCTGTTCGTAGGCGGGGACTTCAGCCGGTGGTGCTGGAGGCGTCGGAGCGGGCGGCGGGGTCGTGGCCGCGCTACTACGACAGCCTCACCCTCTTTTCGCCGGCCCGGTACAGCTCGCTGCCTGGCCTGCCGTTCGGGGGCGACCCGGACCGCTACCCACACCGCGACGAGGTCGTCGCCTACCTGCTGCGCTGCGCCGATGAGCTGGACGCCGAGATCCGCACCCAGACCCGGGTACGTGACGTCCGCCTCCAAGACGACACTTTCACGCTGGGTCTGGAGAGCGGCGGGGAGCTGGCGGCGCGGGCCGTGATCGCGGCCACCGGGACCTTCGGCCGCCCGTACCGGCCGGACCTTCCGGGACTGCGGACCTACACCGGCACCCTGCTCCACGCCGCCGACTACAGCGCCCCCGAGCCGTTCGACGGGCAGCGGGTCGCAGTCGTCGGCGCCGGGAACTCCGCGGTCCAGATCGCCGCCGAGCTCGCCAAGCGGGCGCGGGTGACCCTCGTGTCGCGGCATCCGGTGCGGTTCGCCCGCCAGCGCACCCTGGGCCGGGATCTGCACTGGTGGCTGGCCCGGACCGGGCTCGACACGCTGCCTGTCGGCCGCTTCCTTTCCGCGCCGCCGACGCAGTTGGTCATCGACGATGGCCGTTACCGGGCTGCCGTGAACTCCGGACGGCCGGACCGGCGACCGGTGTTCACCGGCGCCAGCGGCACCAAGGTCACCTGGGCCGACGGGACCACGGAGGAGGTGGACACCGTCCTGCTGGCCACCGGCTACCGGCCCGACCTGGGCTACCTCGCACCGCTCGGCGCCATCGACGCATCCGGGCATCCTCGCCACCGCGAAGGGATCTCACTGACGCACCCGGGGCTGGCGTACGTCGGCCTGGAATGGCAGCGCAGCCTGTCTTCGAACTCCCTGCGCGGGGCAGGCCGGGACGCCGCCCGGATCGCGCGGCACATCGCCGCTCACCTCGCACGCATATGAGACCGGTCTCCCCTCGCCCGCTTGGTTCGACTTGTGTCAACATAGATGCATGTCGAACACGAAGGTGCTGCCGCTGCTGGAACCCGAGGTCCCCGAGGCCGTGGCGCCGTGCTGCCCGCCGCTGACCGAGCGCCCGTTCACCGCGGAGGAGGCCGAGACGGCCGCGCGGATGTTCAAGGCGCTGGGCGATCCGGTGCGGCTGCGGCTGTTCTCCGCTGTCGCCTCGCACGAGGGCGGCGAGGCGTGCGTGTGCGACATCTCCGACGTCGGCGTCTCCCAGCCGACCGTCTCCCACCACCTGAAGAAGCTCAAGGAGGCCGGGCTGCTCACGTCCGAGCGGCGCGGCACCTGGGTCTACTACCGCGTCGAGCCGTCGGTGCTGGCCGCGATGGGCAAGCTGCTGACCATAGCCCCGGCCGTGGCCTGACACCGGTCAGGAACCCAGGGAGTACGCCACCGTGTCCAAGCCGACCAGCGTGACCGTCGCGCTCATGACCGCCGCGCACGCCGCCGAGGTCCTGACGATCTACCAAGCAGGCATCGACGAGGGCAACGCCACCTTCGAGACGACCGCGCCGACCTGGCCGGCGTTCGACGCCGCGAAGCTGCCCGAGCACCGCTTCGTAGCCCTCGACGAGGACGGGGCAGTGCTCGGCTGGGTCGCCGCCACGAAGGTGTCCGACCGCTGCGCCTGCGCCGGCGTCGTGGAGCACTCCGTATACGTCGACCCCGCTGCCCGAGGCCGCGGAGTTGCCTCCGCCCTGCTGAAGGCGCTGATCGACTCCACCGAAGAGGCGGGGATCTGGACCATCCAGTCCGGCATCTTCCCCGAGAACACCGCCAGCCTCGCCCTGCACGAACGCGCGGGCTTCCGCGTCATCGGCACCCGCGAGCGCATCGGCCGCCACCACGGCCGCTGGCGCGACGTCGTCCTCGTCGAACGCCGCAGCTTCGCCGTCACGTGAATTCTGCCCACCCGGTTCACGGTCGGCCGGCTGATGTGGTGCGAACCGTGTCAGTCGTGCGCTGGGTCCAGGGTGAGTTGGGCACGGTGGAAGTCGTAGTGCTGGGTGGGGTAGCGGTATAGATCCGCGCGGGTCATCCAGTCGTGGAAGTAGGGGTCCCAGCGGGGCGGGTAGTGCATGCCACGGCTGAGGGAGGCTGTGCTTTCGCGGTCGAGGCGCCGATGGAGGGCAGCGAGGGTGCGGTCCATCTTCGCTCCCATGCGCTGGTGGTTGAAGTAGAGCGAGCCGGCTACCGAGCTGACGTAGTTGATGACGTGGAACGGTCTGGCCGCAGCGTTCAGCAGACGGGCGAACGTCCTGCCAACGGTGCGCGGCAGCCTGGCGAAGACTCCCAGCAGGGGCAGGAGCACGCGGACGAGCATGTAGCCGAAGAGCATGTGGAACAGCAGCTGCTCGTTGGTCCAGTGTGTCCCATTCGTCGGACGGCGCAGATCGGCGGCGCTCGCCTCCGCCAGGAAGCGGTGGAAGTCGGTCCGGACGCGCTCCAGCTCGGCGTGGACGGCCTGCCGATCCAGTGGGCTCTGCTCATCCATGGCTGCCACTCCGTCCCGCTTGCTTCCCCGGTCCGGCTACGGCCGGATGCCCGGGGAGAACGATGATCCTCGCTCTCCGGCTCGTGGGCCAGACGTCGGCCCTGTAAGGGGCGACGTCTGGCAGGGCTGGCGCGGTTTCGTGCGGGGCGTGGCCTCGCCGGACCGTGGCGTTTACGCGAGCAGGCCGGCGATCTCGCGTGCTGCCTCGCGTGCGGGGCGGCCGACGCCGATGAGGGTGGCGGAGGCGGGGCCGGTCCAGTCGCCGTAGCCGAGCAGGTGCAGGCGCGGTTCGTCCACCGCCCGGGTGCCCTCGGTGGCGATGTGGCCGCGGCGGCCCCGGAGTTGGAGCGGGGCGAGGTGGGACAGGGCGGGGCGGAAGCCCGTGCACCAGATGATCGTGTCGGCGTCGGCGCGGGTGCCGTCGGCCCATTCGACGCCGCCGGGAACGAGGCGGGTGAACATCGGGCTGGCCTTGAGGACTCCGCGGTCGCGGGCTTCGCGGACGGGCGGTACGGCGACGATGTCGCCGAGCGAGGCGACGCCGCCCGTGTCGGTGCGCCCTTCGCTGAGGGCGCGGCGGCGGGCGGTGGCCACGTCGAACAGGGCACGTCCGTCGATGTCGTCGGCGAGGAAGCGCGGCGGACGCTGGGTGGCCCAGGTCAGGTCCGTGTCGTAGGCCAGGTCGGCAGCGATCTGGGCGCCGGAGTTGCCGCCGCCCACCACGATCACGCGTTGGCCTGCGAGGTCAGCGGGGCTGCGGTACTCCACCGTGTGCAGCTGGCGGCCCCCGAAGGCCGCTTGCCCGGGGACGGCAGGGAGGAAGGGCCGCCACCAGGTGCCCGTCGCGCTGACTACGGCACGGGCATGCCAGGTTCCGGAGTCGGTTTCTACCCGCAGGAGTCGGCCGTCCTGGTGGACGCCGAGGACGCGCACGGGTCGCTCGATGGGAAGTTCGTACCGCTTCTCGTAGTCGGCGAGGTATTCCACCACGTGCTGCGCGTCGGGGTACGTCTCGCCGGTCTGTGCCGGCATGAGGCGGCCGGGCAGCGAGGAGTACGCGGCCGGTGAGAACAGGCGCAGCGACTCCCAGGCGTGCTGCCAGGCGCCACCCGGTGTGGTCTGGGCGTCGAGGATGACGAAGTCGAGACCGAGGCGGCGCAGGTGGTAGCCGACGGCGAGCCCGGCCTGGCCGCCGCCGATCACCACCACCCGCGTGCTGCGGCTCATTCGGCCGATCGTCCGGGCATGAAGATGAGAGCCACCAGGGCCAGGCCCACTACGCCGCCGACGATTTGCATGCCAATGAAGCCCAGAAGCGAGCCGGGGGCGATGCCCGCGAAGGTGTCGGTGAAGGCGCGGCCGATGGTCACCGCCGGGTTGGCGAACGACGTGGACGAGGTGAACCAGTACGCGGCGCCGATGTAGGAGGCAACGGCCACGGGCGCGTACTGCAACCGGTCGGCGCGGGCCAGTCCGAAGATCAGCAGGATCAGGCCCGCAGTGGCGACGACCTCGCCGAGCAGCAGGTGTCCGGCAGAGCGGTCGTGGGTGGACCACTTCACCAGCGGCTCGCCGAACATCGCGTCCGCCAGGATCGCGCCCGCAATCGCGCCCACGATCTGCGAGGGAACGTACACGGCCACCTCGCGCGCGGTGACGCCGGCGCCGCCGCGTCGTGCGGTCCACCACTCGGCCAGCGTGACGACCGGGTTGAAGTGCGCGCCGGAGACCGGGCCGAGCAGGAGGATGAGAATGCCGAGGCCGAAGACGGTGGCCGTGGAGTTGGCCAGCAGCTGCAGGCCGACGTCCTTGGTCAGTTCGGTGGCCTGGATGCCGGAGCCGACCACGACCGCCACCAGCAGCGCTGTGCCGATGAGTTCGGCGGCGGCCCGGGCCACCAGGGGCCTGCGCGGCGGGGTTGCCCCCGGCGCGGGCCCGACGGAGGCGGGTGCGGGAGCGGCTGTCGCGGACTCCGCAGTCGGGGCGGCTTCGGCGGCGGTCATGGGCAGGCCCTCTTGTTCTCGGCGGCTGTGCGAGCGGACTCGGCCAGGTCGGCGAACTGACCGGCGAGTGAAGCGATGACGTCAGGCTTGAGCCGGTAGTAGGTGAACCGGCCGCACGGCTCCGTCTCGACGACCCCGGCCTCGCGCAGCACTCTCAGGTGGTTGGAGAGGTTGGTCTGCCGGGCACCGGTCTCCTCCACCAGGTGGGTGGTGCACAGCATCTCTTTGGCGAGCAGGGTCACGATCTGGAGCCTGAGCGGGTCGGCCAGAACCCGGATCAGGTCAGTGTCGACTGACGTCATCATGTGCTGATACTGTCACATCAGTGGTGGCTGACACCACCGGGTGCTGATGTCATTCGCACCTGATGCCGTCGTGAGACAAGAGAGAACCTCCGATGTCCGACAAGCCCTCCGTGCTGTTCGTCTGTGTCCACAACGCGGGCCGTTCCCAGATGGCCGCCGCGTGGCTGACCCACCTGGCCGGGGACCGTGTCGAGGTCCGCTCCGCCGGCTCCAACCCCGGCGCCAACATCAACCCGGCCGCCGTCGAGGCCATGGCCGAGGTCGGCATCGACATCTCCGCCGAGGTCCCGAAGATGCTCACCGTGGACGCGGTCAAGGAGTCGGACGTCTGCATCACCATGGGCTGCGGCGACACCTGCCCGGTCTTCCCCGGCAAGCGGTACCTGGACTGGCAGCTGGAGGACCCGGCGGGCCAGGGCGTCGAGGCCGTGCGCCCGATCCGGGACGAGATCAAGGTCCTGGTCGAGGGCCTGATCAAGGAGATGGCGCCGGAGAAGACGGCGTGAGCGGCGGCGAGGTACGCAACGTCATCGTCATAGGCTCCGGCCCCGCCGGATACACCGCCGCCCTCTACACCGCCCGCGCCTCGCTGAAGCCGCTGGTCTTCGAGGGCGCGGTCACGGCTGGCGGCGCGCTGGTGCAGACGACCGAGGTGGAGAACTTCCCCGGCTTCCGCGACGGAATCATGGGCCCGGAGCTGATGGAGAACATGCGGGCCCAGGCCGAACGCTTCGGCGCCGAACTCGTCCCCGACGACATCGTCGCCGTCGATCTCACCGGCCCCGTCAAGACCGTCGCCGACAGCGCCGGTACGGTCCACCGGGCGAAGGCCGTCATCGTGGCGACCGGCTCGCAGCACCGCAAGCTCAATCTGCCGGGCGAGGACGACCTCTCCGGCCGTGGCGTGTCGTACTGCGCGACCTGCGACGGCTTCTTCTTCCGCGAGCACGACATCGTGGTGGTCGGGGGCGGCGACACGGCGATGGAGGAAGCCACCTTCCTCTCCCGCTTCGCCCGCTCCGTGACCATCGTCCACCGCCGCGACACGCTGCGGGCCTCCAAGACGATGCAAGACCGCGCCTTCGCCGACCCGAAGATCTCCTTCGTCTGGAACAGCGAGGTCGCCGAGATCCACGAGGACGGCGGCAAGCTCGCCGGGCTCACCCTGCGCGACACCGTCACCGGCGAGACCTCCGAACTCCCCGCCACCGGGCTCTTCGTCGCCATCGGCCACGACCCGCGCACCGACCTGGTCACCGGCCAGCTCGATCTGGACGGCGAGGGCTACCTCAAGGTCGCCGCCCCCTCCACGCGCACGAACATCCCCGGCGTCTTCGGCGCCGGTGACGTGGTCGACCACACCTACCGGCAGGCGATCACCGCCGCGGGCTCCGGCTGCGCGGCGGCGCTGGACGCCGAGCGGTACCTGGCCGCCCTCAGCGACGCCGACACTGCAGGCGAACCGGCTGTGGCCGCCGTCTGAGGCCCAGGAGAAACTACATGGCTCTCAAGAGCGTCACCGACGACTCCTTCGCGCAGGACGTCCTGGCCAGCGACAAGCCGGTCCTGGTCGACTTCTGGGCCGCCTGGTGCGGCCCTTGCCGCCAGCTCGCCCCCTCGCTGGAGGCGATCGCTGCGGAGCACGGCGACAAGATCGAGATCGTCAAGCTCAACATCGACGAGAACCCGGCCATCGCCGCCCAGTACGGCGTCATGTCCATCCCGACGCTGCACCTCTACCAGGGCGGCGAGGTCGTGCAGACCATCGTGGGCGCCAAGCCGAAGGCCGCCCTCGAACGCGAACTCGCCGACCACCTCGCCTGACACGCGAACGCCGGTTGGGGGCGCCTCAAGCGCCCCCAACCGGGCCTCTTTCTCCGATCTCCGACGGAGGTATCCCGGTGGCCAAGCGCATCGTCGCCATCGGCGGCAGCGACGCCGGCATCAGCGCGGCCCTGCGCGCCCGCGAGCTCGATCCCGACAGCGAGGTCACCGTGGTCGTGGCCGACGCCTACCCGAACTTCTCCATCTGCGGCATCCCCTACTACGTCTCCGGCGAGGTCGGCCACTGGAGCGACCTCGCCCACCGGACCCTGGCCGACCTGAAAGCCACCGGCATGCAGGTGCACACCGACACTCTCGCCACCGGCATCGACGTGCCCGGCAAGCGGCTGACCGTGCGCGACGCCGAGGGTCGCACCGATGAACTGCCTTACGACGCACTGATCGTGGGCACCGGCGCGGTCAGTGTCCGCCCGCCCATCGATGGCTTGAGCGGACCGGACGCGCTCCGCCCTCAGGACGGCGTCCACCTCCTGCACAGCATGGGCGACACCTTCCAGATCATGCAGACTCTCGCCGCACGCCGTCCGAAGTCCGCGGTCGTCATCGGCGCCGGCTACATCGGCCTGGAAATGGCCGAGGCCCTGGCCACGCGCGGCCTCAACGTCACCCAGATCGAGGCCCTGCCCGAAGTCCTGCCCACCGTCGACCTCGACCTCGGCGCCCTCGTCCACGACGAACTCACCTCCAACGGCGTCGAAGTCATCACCGGCACCCAGGTCTCCGCGATCACGCGCGACCCTGGCAGCGACATTCTGCGCGTACTGGCGGCCGGCCCTGATGGCCGGACGTTCACCCGCGGCGCCGACCTCGTCCTGGTCGTCGTCGGCGTACGCCCCGACACCGCCCTCGCCGCCGAGGCCGGAGCCCGGCTCGGCATCAAGGGTGCGATCGACGTCGACGAGTACATGCGCACCTCCCTGCCCGACGTGTACGCGGCCGGGGACTGCGCCGTCACCCACCACCGCCTCCTCGGCAAGACCTGGCTGCCCCTGGGGACGACCGCCCACAAGCAGGGCCGGATCGCGGGCGAGAACGTCCTCGGCGGCCGTCGCTGGTTCGCCGGCAGTCTCGGCACCCAGGTGGTCAAGGTCTTCGACCTCGTCGCCGCCCGCACCGGCCTGCGCGACCACGAGGCCGCCCACGCCGGACGGGGCTGGACGCCGGCGACCACCGCGAGCCGTCCCGACGACCACAAGGCGTACTACCCGGGCGCCACCCCGATCTCGATCCGCGTCACGGGGGACACCGAGAGCGGCCTCCTGCTCGGCGCCCAGCTCGTCGGGCGACGCGGCGCGGAGATCTCCAAGCGCGTGGACACCTACGCCACCGCCCTCTTCCACGGCATGCCGGTCGACGGTCTGAGCGAGCTCGACCTCTCCTACACCCCGCCGCTGGGCTCCCCCTGGGACGCGGTCCAGGTCGCGGCGCAGGCATGGATGACCGAGCACCACCTCGACGTGCAGCGCCGCATGCTGGGCGTCTTCTGACGCCGGACCCGCACTCTGGCTCCCCCGAACCATTGACGCGGGATATTAGCTCAACGACTATTGACTCAATGAACGCTGAGTGGTCTGCATCGGTGATGGCGCGAGCGCAACGGCACGCGGCACTGGGAGAACCCGCGCGCCTGGCGATCATCGACCGGCTGCTGCTGGGCGACGCCTCGCCCGGCGAACTCGGCCAGGAACTGGGCCTGCCCAGCAACCTCCTGGCCCACCACCTCAAGCTGCTCGAACAGGTCGGCCTGATCGAGCGGTCCCGCTCCGAAGGCGACCGCAGGCGCACCTATCTGCACCTGCGCGTGCAGGCCCTGGCCGACACGATGCCCGCACCCCTGCGGACGGCGCCCCGCGTGGTGTTCGTCTGCACCCACAACTCCGCCCGCTCCCACCTCGCCGCCGCCCTCTGGAAGCGCCACAGCACCGTCCCGGCTGCCTCGGCGGGAACCGACCCCGCGCGACGCGTCCACCCCCGGGCCGTCGCGACCGCCCGCAAGCACGGCCTCTCGCTGGCCCCCGCTCGTACCGCTCACATCGACGAGACGCTGCGCCCGGACGACCTCGTGGTCGCCGTCTGCGACAACGCCCACGAACAACTCGGCCCCCGGATTCCCGACCGCCTGCACTGGTCGGTACCCGACCCCACCCGCACCGGCACCGACGACGCCTTCGCCGACGCCCTGAGTGATCTCGCCGACCGGGTCAACCGGCTGGCGCCCGCCGTCCGCCCGCCAGGAGGCAGCGATGACTGAGACCGCGTCCACCCCGCACCACAACCTGAGCATCGACCAGCAACTCGCCCTGCGCACCGCCGCCACCCATCTCAGCCGCGAGTTCGACGGCACCTTCGGCCAGGAGACCATCGAGCGGTTCCTGCACACCAGCTACGACCAGTTCGCCGGCCGCAGTACCATCCCCAACTACCTCCCCCTCATCGCCGAACGGTTCGCCCGCCAGCGCCTGCGCGCCCTCGCCAAGGTCGAGGGCCACCACACCGACGGCAAGCCCGTCGTGCTCTTCCTCTGTGTCCACAACGCCGGCCGCAGCCAGATGGCCATGGGCTTCTTCCAGCACCTCGCCGGCGACGGCGCCGTCGCCTGGTCGGGCGGATCCGAACCCGGCAACGAGGTCAACCCGTCGGCCATCGCCGCGATGCGCGAGCGCGGCATCGACATCTCCCGCGAGTTCGCCAAGCCCTGGACCGACGAGATCGTCCGCGCCGCCGACGTCGTCGTCAGCATGGGCTGCGGTGACGCCTGCCCGGTCTTCCCCGGCAAGCGCTACCTCGACTGGACCCTGGACGACCCCGCAGGAAAGACCATCGACGACGTCCGCCCCATCCGCGACGAGATCGAGCGCCGCGTCCGCAGGCTCCTCGACGACCTCGGCGTCCCGGCACAGCACTGACCGCGCGCCCGGCGTACGAAGGCCGGGCCCTCGCGACACGGGCAGGCGGCCCTGGCTGGGACAGTGTTCACATCCCCGCCCGGCCCGAGAGGAAGCGGCAAACGGGCCGTTGTGCAGGGAGCATCCGCGGCAGCGCGGGGTCGGGGCCCCAGCCAGCTCACGAGGCGGGTGGCAAGAGGGGCGGGAGGGAGGCCCCCCGCCGGTTCCTCCAACTGGTCCAACCGCGGCAGGAGTTCAACGAGCCGGGTGTCGGGGCGACTGTGCCAGCGAGCTCGTTGTCGTTCCCCGGGATGCCCGGCTCACGGCATCGGCCGTGGGAGAGCCGAACAGCGTCCACTCACAAGAGCGTTAGAACATCGGATGCTCGGCGCCCCGGCCCGACCTGCAGCGGGGGTCCCCGGCTGCCCCCCCCCCCGGGCCCGGCCGAGTGCCAGGGAAGGCAGCGGTCAGCCTTGACAGTGCTCGGTGGGCCAGCGTGATGCCTGGGTGCGGACCCACAGGATCGAGTCTGTGCAAGCTGTCATGCCAGCCCGTCTACGGCGTGGCTGGTGTGCCGGGGGCGAAGCGAGTGAAGTGCGCGGGCGGGTGATCGATGGCTAGGTCGGGACGCCAGGCGGTGAGGATCTGGGCGCTGCACACGAACAGGCCGTTAGGGAGCTGATCGAGGGGATGCCATGCCCAGTTGCCGACGCTTTCGTCCGGCTGCGTGGCAGGCTGCCCCTGCCAGGTTTGGACGAGTGCGCCGACGGTGACTCGCAGGACACCTTCGACGTGGTCGACGAGCGTTCCCAGGAGCCTGACGTCTCCGGGGCGCGCGGTCAGACCAGTTTCCTCGCTGAGTTCGCGGATCACGGCGGCTTCGAAGGACTCCCCGGCCTCGACGGACCCGCCAGGCAGTTCGAGGGTGCCGCGACGGTGTCGGCCCAGCAGGACGCCCTGCTCATTGAGGAGGATCGCTCCGACGCCAACTGCTGCGTGTGCCGTCGGCGCTTTGGTGCTGCGGGGGCGGCTGGAGATCCGTGCCGGCCGGTCGGGCAGGCGCCGGGCGCGGATGAGCTGCTGCACGACCGAGGAGCTCTCGTCGGGGTGAGGCAGCACGTCGATAGCCTCGACTCGGAAGCCGTATTCCGTGAGCAGGTCCTCCCACAGCTGCGGAGCCAGGACCCACATCTGCGTTGGCAGGGGCGGGTCGTCGCGCAACAAGATCATCTGCTCGCGCGGCGCGACCTCCGAGGACGGACCGCGGCCGTGCAAGTCCGTGTGCAGAAGCGAGAGAATAAGGGGCGCGCCGGGACGCAGTCCGTCGCGCAGTGCCGGCAGTGAACGGTGCGGGTCGATGAACCCCAGCGTCCCAATCGCGTACGCGGCGTCGAACGGCTCGGCCCCGGCCAGGTACTCGACTACATCCCCTTGGACGAACTCCACGCCCCGAACGTCCGCGTGGCTGGTGACGGCGCGTTCGTGCTGGGTCGGGGACAGCTCGATCCCGGTGACACGTGCGCCGTGAGTCTGGACGAGATGGACGGTGTGGTGGCCAGCTCCGGAGCCGATGTCCAGGACACGGCGCCCGGTGATGGCACCGAGGATTTCAGCCCCCGGTCCGTCCCCCTCCCACGGCGTCCATGAGAGCTGGTTGGGAATGGGCGGCGTGTAGGCGCGTGCCAGCTGGCGCTGACCGTAGACCTTCCAGGCTCGGATGTTGACGTCCTCAACGGGCACGGGTGCCTCCTGGGTAGGGCGTGCTGGGGATCAGGTGTGCGTGATGAGGTAGGCGGGGCCCTCGCCGCACCGGGCTCGTTCGATGGCGTCGAGGCGGGCGAAGGCGCGCGGCGCCATCAGCTCCTGCCAGGTGGCGAGGTCGTGGACGGCCCACATGTCGTGTTCGGCGGGATCGAGGCGGATCCGGCCGAGCTGGTCCGTGGTCAGCCGCCCACCGTCGAAGATGAGCCCCACTTTGTTCAGCGGCAGGCGGGGCCCAGCGTGCAGGAAGTGCGTCAGGAGCAGTCTCGGCGCATCCAGGCCGAGTTCAAGGCCGGTCTCTTCGACCGCTTCGCGCCGGGCGGTCTGGAGCGGGTCCTCGCCTTGGGCGTCCAGGTTGCCGCCCGGGAACTGCCAGAGCCGTGATCCGTAGACCGAACGCAACTGGACAGGCCGGTCTTGTTCGTCGCGGATGTACAGGCACCCGTACACCGTGTGGTGGGGGACGGTCTGCGCGTACTGCGTGGGCGTCATCGGCATGGGGCGGCCGGGCCGGGCAGGGCGGTGGTCGAACGCGAGGGCGAGAACGCCGAGGGCTTCCTTGGCCGGCGGATAGATGCTGCGGAGGGTGGCGAGCAGCTCTCCGGGCGGCCCGTCCGGGTCGATGCGTGCTGGGTCCTCCGAGCGGAGCAGGTGCTCGAATGAGGGATACCTGGTGATCCGCTGCACAATGACGTCGAGTTCCCTCCCGGTGTCCCGGTCGTGGAAGATGACCGTGTCGTCGGCGGCGACGGCACGCTTCTGCGGAGTGGCCACCCTCACTTCGATCGTCTTGCGGCCTGCTTCCACTTGGCGGTAGTACCGCCCGAGCAGGTGCATGTGGTGCTCTTGCCGTCCATCTCCGACCGCCGGACTCGGGACGGCTGGGATCGCCTGCTGGGTGTCATCAGGCACGTGTGCCTCCGTTCGATGCGTTCTGTCCGTAGCGGCCTTGGGATCGCAACCGGGCACGGTGCGGTGGCCGCGCTCCTGTGTTTCCGGATCGGCGTGGGCGGCGAGGGAATGGACGAGGCTGCTGGCGCGCTAGGGCAGTTCGATCGGTCCGTAGCGTGCGTGCGGCTCCTGTCGCATCAGCGCGTCGTACCGGTCCGCTACCGAGAAGTGCCAGAACTCGGTCCCATAGTTCGTAAAACCCGCGCCCTCCATGGCGTTGAGCAGCAGCGTGCGGTGGTGACGCGCCTGATCGCTGAGGTTCGGGGCGTGTGTGAAGCAGGCTCCGTCGCTCTCCTCGGGGGAGGCGTTGACGCGGGTGCCGAGATCGAGTTCGTGGCCGTCCTGGTCGACGAGGGTTACGTCCACGGCCGCGCCCGCGGAGTGGGGCGCGATCTCCGGCGGTGACACGTACCGGCTGGCGGCCTGGTGCAGCTGCTCAGCTGTCCAGCCGGGGTGAGTGCCGGCCAGCTCGTCCCGGTACTCGGTGAAGTAGCGCTGCTGGAGGGCCAGCGGCCGGTAGCCCTCGATGAACAGCAGGTCTGTACCAGCGGGTAGGAGCGAGCGGGCGTGCTCCAGCCGGGCTAGGACGCCCTGGCGGACGTGGGCGAATGCGCCCAGCGGATCTTGCTTGCGGGGATCGACGCGGAAGCTGTGGTCACGCACGTCGACGAGCGGCTCCCCGCACTCGCGCATCGGGATCGCCGCGACCCGCGGATCGGACATCAACACCAGACTGCTCATCGAGACTCCCTGTGATGGCTTGCACTGCGGCGGTGGGATTGGGGAGGCAGAGGCCAGATCGGTTTCGCGCATGATTCGCGCGATGGTGTCCTCCAGCGTGCTGTCGGCCGGGATCACGGTCTCCCGACCGCCGGGCAGCAGATCCAGCTCGCGGTACCAGGAGGCGAGGTGGTTGTCGGTGACTTGCGCCAGGTAAGCGGCATCCGCCTTCGACGCGTGCCGGGCAAACGTCGTTTCCAGCGGTACGTCCAGGTAGTAGCAGCTGGAGACGCCGCGGTGGTCGCGTACCAGAGACGTGATCATGTGGCCGTAGCGGTCGGCGTACAGGATCCCTTCGAGCACTACGTGAAAGCCGGCGTTCAGTGCTTCGCGTGCGATCCTGCCCAGCAGGGCGATGTTGGCGCCGCACGCGGTGTCGTGTTCCCTGAGCACGTTGCGGCGGATCAGGTCCTGGCCCACGATCGCGATACCCCGGCCGTAGTGATCTCGCAGGCCCTGGGCCACGCTTGACTTGCCTGACGCCGAGTTGCCGCGGATCACCACCAGGCGGGTGTCCTCACGGCCGGCCGCAGTTGCAGCGGACGGACGATGGTGCCCGCTGCTCGGTGTGCCGGTCATGCGGGCCAGCCCATCTCGCTGTACAGCTCCCCGTTCTGGATCTTTCCGATGGCCACCCGGGTGTAGGAGACGAGGTCGTCGGGGAGCGCGGCAGGGTCCCAGAATTTCCACTGGGTGCACTTGTCCGGCTCGCGCAGTTCCGGCTCGCCGCTCCAGACGCGGGCGCGGAAGAACAGGGCCATGCGGGGCCGGTCCCCGGCCTTGTCGATGTGGTGGACGACGTGGACGAGTTCGACGTCCTGGCGCTCGATGTGCAGGCCGGCTTCCTCCCGTGCCTCCCTGATCAGGCAGGTGATGGCGTTCTCCTGCTCGCAGTGGCCGGCGAGGACGTGCCAGGTGGACGGCGCGAACACGGAGTCGGGGTGACGCAGCCCGAGCAGCACTGTCCCGTCGGGGCGCTCCAGGTAGAGGTGGACGCCGATGACGTTGAGGACCGTGCCGTTCGGCGAAGCCGGGCGACGTTCCTCGGGCGAGGAGAGCCTGCTCTGCGGCGCGGTGCTGGCCGGGCGGCTGGCCGCGTGACGCCGTACGAGGTCGCTGGTGGTGTCTGCGATGCGTAGCCGGTGGAGGTCGTCGGGGGCGAACCAGGCCAGCATCACCCCTTCCGTCAGGCGGAGTTCGCGGGGATCGCCATTCCAGCGGCCGACGTAGATGGCGATGGGCACGGTCCCGCCGGATGCGTCGGTTGCTTCCTCGATGCCGAACGGGGTCAGGTCGGCGATGTCGAGACCGGCTTCCTCGTCCAGTTCCCGCCGCACGGTGTGTTCCAGGGTGGCGTCCTGGGGCTCTCGGCCGCCGCCCAGCAGTGACCACATGCCCGGCTCCCAGATCTGGCCGGGGAAGTAGTCACGCAGGTGGAGCAGGTACTCGCCGCGGTCGTTGTAGATCAGGGCGGAGGCGTTGGCCGTCTCCGGTTCGGCTTCGGGCGTGAGCTTGAGCAGCTTCTCGCGCAGGGAGGGCGAGTACACCCTGCCCACGGGCCGCCACTCGATGCCGCCGACCTCCTCCACCTGCAGCACGACCGGCACGTCCGTCGCCGTGCGCAGACGAAAGAGGAATCGGAGGTCGAAGTGCTGGTGGCCCCGTTCCCCTTTGCCTGGACGGGCGTCGATGTCGTGGATGTCGATGTCGAACGGCACGGCCTCGTGGCCGGGCCACGGTGTCACGGCCTGGGGAGGGATGCCGGTCTCCTCGTGCAGCTCCCGAAGGGCCGCCTCGGCCAGGGAGTCGTCTTCGGGCTCGGCGTGTCCGCCGGGAGGGAGGACCTTCCCGCTCGCGAGGTGCAGCACGTGCAGGACGCGGCCGAGCGGATCGACGACGATGGCGCCGCAGGTGACGTGTCCGGTAAAGGTGGAGCGGCTGGCGATGTCGGTGGGCCCGTCGAGGGCGTCCAGGAGTCCGCCGAGCTGCGTGCGCTCGTGAGGGTGGCGCGCGAGGTAGGTCTCGACGGTGGTGCGGATGTGGTCATGCGACAACGGCATGGGGCTACCTCAGAGGTGCGTGAAGCGGGGCGAGTCGAGGCGTGTGATCGTTCGGGTCAGCTCAGCCGCATCCCCTCCGCAGAGATCTCCTCGATGGCGGCGGAGCGAGCGGCGGGCAGGCCCCACCGCTCGCGTGCTGTCTCCACTGCGAGCTGGGCTTGCCGCGCGCCGGGCGGGCCCCATCCCAGCAGCGCGGCTGCCTGGGCGGGGGTGGTGAGCAGGCGGGCCAAGGGGTGGCCGGTGGCGGGGTCGACGGCGGCCGGTCCGATGGCGGTGACCCGAGCGGCCAGGCGGAGCCGGGCGTTGGGCCCCACGCCGCCGTAGACTTCGCCGGTCTTGTCCAGCACCCAGCCCAGTCGCACCGGATCGGTCAGGGTGAGCTGGGCTTCCTCGGCGGCTTCGCGGTGCAGGGTGTCCTCGGGCGCCGCGTCGGTCGTCTCCACGGTGCCGCCGGGCAGCATCGGCAGCGCGCCCCGCGGGCCAGGTTCGGCCACGAGGACCACCCGACCGTCGGGGACGAAGCACCACGCCCAGGCTTGCTGCACGGGCAGCCGCCCGGGGATGGGGCCGCGGTTGAGAGGGCTGTCCCACAAAGGCCGGTAGCGGACGTGTACGTCATGGCGGTCCAGCGCCGGGACATCAAGGATGTGCCGGCCGTCGGCGAGGTGCGCGGTCGCGCTGTTCCCGAGCCGGGCACGGTAGGCGGCGAGCATGATCTGCCCGTCCACGGGTCGCAGCCGCTGCGCCGCGTCCCGGGTTTCCAGGAAGACGAACTCGGACAACTCCTCGCGCGGCAGGCGGATCGCCTCCACCTGGTCGGGGGTGAGGGTTCCCCCGTCGAAGACGAACCGGACCTCTCCGGGGCCGGGCGTGCCGGGCTGAAGGTCGGGGTGGTGCGGGGAGAAGGAGTGGACGGCGAGCACGGCCGACAGGGGCAGGTCCGCCAGGCCCAGTTCCTCGGCGATCTCGCGCCGGCAGGTGACGTGCGGGTGTTCGCCGGGTTCGACGACGCCTCCGGGCAGCAGCCACGAGTCGTCCTTGCGGTAGGTGGGGTGCACCAGCAGGACCCGGCCGACCTCGTCGGTGATGATTGCGGCGGCGCCGAGCCACGCCGCATGCCGGGAAGCGGCGTACTGCGCTGCGGGCAGCGCCGCACGCGGTGCGACGTGATTCGAAGGGGAGGCGGGAGAGGTCACGTGGCTCGGCCTTTCGACAGGGTGGACGGGCGGGTGCACCGCGCGGACGGTGGAGCGAGGGTCAGGTGGTGTCGCCGCTCATCCGGCGCTGCAGCTCCCACAGGGTGCGGAAGAGACCGGGCTGCTCGGTGAGTTGGGCGTAGGAGCCCTCCTGGACGATCCGCCCTTCGTCCAAGACCACGATTCTGTCGGCGACGGCCACGTTGGTGAGGCGATGCGTGATCAGCAGGATGGCGCGGTCCTTGGCCAGTTCGCGCAGGCCGGCGAAAATCCGGTGCTCTGCACGGGCGTCGAGTGCGGCCGTGGGCTCATCCATCACCAGCAGCGCCGCCTGCCGGTGGAACGCGCGCGTGAGGACCAAGCGCTGCCACTGCCCCCCGGAGAGCTGCTGTCCGCCGAACCACTCGCTGGTCAGGAGGGTGTTCAGGCCCGAGCGGAGGCCCGGCAGCATCTCCGCGGCGCCGGACGCCTCGCATGCGGCGAGCAGGGCCGCGTCGCTGGTGTCGCCCTGTCCGAATGTGATGTTGTCCCGCATAGTCAGCGGCAGGTACGTGAACTTCTGCGGCACCAGCGCGACGTGCTCCCACGCCCTCCACGGGTCCAGGTCCGCCGTGGAGGCGTGATCCCAGGCCACGTCGCCCTCAGTGGGCAGCAGCAACCCGCACAGCAGGCGCGAGAGGGTCGTCTTGCCGGAGCCGTTCTCCCCGACCAGCGCCACGATCTCCCCGCGCCGCACGTGCAAGGAGACGTTGCTCAGGCTGTCCTTCGGGGCGCCGTCGTAGCGGTAGGTGACGTCGCGGACCTCGAAACGCTCCGGGGCCGCGGTCACGGGCGAGGTGCCGCGGGAGTCGGCCATGGCCTGACCGTGGGCGTTGTCGAGGAAGTTCTGCCAGTCCTGCACGTACCAACCGGTGCGCACCAGGCGGGCCCCGCCGTTGATGATGCCGCGCACCGAGCCGGTGGCGGTCTGGAGAGCGAAGACGGCACCGCCGCCAGCCGCCAGGCTCATCCGCCCGGAGGCCAGGAGCCACAGCAACGCCGCCCACACCGCGGTCGAGGCGATCCCGCCGACCACTGCTCCGGCCAGCCCCATCCATGCACCGGTGTTCGCGGCCGTACGTTCGGCCGCGTTGACCGAGGCGGCCAGCCGCCGGTACCGGCCGATCAGGAAGGGACCGGCCAGGCAGGCACGCATCTCCTCACTGGACTCCATATAGGCCATGTGCCAGCGCAGCTTGCCCAGCATCCGGCGCCGCCCTGAAGTCTCCAGCCCGGCGAGGTAGATCACTCGGGCGGAACGGACATAGGCAGCGGCCTGCGGCAAGCACGCGAGGAAGAGAAGGGGAAGGAGCACGGGGTGCAGGACGGTGAGGACGGTGGCGCCGGCCGTGAGCGTGGCGGTCGCCGCGAGAACGTCCTGTGCTTCTTCGACGAGGTCGGGGGTGACCTGGGCGCCGCGGTCGGCGATGTCGTAGGCGTCGTTGTAGCCGGGCTTATTGTTGGCGGCCAGTTCCGCGCCGAGCGCGGCCTCGAGCATCGTCAGCTCCGCGGCCCGGCCGAGCACCGGGCGCAGACGGCCGGTCAGCCAGACGACGGTGATACCCAGCAGCGCCCGCAGGCCGGCGGCGGCGGCGATCACGGCCAGTTGCGGGGCGGCGTCCCACAGCCGCTCCGTGATGTCGCCCGAGGAGATCAGCGCGGTGATCGTGCCCGTGACGGCCAAGAGGCCGAGGGCCGCGAGGACGCCGGTCCCGATCTGGCAGGCGAGGAGCCCGGCCGTCGCGACCTGGTCCACCCGCCAGGCCATCTTCAAGGACCGCAGCACCAGCGTGGGTAGCCGCCGCGCCATCGTGATGGTCGTCATCTGCGCACCGGCCTGGAGCCTGGACGTGTCCCGGTACAGGAACTCCTCCTCGTGCGCCGAGCTCGCATCGTCCGCAGGACTCGCCTCCGAAGCACCTGCGCTCGACTGTGCGGCTGTGCTGCTTGAGGTCAACGTGGTCCCCCTATTGGTTGGTCGCGGCTGGTTCGCGAGGCTCAACGACTCAGCCGGGATATCGAACACGTGTGTTTCGGTCGGATGTGGAATCCCGGGATGGAGCGGGTGGCGGAGCATGGAGGATGCATCGACCCGCCTCCTGCAACAGGAGTGCGAGGATCGGGCGTTGGCCGAAACGCCGACGGTGCGCCTTGTCGTGCGCGATCACGGTCTCCGGGTCGGTGTGGCAACACGCGACAAGATCGGTTGAATGTCGGAATCGACGCCTCCTGACCCGAGCGATGGGAGCGTCGACGCGCACCGGCGTAGGCCCAACTTGTAGAGTGCGAACCTTCTTGTACGCCACGTGCCTTCTATGGAGCTGACTGTGTTAGCGCTCGTTGCTCGTATCCGAGCAGTCGGTCATGGAGAGCTTCGCTCTCAGGCTGGTGTGGAGGTGACCTGTGGCGATCAGTGATTCGGATATCTCGGGTGTCCTGGCCGCCTACCTTGAGCGCTACCCCGAAGATGCCGGGCAGCTGTCCGAGCCGTTGCGGCTCCTGGCTCAGGGCGGAGACTTTGCCTCGCGGCGGAGTTTCCCGATGCACGTGACCGTTGGCGCGCTCCTCGTCCGTGACGGCACCGAGATCCTGCTCATCGAACACCTCGCGTACGGGATCACCCTGCAGCCTGGCGGCCACCTTGAGCCGACGGACACCACACTGGTAGACGCGGCGGTGCGTGAGTTGACGGAGGAGACCGGCATCGACCCTTGCCAGGTCTTTCCTGTTTCGTCGGCTCCCGTCTACATCGAGTACGGCAGAGTGCCGGCCCGACCGAAGAAGGACGAGCCAGAGCACTACCACCTGGACATCGGTTACGCCTTCACGACGTCTCGTGCCGAGATCGGGTGCATTCAGGAGTCCGAGGTGACCGGGGCCGGGTGGTATCCGATGGCCCTGGCCGAGCGTCTTGTCGGGCACCGCATCGCGCGTGCGGTCAGCACGCCAGCCCAGTCTGGCTAACCCAGGCCCTCGGTAGAAGCGGCTCGCGGGCCTGGGGCGCGCTGGTCGGGGCTCTCGCTTCGTCGTTCGTCGTCCTGCCGAACCGGTCGCGGGAGCCGTGACGGTCGCACCCTCAGCGGACGTTGGCGTCGCCGTGGGTGCGCTCATTCGAAGGAGGGTTTGCTGTCGCGGCTTCGCTTGAGCTCGAAGAAGCCGTCCGTCGCGGCGACCATGACCAGGCCGTCCCAAAGCTGTCCGGCGGCTTCACCGCGGGGGGCCTTCCTGAGCACGGGGCCGAACAGAGCCGTTCCGCCGACGCGGAGAACGGGTGTCCCGACATCAAGGCCGACCTCGGTGAACGCCTCGTCGTGCGAGGTCCTGATGAGCTGGTCGAACTCCGTGCTCGTAGCGGCTGAGGCCAGCGAGAGAGAAAGGCCCGTCTCGGCGAGTGCTTCGGTGATCAAGGTGGGATCTTCGCGCCGCCTCTGATTGTGAAGCCGGGTGCCGATTGCGGTGTACAGCGGGCCGAGGACGTCGCGGCCGGCGTGTTCAGCGGCTGCTGCGCAGACCCGCACCGAGCCCCATGCCTTCTCCATCAGTGCGCGGTAGTCGTCGCTGAGCCCCTTGCCCTCGCGCTGTTCGAGGTTCAGATAGGCCAGCGACATGATCCGCCAGTCAGCACGAACCGGTCGGACTTGCTCGACTTCCAGGAGCCAGCGCGAGGTGACCCATGCCCAGGGGCACAGGGGGTCGAACCAGAAGGGGGCCTCGTCGAGTTCCGGTTGTTCGTTGATCATTGTATTGAGCACCGTCCTCGCTCAGATCGGTTGTGTAAATGCCTCATCTGTCTGGCGGCTGGAAGTCGAACAGCCCGGCTTGGATGGGCAGGTTGAGCTTGGCTGTGCGCCCTGCGGCCTTCACCAGGGCCGCGAGGTCGTTGAGTTGTGCGTTCTCGTCCGCGGCGCTGATGAGTTGGAGGAACACCTGCGCGGTGACGTCGACGTCGGCGTAGGCCCTGTGCCGGTCCGCCGGCTGCTTGATGCCGAAGTGCGCGAGCAGTGTGTCGAGCTTGTAGTTCGGCAGCCCCGGGATGAGGTGCTTGGCCAGCGGGATCGTGTCGAGGAAGTCGGTTCGAGCCAGCGTGGGGCAGTGCTCCGCCTGGTTGTGGATGACGTTGGCTTCGGTGGCCGCGTGCTGAGCCACCAGCAAGTACGAGTTGCCGGCCGTGAGCCGTCGATCGAGCGCCCCAAGTGCCTCGGCCGGGGTGGGGGCCTGATGAAGCTGCTCGGCCGTCAGGCCGGTCTGCGCTGTGTCTGCTGGTGTCACCGGGGCGAACGCGGGTGGCCGGATCAGGGACGCAGTGCGGCCGGTCTCCTTCCACGCGCCGTCCTCGTAGCGCAGTGCGAGAGCGGCGACCTCGATTGGTTGGGCCGGGTAGCCGGTGGGGGTTGTGGTCTCGAAGTCGATGACCACGAACGTCGTCGCCTGGAAGGCCGTGTCCTTGGTCAAGTCGCCCATGTGGTCACCGTTTTCGTGGGTTCCGTGGTGCCGCCGGCCCCGGCTTGCGTCCGCGTCGAGCAGAGCATGCCCGAGCGCCGGCTGCCGGGAAGTGCGTTCACCGGCTGATGAGGTCGGCGACAGCCTGGGTGGCGGCCTCCAGGTCCGGGGCGTTCCAGTGGCGCTCGCCCGTCCAGGTCTCGCTCAGGGAGCGGTAAAGGTCCGTCATTACCGGCAGGAACTCGGGCGGGAGAGGCGTCGGCTGCGGCCACTGGCTCCTGGGCACGCCGTCGGCGATCAGCCTGCTGACCGGCACCTCGTGCCCGTTGTCCACGTACCAGTCCCGCAGGACCTGTTTCCCGCAGTGCACGCCGTTGAACATCAGGCGGCTCTCGTCCGGCGTGCCGGGGCTGTCGGCGAGCACCAGACCCGCGTCGCTCGCCACCAGGTACTCGACCTTGCCATCGCAGTGGTTCAGTCCGAGCCCGTGTGCGTGCCGGGTCAGCACCTCGTTGACCTTGGCGGTGATCTCGTGCATGGCGTGGAACTGCTCATCGTCCAGGCCAGCGAGGCGCTGGGCCTCGGAGGAGGCGATGAACCGGTTGACGGCGTCCCGCGTCGTCGCGTACTCGATGAGCGGTTGCTCCAGCGTCTCGCCGACCGCCGGGATCGCACGGAGACCGATCTCGGCCGGTGTCAAGTCACCGGCGGCCAACCGCCGGTGGACGGAGCTTCCCGGTGGAAGCTCGTTACGGAAGAGGACCTGGAGGGGGATGAGATAGTTGCCGCGGCTCGGGGTGAGGGGGCGGGCAGCTAAGTCCGGGAGGCGCGCGAGTGTGAACTCGATCTGGTTCGGGGCGATGAACCGGCGGAAGTGGGTTCGTACGCCGGCCTCTTCCAGCATCGTGAAGTTGACGACGGCCATGCGGCAGATCGCTTCGCCCTTGCCGGGGATCGGGTCCGGCATCCTGCCGTAGTGGAAGACGGTGTAGTGGTCGGTGTATTCGAAGATGCCGACGCCTTCCTCCGTCGCGGTCGGTGGTTCGACGACGTGCAGGTTCTTGGTCGAGTTCAGGACGGGCATCATGCTCCTCTGGGCCGACGGCGTCGCGCCGTCATCGGGTGTGATCTGCGGGCCGGGGCATCGCCGTGGCCCCGGCGGACGCCGTTCCGGGTTCGCTGGATCGCGCTCTGCCGCGCGGTATCTGCGTCCCGGTTGGCGGGGCGGCGCTCTCGGACGCTTCTTCGGCGACGGGGGCCAGGTGGCCGTCGATCACGGTGATCACGTGCATGCCCGCCGCGCGGGCGGAGGCGATGCCGTCGGGGGCGTCGTCGACAGCGAGGCAGCGACCCGGTGCGACGCCCAAGCGGCGGGCGGCCGTGAGGAACACCCCTGGGTCCGGCTTGCCGTGTGTGACGTCTTCGCGTGTGACGACGGCCGCGAAGGCTGTTTTCAGGTCCAGGGCATCGAGTCCCGGGTCTACGAGCCGTCGGCTGGCGGCCGACGCAACGGCGCAGGGCAGCCCGGCTCGGCGGGCCCTGTTCAGGAGCGTGACGACGCACGGGATGGACGTGATCGTGTGCACCGAAGCCAGCAGATGGGCGCGGCTGTGCCGGATGATCTCGTCGTGGGGCAGCGTCTGGCTGGCGGGCAACACTGCCAGGAGGTCGTGGATGGATAGGCCGACGTGCCGGCCGTACCAGTCGGGGTCTAGGGCGACGCCGTACGGCTGCAGGGCCGCGCGCAGTGCGTCCTCATGCCCGCGCCTGGTGTCGGCGAGGGTTCCGTCGAAGTCGAGGACCAGGGCCTCGACCTCCTTGTCGATTGCAGGCACGCAGCTCCCCGCAGCGCGCCCGCCGGAGCAGAGCTGTGACCGGGCGGCCGTCCTCATGCCGCCTCCGCGGTGGTGCGCTGCCCGCAGCACATGCACGCCGCGCCCGGGCCCTGCCACGGCTCCACCAGGCAGCTCAGGCCGTCGCCGGCGCCTTGAATCCAAGCCCGAATCTGCTCGGCCGCCTCGTACTCGTCGATGTGGCGCCGGTCCACGACCCGGTAGCGGACTCGATCGGTGGCGGCGAGACGCTCGAAGAGCGCGCACGCCTCGCGCATGAAGTCGGCCTGCTCGGCGGTGAAGACGCACCGGTCACGTCGCTGCGCGCGCTCCAGGGCCTTCGAGGCGTCGTCGGTGACGAGGATCGTGAGGTCCGGCAGCGGCCGGTAGGAAGAGGCGAGGTCCAGCAAGGCGATCGCGGTCTGGAGGGCGGCGTCCGGGTCGTCGGGATGCAGCAGCAGCGCCTGGCACACCGCGGTGGTGTCCACGCTGCGTCCCTCGATGACGGCGAGCCCGCCGGACAGCGAGGGGAGGACCGTGTCCAGGTCGTGCCGCTTGATGGCCATCAGGAGCAGTGCCTCGGTCATCGGTGTGCCCCCGCGCAGGAAAGGGTCCGGTGCGCTGGCCTCGTACAGCGCGCGGAGCAGGGCTCCGCCCAGGCCAGGGCGCCCGTTGGCCCACTCGGAGAACTCGTCCAGCATCAGCGGCTTGGTCTCAAGGGTTTCGACGGCGCGGTTGGTGAGGTACGTCTTGCCGACTCCGTTGAGGCCCTCGGCGGAGATCAGCGGGCCGCGGTTGCAAGGGGGCCCTACCGGTGTGATCGTCATGCTGCGATATCCCTTCGGGGGCGAGGCCGGCGGGCCAGCGGGAGCACTCCGGGCGGCGGGGGCTTCGGGGAGTTGGTCACTCGCGCCATGCGACGGCCTCCCGGGTGATGACGGCGGCGTAGCGGTCGAACACCGCTTCGTCGTCGCGCTCGGTGAGGACGAGAGCGAGGGTGCGGTCCAGGATCTGGGCGGCACCGCGGCACGGTGTTCGGTCGCCGCTGGCGAACATGGGCCGGGTGTCGCACGGCACCAGGCGGAAAGTGCCGGTGGAGCTCGGCACTCCCAGCTGGGCGAGGTACTCGGCGAAGGCTCGGGGATTCGGCAGGCCGATGTGGAGGAGCGGGGCGTAGTGGTTCCACGTCTCGTCCGTCGCTGGCTGGAGAGGAGTGAGACCGGGGGCGCTGGCCAGGGCGTGGAGCAGGTAGGTGGCCTGGGCGCGGCGGCGCTTGAGTAGGGCCTGGAATCTGCACAGGTTGGCCTGGGCGAGCGCAGCGAGCGGCTCGGCCAGACGCCCGTTGAGCGCGAGCCGTTCCTGGGGTCGGCTACCGGGCGGGGGCTGGAGCCAGTGGCTGCGGAAGGCCCGGGCGTGGGCGGCTAGAGCAGGGTCGTCGGTCAGGATGAAGCCGCCCTCACCACTCCAAAGGATCTTGCCGTCCTTCATGCTGAAGCACCCAGCCGCGCCGACTGTTCCAGCCGTGACGCCGGCACGCGACGTCCCCGCGGCCTGGGCGGCATCCTCGACGATGGTGAGCCCCCGCTCGGCGGCGAAGGCTCGCAGGCTGGCCGGGTCGCCCATCCTGCCCCACAGGTGCACCGGGACGATCGCCTTGGTCCGGGCCGTGACCTTGGCGGCGGCGTCGGTGTAGTCCAGGTCGAGGGTGTCGGGGTCACTGTCGACGAACACAGGGGTGGCGCCGAGCTGGACGACCGGTGCGGCGGTCATGACGACGGTGAGGGCCGGCACCAGGACCTCGTCGCCCGGCCCGACACCGACCGCGGACAACGCGGCGTGCAGCGCCGTCGTGCCGGAGGACACCGCGACCGCATGCCAGCTGGCGAACGCCTGCGTGAGGTCCTGCTCGAACTGGGCAGTGAACGCGTCGCCGGCGGGGTTGGGCATGCTGGCCAGCGCGACCACCATGCCCTCGCCGAGACCCTCCGCCGGGAAGAGCGATGGCAGGCCGGTCACGGTGCCTCCCGGGCGAGGAGGCGGGGCACGCCGAGCACGAGCGGGCCCATGTTCACGCAGTCCCGGGAGAAGTGGGGGCAGTCCGTGCACGCCGGACGGCCGGCGAACAAGGTCCGCGCGTCGGCGCCGACGATGGTGCGCTGCTCGCCGGGCGGTGTGGCGGCGATCCGCCGGTCGGACGGGCAGTCCCACAGCGAGCCGTCGGGCTGAATGAAGAACAGCTGGGCCCCGCCGAAGCAGTCCGCGACCCGGCCGCTGTCCTGGGTGGCGATCGAGGCGACGAACTGCCGCATGTAGGTGAGGTCAGGGAGCGTGAGCCCGCGGGGGTCCTCCTGGAGACGGCGCAGTTGGTCCTCGACCGCGGGGACGTCCTCGGGGGTGTGGCACCGCTCGGCGAAGAGCTTGTGGTCGGGCGGGAGGGAGATGGGCTGCGGGACGTAGTAGTCGACGCCGACTGCGGAGGCTAGTCGGGCGACGTCGGTGATCTCCTGGGGGCGGTCGCGCATGACCACGGTGTAGATGCCGACCCGGGGGCCTGGCCCGGACCCTCGCTCGTCCAGCAGGGTGCGGATGCCGGCCAGGACCTCGCGGTGGCCAACTCGGCCGGACCGGGAGGGACGCAGCCGGTCGTTGGTGGCCGCGTCCGCGCTGTCGAGGGATACCGAGACCCCGTCGACCCCGAGTTCGACGAGCCGTCGGGCGATGCCGGGCCGGGTGAGCGGCACGCCGTTGGTCGCGACGACGACCTGGCATCCGGCTTCCTTGATCGTCTTGATCAGGCTGAGGGTGGGCAGCCAGTCCAGCGGCTCGCCGCCGGCGAGGATGACCCGTTCGACCGGCGAGCTGGCCAGGGTCTGCGCGAACGCCTCCATGACGGTGCGGTCGAGGTCGCGTACGGGGATGTGGGACAGCATGCCCAGGCCCTCGGGGAGGGCCTTCTTGTGCTCGTCCAATTCCCCGAAGTAGCAGTGCGGGCAGCCGAAGCTGCAGGGGGAGCGCAGGGCCCACAGCAGGGTGATGTCACGAGGCATGGTCGACCTCCCGGTGCGCCACGAGGGCGCGGACGGCGTCCTCGACGGCCTTGCCGGTCTCCTCCGGGCCGTGCCCGGTCACGTCGAGCACGGTGAAGCGGTCGGGCTCGGCGGCGGCCAGCGCCCGGTATAACTGGTCGGTCTGCTCGATCACCTCCAGTGCGCTTGCCGGGAGGGTGCGGCCGATCCGGGCGGCGAACCGGGCCGTGCACACCTCGCGGTCGCCGGTCAGCAGGAGTGTGGCGTCCGGCATCGACCGCCACTGGCGGGCGGTGGCCAGGATCTGTTCAGCCACCGTCCGGGCGGGCGTGGCCCGGTGCTCGGCGTGCAGGATCGCCCCCTGGGACAAAGCCACGCTGTCCACGCCGCGGTCCTCGACGATCACGTCCACGCCGTCCAGCAGCTCGGGGGTGAGGCGCTCGACCTCACGGAACTTCAGCGCCAGCAGCGCCAACGTCTCCACGACCGGGTGCCCGGTCCGCAGGCAGATGTCCCCTGCCGAGGCTAGGGCGGCGATTACCTGGCCGGGCAGGGTGTCGGCGGCCTGGTCGGTCAGCTCGTCCAGCCGCAGGCACCGCGAGCCGAGGGACGCGGCCGTCGCCCGGACGGCGGTGGTCTTCCCGACCCCGTTGATGCCCTCCACGCTCACCCACAGCGGCCGACCCGGTTCCTCCCAGGCGCGGCGGGGCCCGGGAACCGCGGTGGCGGTCACGCCGGCCTCCGGCACACGAACAGCAGCTCGGTCGCACGGTCGGGCACCGCCACGGAAGACACCGTGTCCAGCAGTGCCTTTGGCACCCGGGCGGCCAGGTCGCGGTACCAGTCGACCGCGTCGGTCCCGTACCGCTCGGCGAGCTCGACGGCCACCTCGTCCGGCTCGGGTGGCAACAGCCCCATCACGTCGTCCACGACCAGGCCAGCGGCCTCGACGGCGTGGACGACCTCGTCGCGGGACCACTCGTACACGTGGACCCGGTACTGAAGCGGGCGCGGCGGCGGCCCGAACGCCTGCGGCGTGGACAGGTACAGCACTCCGCCGGGGGCGAGCGCGGCCCCCGTGGAGGCCAGGCTCTTCACGCCGAGCTCGTACGGCAGGTGCTCCAGCGCCGAGGTGTACAGCGCGACGTCGAACGGCGGCAGCTGCGGCCACGGGTCGGACACGTCGCACTCGACGAAGTCGACGGGGAACGGGCTGCCGTAGTTCTGGCGCAGGACGGCGAGCCGTGTGCTGGCCTCGGCGAGGTTGTCCGGGCTGATGTCGAGGCCGACGTAGCGGCCGATCTTCGGCGCGTACCGGTGCAGCAGCGGCAGGGCCAGCCCGCGCCCGCAGCACACGTCGAGCACGCTGGCGCCGTCCGCGCACCGCTCGGTGACGATGAGGTGCTGCATCAGGTTCATCAGGCCCGACGGCTTCGCCTCACCGAGGCTGAGCGCGGTGTAGAAGTCGTCCATCTGGTTGGTGCTGTACGGGCCGATCATTGGCGTGCCGGGCCGGGTGCGGTACTGCGCGTCCTGTTCAGCGCCCATGCTGTCCCTCCCAGGGGAAAACGATCCAGGTGTCCTTCAGCGAAACGATGTAGTCGATGACGCGGTGGGGCTCGTCCTCCTGCACCCAGTTGGTCCGGTTCACGGTGAGGACTGCGGTGCGCACCCGGGCAGGGCCGAGGTCGCGGATCATGTCCGCCGTGTAGGCGAGGGTTGCGCCGCTGCCAGCGATGTCGTCGACGAGCAGCACGTCCAGGCCCGTCAGGTCGCCGAGCGACGCGGCGTTCCGGGCGGTCGGCAGCGTGGTCTTGGCGGCGTTGATGCCGTCACTGGTGGTGTGGGTGACCTCGACGGTCCGCACGTCGCGGATACCGAGACGATGGGCGAGCCACACGGCCGGGATCATGCCGCCGCGGACGATGCCCACTACGGCCTGCGGCACCCCGCCGGCCGTCACCTGCTCAGCGAGGGATTGTGTTGCGGCGCCGATGTCGTCCCACGTCAGATACAGGGGGGTGGGCCGGTCAGCGGCGTGCGTCAACGGCGTGGCCATCTGCTTCACCTTCTTCTTGGTCTGGTTGCCGGTCGGGGATCAAGTCGCGTTCCACTGGGCGGCGGCGAAGGTGAGGAACTGCTGGTTGAGCACCGGGTCGCTTTTGAACCGGCCGCCTATGTGCGCCGTGGTGGTGCGGGCGGCCTCCATCCGCACGCCGCGCATGCTCATGCACAGGTGCACACCGCGTACGGCGACGGCGACGTCCTCGCGTCCGATGACGTCGGTGAGGTGCTCGGCGACCTGGCGGGTGAAGCGTTCCTGGACCTGGAGTTGGCCAGCAAAGTGCTGGGCGATGCGCCCGAACTTCGACAGGCCCATCACCTCGCCGTCTGGCACGTATCCGGCGGTGACCTGGAGGTTCATGGGCAACATGTGGTGTTCACAGAGGGACCACACGCTCATGCCGCCCACGATGACCAGCTGACCGTCCAGCTGGGACTCGGTGAAGCAGGCGGCCGTCGAGGCGTCGTCCGGAGACAGGAAGGCGCTCCACCAGGCCGCTACGCGGTCCGGGGTACCGACCAGCCCTTCGCGGGCGGGGTCCTCGCCCAGCTCGACTATGAGCTGGGTGATCAGGTCGGCGACCCGGCTGCTGTTGATGGCCGTGGCGCGTCGGCCGGGCGCGGGGACGGCGGCGCTCACGGCCGCCTCGGAGCGGGCGACAGAGGTCGTCATGGGCTTCTCTCGCTTCCGGGGACTGGGGATCGAATGGGGTGCTTATCAGCGGCCTCGCGCGTCCGCGAAGGCCAGCACGTGCAGCCGGGTGGTGAAGTGCCAGTGCCGGGCAGCCACTGCGTCCGCGAGGATCCGAGTCGTTGCTGTGATCGCCTCGGCGGTGGTGCCCTCCGGCATCACCCACACCGGCGCCAACCGGTGCGCGTCGGCCAGTTCGGCGACCCGGTCGAGGTCCGCTACCGAGGACGCGACGAACTTGAATGCCGCCTGCCCGGATACCACGAACGCCTCCAGCGCGGCGGGCACGATGCTCGTGGCCTCCTCCACGCCGAAACTGGCGAGCTTCGGCGAGACGTTGAACCGGACTCCTTGGACCACAAGTTCGGGAGAGGGCGCGATGGTGCCGTTCGTCTCGAACTCCACCCGCTTCCCGCCAGCCAGCAGCTCCCGGACGAGAGGCACCAGGCGCGACTGCTGGATCAGCGGTTCACCGCCGGTGATCACGACCAGCTGGACCGGCGAGGACACGGCCCAGGCCACCAGGTCCACCACGGACTGCTTCGTCGACTCCTCGCGGGGGTCGAAGTGGGACCAGTCCCAGGTGTACTTCGTGTCGCACTTCGCGCAGGTCAGGTTGCACCGGGACAGGCGGATGAACAGGGCAGGGTGCCCGCAGCTCGGGCCCTCGCCCTGGAAGGTCGGCACCTCGACGCCGAAGCACTCCGCGACGATCAGATGGTGCTGGGTGTTCCCCGGCACCGTCCCGATGGTGATCGGCTCAGGCGTGGTCACTGCCCCTCCACATCGAAGCGGGCCCAGCTGTTCCCGGTCTCGCGGACGAGGACGGCAACCAGGCGGCCGGGGATCGTCGGCTGGAGATTTTGGATGAACCAGCCAGCCAGGAACTGGGCCAAGCGCTCCGAGGTTGGCTCGAAGGGGAGGATCTCGTGCAGGTTGCGGTGGTCCAGTTCGGTGTCCAGGAACTTCTTGAACGGTGCGAGCGCGCCGAAGTCAGTGACGAAGCCGGGCTCCTCCAAGGAGGGGGCGGAGAGGATCACCTCGACCTCGTAGCTGTGGCCGTGCTGGCGGGCGCACTTGTGCTCAGTCGGCAGTCCTGGAAGCCGGTGGCCGGCCTCGAAGTCGAACCTCTTGCCGATGGTGAAGGCGCCGGACGGCAGCGGAACGGAGGTGAAGTCCATGATCGTCCTTGTGGGTTGGAGACAGGGCGGTCCAGTCGGTCCGGCGTCCCATGTGGACTGGGGCGGACCGTCGTCGGTCATGCGGCCCCCGCGAGCACGACAGTCGGGGAGTCGGAGTCATGGCGCATGGGCGGGAAACGGTGTTGCATCCTCTCCAAAACGACGGCCACTGGTGGGAGCCCTACGCCAGCCCTTCGCTGGTCCAGGGTGCTCGGCTCGCGCAGGGCACACAGCTCGATCCCATTGGCACCGAGGAGATATTGGGTACCGAATTCCTGGTCGTGCCCGTTGTTGATCAGCGCGCGGTCGTGGAGATGCGCCCAGTGCTGGATCCGTGCGTCGTCGCTCTGGACGGCGCGGAACAGCAGGACGGCGGCTGCCCGCTGGAAGTCGGGTTCGTCGTCGGAGTGGAGGGCGATCCTCCAGGCAGCGCGTGCGCCGTCGGGGCCGACGAGGCGGCGGCCGGGCCAGTCGTGGTCGGCCAGGATGCGGCGCAATACCTTGGCGTTGGCGTGGTCGCCGTGCCGGCCCTGGCCGAGTTGGACGGCGTCGAGCTGGTTGCGGACGCGTTGTGCCTGGCGCTTCGCTGACTGCTCCGCCAGGATGATCAGCTCGCGAGCGAGGTCCGGCCGCAGCGGGTCGGCGGCTTTCACACGATGCTCCGCTCGTCCACGGCGGATCGAGGCTCGTGGACCCTGCAGCCGACGAGGGCGCCGAGCCCGGGCCGGTGCTCCGCAGCGAGTTCGAGACGGGCGACTCGTTCGCCGGTCTGTCCGTTTCCGGCGCCGCGCACGTCCCAGCCCATGTAGGTGAGACGGTCCAGGAAGCGGGCGATGGGGTCGGCTTCGAGCGGGTGGCGCGCGAGAGCTTCGGCTCGTACGTGCGGCAGATCGAGGCGGGCAGCGAAGTCGGAGGCCCAGAGAGTGATCAGACGAGTCGTATCGTCGGAGCGGTCGGGCAGCGTGTGGACATGGCCGAGGAAGAGGCACGGGCCCCCGCCCCAGCCGAGGTCGGGCTCACGCTGAAGGATCAAGCAGGCCAGCAGACGGCCGTCCTCGATCAGTCCGGCCGGCTCCGCCTGCGGGTCGCGGAAGAGAGCCGGGACATCGACGCGGGCGGGTACGGGCAGGCCGCGCAGGGTGAGCCAGCGCTGACGGTCCTGGACGAGTGCGGCGGCTTCGGCGCGTTCCGCGTCCGTGCGCAGCGAGCGCATCTCGTACACGGGAGGTAACGCTGCCGGTCGCTGGTGCGTCGGAGCGGTGGACGGCTCGACGGCCGTGGGAACGGGGGATGCGTTCACTGGGTCACTCCGCTCTGCACCGTGCTGGTCTGCTTGGCGGTCAGCAGGTTCCAGCCGTGGGCTTGGACGACCAGGCGAGTGATGTCCGGCGACCCGGTGTCGGCGAGGAGTTGGTCGAGCGCGGCGCGCAGGTCGGCCGGGGCGAGCTTGGCGGCGCGGGCGATGTCGAGGGGCCGAGTGTGCTCGGTGACGGCTTTCAACAGGCTGATCTGCTCGGCGCTCAATTCGGGTGCGGGCGCGTCCGTCGCTGGCGTGGTGATCTCTCCGGCGTCGAGGAGACGGTGCGCGACGACGGCGAGGGAGCAGCGTTCGGGGCAGTGCAATTTCCCGCGCACGTTGCGCAGCGTGGAGTGGACGGTGTTGGCCGTCAGCTGCGTGGCGGCTGCGATCTCGCGGGCGCTCAGGCCCTCCACGACGTGCCGGGCGAGGCGCCGTTCGGACGGTGTGAGGGGTGACGTTGGGGCGGGGGCGGTCATGGTGGTCTTCCTCGGTATCGGTCAGCGGTTCGACGTCGGGCGCAGGCGCACGGGGACGGCGGTGTGTCCGTTGCTGATCAGGCTCGGCAGCCTCCTCAGCGCGGCCCTGTCCGTGGCGAGTTGGGCGTCGGGGAAGCGTTCGAAGAGCAGGCGCAGGGCGGTGGCGACTTCGAGTCGGGCGAGTGGGGCGCCGAGGCAGAAGTGGACGCCGTGTCCGAAGGCGAGGTGTTCCTTGCTGGGGCGGGTGGCGTCGAAGCGGTCGGCGTCCTCGTGCCAGTCGGGGTGCCGGTTGGCGGCGGCGTAGGAGGCGAGGATCGCCTCGCCGGTCTTGATCGTCTGACCGTCCGGGAGGGCGATGTCGGTGCGGGCATAGCGCAGGGGAAGGTGCTTGACCGCGGGCTGGTGGCGCAGGGTTTCCTCGACCACGCCCTCCCAGGTGCAGCGGCCGTCCCGGACGTGGGCCAGCTGCTCTGGCTCGGACAGCAGGGTGGTGATGGCCTGGTCGATGACGTTGGCGGTGGTCTCGTACCCGGCGCTGATCATCAGCAGGAGCGTGTCGCGCAGCTCGGCGTCGCTGAGGGCGGAGCCGTCGCCCTCGTCGTCGCGGGCGGCGATCAGCAGCGAGGTCATGTCCTCGCCGGGCTCGGTGCGCTTGATCTCGATCAGGGCGTCCAGCAGGCCGTACAGGGCGGCGGTGTTCGCGGCTTGTTCCTCGGCGGAGAGGTGGGTGGCAAACACGTTGTCGACCACGGTGCGGAATTCGGTGCGCCGGTCGGCGGGGACGCCCATGAGTTTGCCGATGACTGCGATCGGGAGCGGGTAGGCGAGGTGCTCGCGCAGGTCGGCCACCTCGTCGGCCGGGAGGGCATCGAGGTCGTCGAGGATGCCGTTCACGAGGACCTCGATGTCCGCTTGGAGGGCGGCGGTACGGCGGGCAGAGAGGGCGGGGGCGACCATGCGGCGCAGGCGGCTGTGGTTGTCGCCGTGGGCGGTGAACATGTTCTCCACCGCCACCCACAGGGCCAGCGGCCAGGTGGGGACCGTCTCGGCGAAGGCCGGCCAGTGAGCGCGGCCGTCCTTGGAGACGTCCTTGCTGGTCAAAAGCTGCTTAAGGAGGGCCGGGTCGGAGACGGACCAGGCGCGCACGCCGAGGATGTCCACCACAGTGGCGGGGCCACGGTCGCGCAGGGCCTGGTGTTCGGCGTCCGGGTCGGATCCGGTGGGGTCGAGGACGAGTATCTGCCGTTCGGACACGTTGGGGATCTCTTTCAGCTGGTGGGGAAGGTGACGGGGAGGGCGACCAGCGAGCGGTGGAAGGGGCCGGGGCGCCAGACGAGGCCGTCGCGGTGGCCGTCGAGGTCCATCTCGGGCAGGGCGTCGAGGATGTGGAGGATGGCGGCTTCGGCGATGAGGTAGGCGTGCGAGCTGGCCGGGCAGCTGTGCGGGCCGGCGCCCCAGGCGAGGTGGGCCCGGTTGCCCAGCGGCCGGTGGGCTCCCAGGGCGGGGTCGTTGTTGCAGGCGGCATAGCTGATGACCACCGGCTGGTCGGCGGGCAGCAGGTACCCGCCGATGTCGGCCGGGCGGGGCGGGTAGGTCATCGCGAAGTTCGCGAGTGGCGGGTCGCGATAGAGGACGCTGTCCAGGGCCTCGCGGACGGAGGCGTCGCCGGCGTGCAGGTCTCCGGAGAACTCGCTGTTGGTGAGCATCTCCAGGAGGGTGTTCGTGATCAGGTTGGTCAGGGGTTCGATGCCCGCCCCGTACAGGGTGATGAGCTGTTGGCCCATCTCGATGTCGTCCAGCCGAGCGACGTGGACGAGAAGCCTGCTGGTCACGTCGTCGCCGGGCTCTCGGCGGCGCAGGGCGACGAGGTCCGCCACGGCCTGGGCCATGATCTGGTTGCCGATGGAGGCGTTGACCCCGTCGAAGATCTTCGCCATTCCGTCCGCGATCCGATGGCCGACCTCGTCGGGGCAGCCGAGCAGGTGGCTGAGCGTCTGGAACGCGAGGGGCCAGGCGTACTGGGACAGCAGGTCCGCCTTGCCGCCAGCCTTGAAGGCGTTGATGGTCTGCTCTGCGACCCGTTCGACGTGGCCGCGCAGCGCGTGCTGGTCGACAGCGGCGAGGGCGGTGGTGTTCGCGGCCCGGTAGCGGGTGTGCTCGGCGCCAGCCGAGCGCAGGGCGTTGGGACGCCACTCCATCATCGGCCGTACGGGGCAGGTGTCGGGGACGGACGTCTGCCACCGGCGCGGGTCGGCGGGGAAGCGTTGCGGGTCGCCGAGGATGCGGCGGGCCTCCTCATAGCCGACGACCAGCGTGGCGGGCACGCCCGGGGCCAGGTCCACGGGGACCAGAGGGCCGAACTGCTCGCGCATGCGCTGGTAGGCGGCGTGCGGATTCTGGGCGAAGTCCGGTTCGTACAGGGGGATGCGGCGGGTCGCGGTGCTCACGGTCGGGGCTCCAGACGGTGCGCGAGACGGGCGAGGTATTCGGTGAGCTGGATCAGGGCCTGCATGCAGGACGCTCGCTCGCGGGCATCGCACACGGTCAGCGGCGTGTGTCCCTCCAGGGCGAGGGCCTCGTGGACTTCTTCGAGCGGGTGGCGAGGCGCGCCGTCGAACTGGTTGACCGCGACGGCGTAGGGGACGCCGTTCTCTTCGAGGAGGCCGAGGATTTCGTGGGAGGCGTCCAGGTCGCGGGGGTCGACGAGGACCAGGGCGCCGAGGGCACCGATGATCAACTCCTGCCAGAGGAAGCTGAATCGGGCCTGGCCGGGGGTGCCGAACAGGTAGAGCACGAGGTCGTCGCTGAGGTGCTTGCGTCCGAAGTCCACGCCGACGGTGGTGGTGGACTTGGCAGGCGTGCGGGCCAGATCATCGACGAGGGCACTCGCCCGGGTGATGGTCTCCTCCATGTGGACCGGAGGCACCTCGGAGACGCTGCCGACGAAGGTGGTCTTGCCCACGCCGAAGGCTCCGGCGACCACGATCTTCGCGGTTGCCGTCACCGTGGGCGCGACGAACCGGTCAGGCGTGAGCGCGGAGTCCATGGAGAACCCTTTCGATGAGTGCGGCCGGGGGCCGGTCGTCGTCGTGGCCCTGGGCGAGGGTCATCAGTCCGTGTCCGATGAGGTCGGCGACGAGAATCCGGGTGGTGGAGGGCGGGAGGGCGAGTGCGGAGGCGATCTCGGCGACGGCCAGCCCCCCGCCTTGCGCGGGTGCGAACAGGGCAAGCACGCGCCGTGCGTCCGGGCTGAGGCCGGGACGGGTGCCGGTCGCGGCGAAGACCAGGCTCTCCAGGCGCACGTCCATGCTGGGGCGGGTACGTCCGCCCGTGCGGACGTAGGGCCTGACCAGATCCGGGTCCTGCCGCGGCCTGCTCATGCCAGCGGTGCTTCCGTGCCGTCGGCGATGCGTGTCTGGACGCCCAGCTGTTCGCCCACGCTCGCGGCCAGGCGCAGGGCGGCCTCGCTGATCACACCGATGTCCGCGTGAGGGCCGTCGGTGCGGACGGCGAGCATGGTGTTGTCGCCAGCCGGGATGAGAAGGGAGATGTGGTCGACCGACTCCATGACGAACTGGCGGACGCCCCCGCCTTTCGTCTCCCGGTCGTAGGCCCGCGATGCTCCCCACAGAGTGGAGGCGATGGCCGAGATCTTCTCGGCGCGCTCGCGCGGCAACTGGTCGGTGTAGGCCGGGCTCATACCGTCCGCGGCGACCAGCACGGCGTATTCCACGCCGGCGGTCTCCTCCAGGCTTGCGAGGAGCCAGCCGATGTTCTTGTCGGTCATGCGTCGTGTCCTTGGTCGTTGTCGGCAGCGGGGACGTAGGTGCCTTGCTCGGCGCGGGCGCGCCGGGTGCCACGGGCCCAGGCCGCGATCACGCTCGCCCGACCCGGCTCGGCGTTGGCAGGGCGGGGAACGGGAGCGGGGGCGGGTGCGGCGCGGCGGCTGCGCACCGTGAGTCCACTGGCGGTCGTGCGGGCAGCGGAACGCTCCCGGTCGGACTCCCCGGCCGTCGGTGGGACGGGGGTGAGCGCGGGCTGTGTGGTTACCGGAACCGGGGCGAGCGCAGGGAGCGGGCTGGAAGGGGCGGACGCGAGACGAGCTGGCGGATCTTCCTGTGCCGCCTGCGAGATTGCCGGCGACACCTGGGGTGCCGTGGTGAGGAGGTCCTGGGGCAGGGTGAGGAGCGCGCGGGTGCCCAGCAGGGAGTTGGGCGCCTGGACATCGATGCGGAATCCGTAGGTGCTCGCGAGGGCGGCGGCGACTCGGAACCCGGTCTGCGGGCGGGCGCCGAGCTGCGTGATGTCGTCGGTGCGCTGCCCGGTGAGGATGTCCCGGGCGCTGTCGAGCTGCTCCGGCGTCATCTGCAGGCCGCTGTCGTCCACGAAGACGGTGACTCCGTGGTGGCCCTGTTCGAAGGACACGTGCACTCTCGACTGTGGTGGCGAGAAGCGCAGCGCGTTGTCCAGCAGGAGTGCGAGGGCGTGCACCACAGGCCCGACCACGCGGGTCTTCACCGCGACGGTGAGTTCCTGGGGCTGTACACGCTGGTAGTCCTCGACGTAGCCCATCGCGGCTCGCACCACATCGGTCAGCGTCGTCGTGGGCCAATGCCGGGTCAGCTTGCCGCCGGCCAGAATGGTCCAGCCCTGGGCGACCAGCAGCATCTGCTGCACGGTGTGGTCGATACCGGTCAGCGTCTCGAACGCGGCGTCGTCCTCGTGCTCGCGTACGCCCTCGCTGACCTTGCGGCTTGTCTTAGCGGCCATGCCCACGAGCGCCGACGACACACTGCGCACTGCGGCCTCCGTCGACCGCACGGCAGTGGCACGGACACGCGCGATCTCTTCCTGCGCGGCGGTGTGCGAACGCCGCAACTCCTCCGCCCCGAGCGTCTTCGCCTGCTCGATCTCCTGGTGCGCCGCGTACTGGATGTCGCGGACCACCGCCTGGACGACCCCGGCGGTGCCCTTGACCAGGTTGGTCAGTTGCTCACCGATCACGGTGCCGGCCAGTTCCGGTGCGAGGGCCGGCACCGTGATCCGACCGCCCGACCGATGGATCTCGGGCAGCGTCTCGTCGACCAGCTTCTGCAGGGCACCCTCGGTGGCCTGTTGGTCGCGGGCCAGGAGGTGGGCCTGCCGACGCGTCTTCTGCCAGCGGTGATGGATAACCCAGGCAGCTGCCGCAGCGACTATGGTTGCAGCGGCGAGCACGATGAACATGATGGTGGCGGTCGCGTTCATCAGACACCCACCGCCAAGAGCACGTCATCCTCGGCTGCGGGCGCCCCCGCATCGAGCTGCTGCAACAGGAGCGCGGACCCGATCACCCCAATGTGGATGTACGCCTGCGGGAAGTTGCCCAGTTGTCGCCCAGTGGCGGGGTCGTACTCCTCAGCGAGCAGGCCGAGGTCGGTTCGCAGGGCCAGGAGCCGGTCGAAGAGAGCGTGGGCTTCGTCCAGGCGGCCGGTCAGGGCGAGCGCGTCGACCATCATGAACGAGCAGAGGAGGAAGGTCCCCTCGTCACCGTTCATGCCGTCGAGCCCGATGCGGTCGCCGGCGGTCGGGTAGCGCCGTACGAGGCCCTCCGGGGTGGACAGTTGCTGGCGTACCGCCTCCACCGTCCCGAGTACGCGAGGGTCGTCGGGCGGCAGGAATCCCACCCGGGGGATCAGCAGCAGGGCGGCATCGACCTCCTGGGATCCGTAGGACTGGGTGAAGGTGTTGCGGACCGGGTCGAATCCGCGCGTGCACACCTCCTGGTGGATGGCCTCGCGCAGTTCAATCAGGGCGAACAAATCGGCGTCCAGGGCGCCGGCCTCGACCAGGCGGATGGTCCGGTCGATCGCGGTCCAGGCCATGACCTTGGAGTGCACGAAGTGGCGGCGCTCACCTCGGATCTCCCAGATTCCCTCGTCGGGCGTCTGCCACCGTTCGGCGAGGTGCTCGACCAGCCGCTGGTGCAGGACCGCGGTGTCGCCACAACGGGCCACCCCGCTTTGGTGGGCGAGGTACAGGGTCTCGATCACGTAGCCGTACACGTCGAGCTGCAGCTGGTCTACAGCCCCGTTGCCAATCCGTACCGGGCCGGAGTTCTCGTAGCCGGGCAGCCATCGCAGCTCCCGCTCCGGCAGATCCCGCTCTCCGGTGATCCCGTACATGATCTGCAGGTTCTCCGGATCTCCGGCCACGGCCCGCAGCAGCCACCGCCGCCACGCCTCGGCCTCTTGCCGGTACCCCGTCCCGAGCAGGGCGCCCAGGGTGGTGGAGGCGTCGCGCAGCCAGGTGTAGCGGTAGTCCCAGTTCCGGTCGCCGCCGATCTCTTCCGGCAGCGACGTGGTCGGCGCTGCGACAATGCCGCCGCTTGGGGCGTACGTCATCGCCTTCAGGGTGATCAGCGACCGGACGACTGCTTCCCGGTGCGGGCCGTCGTAGGTGCAGTGGCTCGTCCAGTCCTCCCAGAACGCGAGAGTCTCGGCGAGCGCCGCGTCGGGATCCGGGATCTCCGGCGCGACACCGTGGGAGGGCCCCCAGCTCAGCACGAAGGCGACGCTCTCGCCGGCGGTGACCGTGAAGGAGCTGACGATCGCGCCGTCCTTCTCAACCTGCCCGGTGGACGTGTCCAGCCACAGGGCGTCCCCGTCGCCCTCAGCGATCATGCGTCCGCCCAGCTCATGGATCCACGGGCTGACCCGGCCGTAGCCAGGGCGGGCGCGCAGCGTGGACGCCATGGCAGCCTGGCCAGCCGTTCCCTCCACGATCCGGATGACCTGCGGTGCCCCGTCGCGCGGCGGCATAAAGTCGGTAACCTTCGCACTGCCAGAGGGCGTCGTCCAGACCGTCTCCAGCACAAGGGACTCCCCGACATAGCGCCGCGCGGCAGTCGCACCCGCTCCCCCCTCGTACGCAGCGGCCGGGGCCATGCGCCACGCGCCGTGCTTCTGCGTGCCGAGCAGCGCAGCGAAGAGGGCCGGCGAATCGAAGCGGGGCAGGCACAGCCAGTCGATCGAGCCGTCGTCGCAGACGTGGGCACTGGTCTGCATATCGCCGATCAGGCCGTAGTGCTCGATACGCGGAAGGCGTTTCATCTTGAAGATCTCCGTTAGACCCCGCGAATCCGGGGAGGGCTTCAGGGCCGTCGAAACGGCCGGCGAACTGTCGGTGAGGCGAAACTCCGGTGGTCACCGGTGAGGCGGCGACTCACTCCGCGCCGGAGCTGGTTCCTCGTCCGCCGACGGCGGACTGATTACGCGATCACCGCGGAGAACCAGCCATGCCGTGGGACCAAGGATCAGGACGATCAGAACCGCCCCGGTGACGGTCATGTCCGGGGCATCGACGCAGCCAGGACAAGACAGGCGAAGGCGACCGCGAAAACTGTGCCGCGCAGCAGGTTGATCGACGGCGTCCACCAACGCCGTCCCCGCTGCCGCATCGCACGGCCGGTGCCGTGGGCCTCCGCGGTCGCCACGAGCTCCTGGGCCGCCTCGGCCAGTTTGACCAGATGCACCCTGCTGGGCATGTAGCCGTCGGGCACCGCCGCCGAGCCGAGCTGCTGTGCGCGGCGCAGCGCTGGCTCCTCCTTCGGCAGCATGACGCCGAGTCGATCGATGTGACCGCGCAGACGCATCGCAAGCTCTTCAACGTCGGCAGCGGTCTCCGGCAGCGGCGAGTCCTCGTCCAGCACAAGCGCCACTGTCTCCGCCGCGGCCACAGCTTGATCGCGCTGCGCAGCCGCCTCAACAGCGACCCGGCCCTTCCTGCTGGACGCGACGCGTTGACAGGCGTCCTGGCGGGGAGCCAGCGAGAGACGCATGACACAACTCCTGTTCAGATCAGGCCAAGTTGACCGGGGTCGTCGTGCAAAATGAGTGATCCGGTCGCTACGTTGAGCGAACCGTGAATCCCCACTGGGGGGTATGCCTGCGCGGCCCCCGAGGCCGTCAAAGGCGTCAAAGATCATTTCGGAACCGAGGGGCAGCGCATGGCCCGAATGCGAAACGTCGCCCTCGCCGCACTTCTGCGCGAAGCGGGCTGGTCCCAGCCGCAAGCAGCCGCAGCGGTCGCCCGGGTAGCCGCAGAGAGCGGGGTGCGTGAGCTGGAAGCCATCTCCCGCTCGCACATCGCCATGTGGGTGCAGGGCACGCAGCCGAGCGGTCAGGCACCTCATATCCTTCGCGAGACGCTGTCCCGCAGGCTCGGCCGCCGCCTCACCCTGGCCGACCTCGGGCTGGAAGGTGAAGCGACAGGCAAGACCGACAGCGGTTCCGACTGGAGCGTCGACCCTCTGACCGTGCTGGCCGAGCTGGGAAGCGACGACCTCGATATGCACCGACGCAAGTTGCTGGCGACCGCCGCGTACTCGGCCGCCGGACTCGCCTTGCCCACCGCCTCGTGGTGGGCAGCCGCTCCTGCCGCGGCGGCGAAGCGCCCAGCAGTTTCCTCCCGGCTGGTGACACAGGCCGACATCGACGATGTCCGCGATCTGACGACCTTCTACTCCGCGCGTGACCAGCAGCGCGGTGGAGCCTCGGGACGCTCGGCTCTCGCCGGCCACCTTCGCGACGAAGCGGTGCCCCTCCTCGGCAGCAGGTTCCGCACGGAGCAGCTTCGCCGCGACACCTACTCGGCCGTAGCGGAGATGACCTACCTGTCGGGGTGGATGGCCTTCGACGCCTCCGAGCACCGCACCGCCCAGCGCTACCTCACTCTCGCCGCCCGCATAGCGGCCGAAGCGGGCGACGGGCCGCTCGGCGGCCACATCCTGCGCGCCCTCGCCCACCAAGCCGTGGACCTTGGACACCCCCGCCGCGCCCTCGCCCTGGCCGACGCCTCCATGAACCGCGACCGCTACGGCCAAGCCAGCCACCGCGAGAAAGCACTGCTCGCGATCGTTCACGCACGAGCCCTCGCGGCCGACGGCGACCGCGCCGGCACCCTCGCCGCCATCAGCCGCGCAGAGCGAGACCTCTCCCGCGCCGACAACAACGACGCTCCGAGCCGCGTGAGCTTCTTCCAGGAAGCCTCCCTGGCCCACGAGACAGCCTGCGCCCTGCGCGACATGGGCCAGCCCCTGGACGCGGAGATCCACTTCCAGCGCAGCGTGGCCACCCGCCGCCGCCAGCAGTACGCCCGCACCCACAGCGTGACCCTCGGCTACCTCGGCGCCGTCCAGGTTCAGCAGGGACGCCTCGACGAGGCGTGCGCCACCTGGAACCGGGCCCTCGACGCCATGGTCGGCGTCCAGTCCGGCCGCGCCCGCGACGTCATCGTCCGCATGCAGAGCGACCTCTCGCCCGTCCGGCAACGCGGTGGTCGCCATGTCGCCGAACTGGACCGCCGGGCACGGGACATGCTGCGCACCATAGGCTGACCACGGAGCAGGATCGCGACGCTGGCCGGAGGCCGCCGCGCACGCTACGTCGAGGGAGAGGAACGAGCGCCGATGGCGACGTACGAGATCGAGTCGATCGCAAGAGTCGTCGGGGGTCACACCCGCGTTCAGGACGACTACCAGGGCGGAGTCGAATCGATCATCCGGCTCGACGACGAGTATCCCCTCGAAACGCTGCAGGGAATCGAAGAGTTCTCCCACCTGACGGTGACGTGGCGCTTCCACCTGGCGCGACCCGAAGACATCGAGCTCCACGCACGCAGCCCACGGGGAAACCAGAACTGGCCGGCGACCGGTACGTTCGTCCACCGCAACCACCGGCGCCCCAACCAACTGGCGATCAGCTACCCGCGGTTGCTCAATGTCGAAGGCCGGGACCTGCTGGTCACCGATCTCGACGCCGTAGACGGAACGCCCGTGATCGACCTGGCACCATACTTCGAACAGATGGGGCCTCGGGGCCCGATCCGTCAGCCCGCGTGGCCTGGCGAGATGCTCGAACCGAATTACTGGGCGAAGGCAAGCGAACGGCCCTCGGAGCGCCCTGCGTAACGGGAGTGACTGAGCTGTGTCGCTCGTCGTTTGGCTGGTCGGGGACCAGCTGGAGGTCTGAGCCCTCGCGTAGAGGAACTCACACCACGTCTCCTCGGCGCTGCTCTCGCGCGTATCTGAGATCGCATGGACAAGCCGGATCCCGCGACCGGATTCACCGTCGGGTCCGGCTTCCTTGGAGGCAGCGGGAGCAGGAAGCGCGCGCGATCCGTCCGCACGCAGCCGGTGAGGGGCAGCCAGACGCCGTCGTGGGGAGAGCGAGACGACACCAGATCTGCGCGCTGGCGGCACTGCAACCATCACGCCCTCCCCTCAGGGATCTGGAAGATGCACCAGGTCGTCCTGCCGTCTTTGCTGACTCCCCACTTCCGGGCGAGGGCGGCGACGAGGAAAAGGCCGCGGCCGTTCTCATCGGCCACGTCGGCGGAACGCAGCCGTGCCGGACTCGGGGTGCCGTCGGTCACTTCTATGCGCAGTTCATAGGGGGAGCGCCGCACCCTGAGCCCGACTGGTTGTCCTTTGCCGTGCTTGATGGCGTTGGTGACCAACTCGGAGACGGCGAGCGTGGCGTCGTCGCTCAGCGTGGTCAGGTCCCAATGGCACAGCTGGGTTCTGGTGATCCGCCTCATCTGCCTGATGAGGTGCTCAGCTGGGAGGAAGTCGACCTCGAAACCGCCTTCGTCCGCCTGGTCCCGGACTGCGGCCGCAGCGGCTGCGGCGAGAGACGTGGGGGACGTCGTCGCTACCGTGGCGAGCGTTTGGGCTCGGTCCGTCATCATCCCGCCTCCGAGAGCATGGGTGTACGGGCGGAGGTTGAGGCGGCGGGCGCGAACCCTGGCAGCATGGGAAACAGGGGCTGCCCAAGGGCGCGCCAGAAGAGCCGATCGCCAGTGAAGGCACGACGCGCGTGAAGCCAGCGTTCGTTGTCCAGCAGGTATCCCTGACCGGGAGCCAGGTCGAGACGCACCTGGTGACGTCCGGCTGCCGCCCGCAGTCGCGGGAGGTAGGGCTGAACGATCGGGTTCCAGCGCGCCAGCCCGTCGAGCCGCAGGCGCATCGACACCCTCAGCTCGTCGTGGACGGTGAACACCTGCGTGGCATGACCGTCTCCGGCGCCGAAGAACGCGGAGCGCGGTTGAGCTAGCGCAACCGCGGCCTCCCTTTCACCACTGAAGAGGTCGGCGTGCACGGCCTGCCCGTCGGTGAGCAGGCATTCCCCACCCGTTTCGGCGGCTTGCCCGCACACGAGGAGCATCAGACGGGGCGGATTGGGGGTGCCGGAGCGTTCGGTGTGCGGGGCAAGCGGGCCGTTGCCAAATCCGGCAAAGCCCGCCCGATGCGCGTGACGGCGGGTGTCGCGAATGGTGGTGAGGCCGTCCGAGTCGCTGTCGCGGTGCGGCACCAGATTCATGATCCGGGTCGCGAAGGAGAGCACGGCAGTGCGCGAAGCGAGACCGTCGACAGTGACCAAGCCCGTGTCCCGCAGCCGCCCTGCGATCTTCTCCTTGGCTCCCGGTACAGCCAGATCGACATGGTTGCGCACGAAGACGTCGGCGTACGGCTGATGAACTCGGCGCATCACGGATCTCCTTGCCTGCGATGGATTGGTCCCACTGTTCGGCGCCGCTGGACCCGGGGTAAAGCGACAGATTGTCGACTCGGGCAATTCGCCCACGCCCAACTCGCGCCACGGGCCGCGTGCTACGTTCCGACCACCCCCGGCCGTACGTGCAATCCGAGGAGAGCGATGGCGTACACGCCCCCCACCTGGCCCGTCTCCGTCAAGGGCGTAGCCGTGGACAGCCACAGACGCGTACTGCTGCTGAAGAACGAACGCGAGGAGTGGGAACTGCCCGGCGGCCGACTCGAACCCCCCGATGCCACACCGGAGTTGGCAGTGGAGAGGGAGATCGAGGAGGAGACCGGCTGGGCGGTCAAGGCCGGTCCTCTCCTGGACGTGTGGATCTACCAGCCCCTGCCCGTGACCATGCCGGAGCGGCGAGTCGTGATCGTCACCTACGGCTGCGCCGTCCTGACCCCGGACAAGACCCCCGTGGTGAGTCACGAGCACAAGCAGCTCGGCATGTTCACCGCCGACGAAGTGCCCGGTCTGACCATGCCGGACGGATACAAGCAGTCCATCGCCGCCTGGTACGCGCGGATGTGACCGACCATGGACAGCGCGATGGTGGCACGGCGCTCGCAACACACCCTGTGGCACTGGGCAACCCCGCAGGCCGAGGCCATCCTCGCCACCCGTGATCTCGGTGCCATCCTCCGCTTCCACCGCGCCGTACACGGTATGAACCAGTCCGAACTCGGGCAGCTCCTTGGCTACGACAAGACGTACATCTCGCTCCTCGAACTCGGCAGACGGAGCCTCGACGACATCGGCTCCAGACGGCACATCGCCGAGATCCTGCGTCTGCCCCCGCACATCGTCGGCGTCACCGATCCTGCCGACACCGACCACCGAGCCATGCTCCAGTTCGGCGAGTCCACCGTCCGCCTCGCCGAGATCGCACGACAGTCCGGACACGCCTCCGAAGCCGTCGCCGAGCTGTGGCCACTGGTCGCCCGGCTCGAAGCACGCATGGAGGACGGGCACACGGAGCGGGACGTCCTCCACCTCTTGGCCCGAGCCCGTGTCGGCCTCGGCGTCGCCCTGGGCAACGTCCTGCCGGAGGAACGACTGAGCACCGCCGCCCGCTGGACCGCGAAGAGCATCGACATCGCGCGCTACTTCGGCGAACCGGCCTTCACCTCCTACGTGCTGCGCATGCACGGCAACGAGCTGCGCAAGGCTCGCCTCCACGGAGCCGCTGTCGACCGTCTGCAGCACGCGGCTGCCATCGCACCGCACCACGAGGCGAAAGCAGCCGTACTTCCACTGCTCGCTCGTGCGGCCGGCGCCCTCCAGAACCAGTCTCTGTTCGACGAGGCAATGCAGGAGACGAACCGGCTCCTCGAGGAGACCAAACACACGTCGTTGTTCAACCCCTACGCCCTGCACGAGATCCGACTTCGAGGGCTGATGGCCACCGGCAGGACCGACATCGCCGTACAACTGGTCGAGAAGGGCAGTCCTGTTCCGACGACCACGGTCGCCCCACAATGGCGCGTGATCGAGCTCATCACCGTGGCCCAGGTACGGCTGGCCGCTGACGACTGCGGCGGCGCCGCGCAGTCCCTGCACACCGCCGTCGAGGAAGCGGTCCGCCAGCGCCTTCCTCACCAATTGCAGCGCATCGTGCGCGCGGCGCACCGCCGGCTGCCGGAGATCAGGGAAGTCGCGGACCATGCCCTGGACCGGATTCGGCAAGAGTTGGCCGCCTAACTTGATCTCGTCCCGGAGCAGCACCTGCTGGCCTCGGTTGCCCGACTTGAGGAACGTGGTCATGGGCCCATCGCACCGCGCTGCGAGGCCGTCTACCAGGGGAATCCAGAGGGGGAAAAATCTGTCAAGGGGGGAAAGCCAGGGGGGAATTGGGGCCATGATTGGATTCCGCCCACGACAGAGGTCACACTCATGCCAGATCCGTTCGCCGAACTGTTGCTCCGGCTCCGGACGGACGCAGGCCGGACGCAAGAGCAGCAGGCAGACGCGATCAACGCTGTCTCCGGCCGGGACACCATGACTCGCCGGGAAATCAGCCGCTATGAGAAGTTCGAGAACGTCCCTACGAACCACACACTCGCCCACATCGCAGCGGCCTCCGGCGTCCCCTTCGGAGAACTACTACGGGAGGCCAAGGCCGCCCGCGCCCGACGGAGGAGGGGGAACGTCCGTGAAGAGGAGGACCAGGACGACGTGAAGCGCCGCAAGCTGCTGGGCAGCGCCACCATCGGCGTCAGCGCGGCTGCCGAGCCCTGGGGGCGGCTCGCCTTCGCGCTCAGCAAGGGCTCCCGCATCGACACGCCCGCTGCGATCGCGCTCATCAACCGAGCTGCTGACCTGCACGTCCAGGAACTCAATCTCAGTGCCCGCCGCCTGCAAAGCACCGTTGAGTCCCACCTTGACGCGATCACCGCAGCCCTGCCTCACGCCGGCAAGCACGAACGGGCGCTCACCATCGCAGCCGGGGAAACCGCCGCCCTTGCCGGATGGGTGGCCTGGGACCTGGGCGAGTACGACAAGGCTGGCGCCTACTACAACGTCACGACTGAGTGCGCGGCGAAGGCCGGGCATCCTCCCCTCAGAGCCTTGGCCCTCACCTACGCCAGCTACGGGGCTCCAACACCGAAGAGGAAGCTGGAACTCCTGTCCCAGGCTTCCCAGGATGTGCGGGGCCACGGCAACGCCACGGCCGCAGCCTGGGTCCTCGGAAGGCACGCGGAGGAAGCAGCCGCGGCCGGCGACGAGACAGGAGCGCTGCGTGCGCTTGACCGAGCACGCTTCGCGTACGACTTCGCGGACCACACCAGCGAACAGGCATGGGTCCGCTTCGTGACGCCGTACCGGATGGATTCGTTGGCCCTTTCCGTGTACGGGCAATTGGGTCGATCCGAACTCACCGCCACGGCCGACACCGCGGTCGACCGCCTCGGGGACGAACTACCGGATGGCGGCGTCGTCGTCCTCGGTGATCTCGCTGCGGCCCTGCTGTGCGGAGGCGACGTCGAACAAGGCGTCTACGTGTCGCGCCAGTTCACGGCCGCCTCCCAAGCCAAGCCCAACACGATGGGCAAGGAACGCGCCGCGAAAATAGCCGCTTGGCTCCCCGACAGTGAGCGGGAACTCGCCCATCACTTGCGGCAGTTCGCGTCCTGAATCGATCCCCTCGTACACGGGCGAGCTCAGCTAAGGACACGAGCGCCGTCACGCGACACGTCGCTCGTCAGTCCCGCGTTGTCTCCTCAACAACCCACGACAGGTACGCCTCCGACCCGCCGGTCACGGGCAGCGTGATCCACTGGGGGACGTCATACGGGTGCCTCTCGGACAGCCACGCCTCCAGCTGCGGGAGACGGTCTGTCGTCGTCATGTACGAGATACGCCACTCTCGCGCCGTCTCGACCTCGTTCTTCCACCAGTAGACGGCGGTGATCGGCCCGTCGATGTGAACACCCGCTGCCAACTTGCTCTCAACCGCACCCCGTGCCAGCTCCCTTGCCTGGTCCTCGGTGTCGATGGTTGTCTGCGCGATCACAATCCCGTTGGCCATGCAACTACCTCTCCAGCTCGTGTACCACGACCCTACCCAGCCGCCTCTCGTACTCGCCCGCCTCTCCGGCGCGCCGTGCGCGGGGGCCTAGCAGGTCAGGCGACGGCCTGAGCTGGCACCCGATCGCTGCATGTCTGAGGGTGGGGAATCCGTACCCGAAGCAGCGCCTGTGACGCTCACAAGGACCCGGGTCGGTTCGACCGCGTCGACTGTTCCCGGCACTGCCACGTCGCGCAGCAGGGACAGGGGCAGTACGCATAGGACGGAGCCGATGCCGTGGGAGAGCCCGAAGTTCCCGTGTCCGGCGGGGTAGCCGGTGTGGGGACAGCCAGTGGGCGCGACGCTCATCCGCCACGGCGGCAGTCCGGCCGGATCGAGCAGGGGCCGGTCAGGTGCACCACGCAGGCCAGGACGACCCGGGTCACCTCGCGTTCGGCTGGCAGCTCAGGTGGTACGCCCCCAGCCCCGACAGGCCCTGGACCAGGTCGAATCCTTCCACGGGAGGCCGCTTGGCGCGGTCGACGCGCTGATGGGTCTCGGCCGGACGGTTCCGGGTAATGGTGAGGGTCGCCGCGCCCAGACGCAGCCCGGATGGGCGGATACCGGCTCGATGCGCTGGCCGTGCGTTGCTTGATGAACGCGAGAGGGGGAGCACCGAAGGACCTTCCTTCACGCCGGCTCGATGTCGGCCTGCTCCAGCATCACGATGCCCGGAGGCCGGCAACGACGCACGCACGCCAGAAGGGCCAGTACTGCTCGCCCGAGCCCAGCCGACGTGCCACGGTCTAATCGCCGATCCGCGTGGGACCCGCTCATACGCCCCAACTCACCCTTCACGTACTTCAGCCGAGCAGCTCTTTGCCGCTCACACGCCGATCATTTGGCCGTAGGAAGGGTCTCCTGCAGCAGTACCGATCAGGCAGCGAGCCGGGCAGGCCGCTTTCCGGTCATCTACCGTGTGCCGCGCCTTGCAGCCTTGATTCGCCCACGGCAGACGAGAAAGAGCCCCGAAGGACTGGAACCTGCTCCGAGAGCATGTCAACGTACAACGTCTGGGAAAATACCAGGTCAGCAAAGGGCTCACGCTTCCGGGCCGACCAGGAGACGGATTGGTAATGACGGCGGTCGGTACCTCTTATGCTCCTTGGCCTCCGCGTCGAGTCCCTGATCAAAGGGAGTTTTACCTGCCGAAGGCCGCTCTCAGAACCTGGAACACATCGCCTGGGCCGCCGATGCTCCCGAGCGCGTCGTGGCGGGCGAATCTCGGCTCAAGGCGACGAGCTCCCGGTGCTCGTGACGGACGGCTCGACGCGCCGTCTCCGGTCGCACTGGCTGATCTCCTGCATTTCGTCCACTAACAAGATTGCCTGTGCAGGCCCGCAACATAGCCCACAATCGCCGGTTAGCCAAACCGGCGATCCTGACGACCATTGAGGGCGTTCGCATGCGGCTGCGCCTGGCGGTGGAGCAGTAGCGGATGCAGTAATGAGGCGTCGCAAACCGTAGAGAACGGCACCGTCTGCTGGTGCCTTGACGTCCGCGGCGTCCCTTCCCTGAAGCGTTGCGGCCCTCCGTCAATGTGGAATTTTCGCGGCCTCAAGGAGAGTGAGGAACCCTGTCCGACCCGATCAAGAAGTTGCCGCCGAACACGAAGGGGCAGATCCGGTACCGGTTCGTAGTCGATATAGGCATCGACCCCACCACCGGGAAGCGCAAGCAGCTAACTCGCACATTCGGCACGTTGAAGGAAGCGAAGGCCGAGTATGCCCGCATCACCAACCGTCACCAGGAAGGGACGCTCGCACCGCCAAATAAGCTCACCGTGAATGAGTGGCTCGACCAGTGGCTGGCCATGAAGGCTGACGACTTGGAAGAGACCACAATTTACAACTACCGCATCACCCTGGACCGGGTGCGGGGGAAGTTGGGCAACATCCGTCTTCAGGAACTCACCGAAGAGGACGTAGAAGGGTGGATGCACTGGGCTCTGAAGCACGGGCGCGTACGCGGTGGAAAGGCCGGCACTCCGCTCGGAGTGACCAGCGTGGACATGAGCCTTGCTCGGCTGAAGGACGCTCTGAACCGAGCCGTGACGCGTCGGCTGGTGCCCATAAATGTCGCCCAGCACGTGACCATTCCGCGCAGAGCACGCAAGGAAGAGAGGAAGAACAAGCAGGAGGTGAAGCCCTGGAACGTCCTGGAGGTTCAGACGTTCGTCCGTGGCGTCAGCGAAGAACGGCTCTACGCTCCACTCCTGCTGTCCCTCATGGGTCTACGTCCGGCTGAAGTCTGCGGACTCCGGTGGGAAGACGTCGACCTGGACAACGCCACGATCACAATAGCCAACACACGGACGATGATGGGCAATCGGTACGTGGTGGAGAAGGACACCAAGTCCCTGGCCGGTGAACGGGACCTTCCGTTGCCGGCTCCGGTGCTGGCTGCTCTCAAGTCGTTCAAGGCCCTCCAGGCCAAGGAGAAGCTGGCCCTGGGTGAGGCATACGCAGAGTCCGGCTACGTCTTGGTGCACCAGACCGGAGCAGCCTTCACGATCAAGCAGCTTCGTCGACGCGCGTATCGGCTCATGGAAATCCTCGGTCTCCGCCGAGTCCGTCTCTACGATGCTCGTGCGTCGTGCCTCACGTTTCTGGCCAACAACGGCGTGCCGGATCACATCCTTGCGCGGTGGGCCGGACACACGAATGTGAAGACCACCAAGAAGTGGTACGTGAAGCCGGACGTCGAAGACCTTCGCGAAGCCGCCACAACGTGGGATGGCCTGCACGGTGCTGCGACGGAGGGGCAAGCGTGAGCCGGGCGGCCTACCGACGGAGCGACCTGCCCACCTGCGTGGCAGCCAAGATCGAGGTGGACCCGGAGACCGGCTGCTGGCTGTGGACCGGTAGCTGCATCGGGGAGGAGCAGTCAGGTTACGGCCAGGTCTCCTACGAGGGAAGGACACAGCTTGTCCACCGTGTGGTGTTCAGGTTGTTGGTCGGTGAGACTCCGGAGGGCTTCCAGGTGCGTCGTGCCGATCCTTGGGGGCGGCAATTTACGCTTTGCTGCAACCCGGGCCACCTGGAAGCCGTGCCGCACAAGGAAGTGCTGCGGCGCAGGGACTGGGAGAGCGCGCGAGCCAGGAGGACGCACCGTCCCCACGGCCACGCGTACACGCTGGAGAACTCGTATCTGGATCCCCGAGGGTTCCGGCAGTGCCGCGCCGAGAGGGGCAAGAGCCGCCGGGTTCCCCGGGCTCTGTGAGATTTTGTGAGACGTGAGAGGGTCTGAGGCGTGAGTGAGACACCGTCGAACACCCTGCAATACCGCTTTGACGGGCCAGAAGAGGCTCCCGTCCTGATCTTGGGCCCCTCCCTGGGTACCACATGGCACATGTGGGACCGCCAGGTCCCCGAGCTGACGCAGCAGTGGCGTGTGTTCCGGTTCGACCTGCCGGGACACGGAGGCGCCCCCGCCCGCCCCGCGGTCTCCGTCGCCGACCTCACCGCGCGGCTGCTCACCACCCTCGAGAGCCTCGGCGTGCAGCGCTTCGGATACGCGGGCTGCGCGCTCGGCGGTGCCGTCGGCATCGAGCTGGCCCTGCGCCATCCCGAGCGTCTCGCGTCCCTCGCGCTGATCGCCGCGTCGCCCCGCTTCGGCACGGCGGACGAGTTCCGCCGGCGCGGGGTGATCGTGCGGACGAACGGACTCGACCCGATCGCCCGCTCCGCGCCCGAACGCTGGTTCACCGGCGGTTTCGCCGCCGCGCAGCCCGCGATCACCGAGTGGGCCGTGCAGATGGTGCGCACCACCGACCCCGGCTGCTACATCGCCGCCTGCGAGGCCCTCGCCTCGTTCGACGTGCGCGCGGAGCTCGGCAGCGTCGGCGTGCCGACCCTGGTGCTGGTCGGCTCCGAGGACCAGGTCACCGGCCCCGCCGAGGCCCGCACCCTCGTCGCGGGCGTCCCGGACGCCCGCCTCGCCGTCGTGCCCGGTGCCTCCCACCTGGTGCCGGTGGAGCAGCCGGCCGCCGTCACCGACCTGCTGGTCCGGCACTTCTCCACCGCCTGGCAGCCCGTCTTCGAGTCCGCCACCGGCCAGGTCGCCCTGCCCGCGGCGCCGGTACAGCCCGCGCAGGCCGTCGCCCCCGCCCAGCCCGCCCCGGTCGCCGAGATCGCCCCGGCGGCCGTACCGCAGGCGCCGCAGGGCAGACCCGACCCCTACGACGCCGGGATCAAGGTGCGCCGCGCGGTCCTCGGCGACGCGCACGTCGACCGGGTGCTGGAGGCGACCGACGACTTCTCCGGCGACTTCCAGGAGCTCGTGACCCGCTACGCCTGGGGCGAGGTCTGGGACCGCCCCGGACTCGACCGGCGCACCCGCAGCTGTGTCACCCTCACCGCCCTCGTCGCCGGCGGTCATCTGGAGGAGCTCGCCCTCCACACCCGGGCCGCCCTGCGCAACGGGCTCACCCCTGCCGAGATCAAGGAGGTGCTGCTCCAGGCGGCCGTCTACTGCGGCGTCCCGGCGGCGAACAGCGCCTTCCGGGTGGCGCAGCAGGTCGTCCGCGAGGAGACCACGCCCCAGGAGTGAGCCCCGGCCGTTCCGCACGGCAGTGGCACCGGGGGCAGGATGGACGTATGAAGTTCACGAAGAAGTCCCACGCCTGCGTCCGCCTGGAGAAGGACGGACGTGTGCTCGTCGTCGATCCCGGAGGGTTCAGCGAGGAGGACGCCGCCCTCGGGGCGGAGGCCGTCCTCATCACGCACGAGCATCCCGACCACTTCGACGAGGGGCGGCTGCGGGCCGCCCTGGAGGCAGATCCGGCGGCCGAGATCTGGACCCTGAAGTCGGTCGCGGACCGGATCTCGGCGGCGTTCCCGGGACGCGTGCACACCGTCGGCCACGGCGACACCTTCACCGCCGCCGGCTTCGACGTCCAGGTGCACGGCGAACTCCACGCGGTGATCCATCCGGACATCCCGCGCGTCACGAACGTCGGCTATCTCCTCGACGGCGGGAAGCTCTTCCACCCCGGTGACGCGTTCACCGTTCCCGACACCCCGGTCGAGACGCTGATGCTGCCCGTCGTCGCCCCCTGGAACAAGATCTCCGAGGTCATCGACTACGTACGCGAGGTACGTCCGGCGCGCGCCTACGACATCCACGACGCCTCGCTCACCGACCTCGCCCGCCCGGTCTACGACCGCCAGATCGGCGCCCTGGGCGGCGCGGAGCACCTGCGGCTCGCACCGGGCGGCTCCGCCGAGCTGTAGGCGGACGGACGGCGGGCGGGCGTTGTCGGACCCGCCGGGTAGGTTGTGCAGCATGCGCATCGCGACCTGGAACGTGAACTCGATCACCGCCCGCCTGCCGAGGCTCCTGGCCTGGCTGGAGAGCAGCGGCACGGACGTGCTCTGCCTCCAGGAGGCCAAGGTCGCCGAGGAACAGTTCCCGGCGGAGCAGCTGCGCGAACTGGGTTACGAGTCGGCGGTGCACGCCACCGGCCGGTGGAACGGCGTGGCGGTGCTCTCCAAGGTGGGCCTGGAGGACGTCGTCAAGGGGCTGCCCGGCGACCCCGGTTACGAGGGCTCCGTCGAACCCCGCGCCGTCTCCGCGACCTGCGGCCCGGTCCGCGTCTGGTCGGTGTACGTGCCGAACGGCCGCGAGGTGGACCACCCCCACTACGCGTACAAGCTCCAGTGGTTCGAGGCACTGAAGGCCGCCGTGGCCGGCGACGCGGCGGGCAGCCGCCCGTTCGCGGTCATGGGCGACTACAACGTGGCGCCGACCGACGACGACGTCTACGACCGGTCCGCCTTCGAGGGCTCCACGCATGTCACCCCAGCCGAGCGCGCCGCCCTCGCCTCCCTGCGTGAGGCCGGCCTGACCGACGTGGTGCCGCGCCCCCTCAAGTACGAGCACCCGTTCACGTACTGGGACTACCGTCAGCTCTGCTTCCCCAAGAACCGGGGCATGCGCATCGACCTGGTGTACGGCAACGCGCCGTTCGCGAAGGCGGTCACGGACTCCTACGTCGACCGCGAGGAGCGCAAGGGCAAGGGCGCCTCGGACCACGCACCGGTCGTGGTGGACCTGGACGTGTAGCCGGTCGCCCCCGGCCGCCGGCCGGCCCCGCGCGCCCTGTGGTGCGCGGGGCGGTACGGATGACAGGCTGGAGGTATGAACATCCCATTCCTGGGCAATCGGCGCCGGAAGGTCGGGTTCCCCGACTCCGAGGGCATCGCCGAACTGCTCGCCGAATGCGAACTGTTGCGCTCCCAGGCGTACCGGGCGGGGGTCCGACTGGACGACTCCCCGGCCTCGTTGGAGGCGCTGGACCAGCTGGTGCCGGGCTGGCGGGACGACGAGGAGACGTCGGACTGGCTGGGCAACGACGCGGGGCTGTACCTCGGCACCGTCATCGTGCGCACCGTCGCGGGAGCCGCCTGGGAGATCCGTTCCGACGGGCAGCCGGTCGTACGGCTCGCCTCCGGCCGGGAGTTCGACGTCGTGGACTCGGGCCACGAGTGGGCGGCCAACGGAGTGCCCGAGCTGTCGCAGCTGTACGCGGAGGTCGCGGAGGCCTGACGCCCCGTCCCCGCCCCGCCCCACCGCCCGCTGTAAATACGGCTAATGATCGGAAAGTGCGTGTCGCACCCCTCCCGGCGATCTTGCCTGGATACGTTGCGGCGACCACCACACGGCTGAGAACGAGTAGGGGTGGGTATGGCCTTCGATCCGCTCATCGAGCTGCGCAACGTCAACAAGCACTTCGGGGACCTGCATGTCCTGCAGGACATCGACCTCACCGTGGGCCGAGGGGAGGTGGTGGTCGTCATCGGCCCCTCGGGGTCGGGGAAGTCGACCCTGTGCCGGGCCGTCAACCGGCTGGAGACCGTCCAGTCCGGCACGATCGTGCTGGACGGGCAGCCGCTGCCGCACGAGGGCAAGGCGCTGGCGCGGCTGCGCGCCGACGTGGGCATGGTCTTCCAGTCGTTCAACCTCTTCGCCCACAGGACCGTGCTGCAGAACGTCTCGCTGGGCCAGGTCAAGGTCCGCGGACGCAAGAAGGAGGACGCCGACCGGCGTTCACGTGCGCTCCTCGACCGCGTCGGCGTCGCCGACCAGGCCGACAAGTACCCGGCACAGCTCTCGGGAGGCCAGCAGCAGCGTGTGGCGATCGCGCGGGCGCTGGCCATGGAACCCAAGGCGATGCTCTTCGACGAGCCGACCTCCGCGCTGGACCCGGAGATGATCAGCGAGGTCCTGGAGGTCATGCGCCAACTGGCCGACGAGGGCATGACCATGATCGTGGTCACGCACGAGATGGGCTTCGCCCGGTCGGCCGCCAACCGGGTGGTCTTCATGGCCGACGGCCGGATCGTCGAGGACCGCACACCGGACGAGTTCTTCAACAGTCCGCGCAGCGACCGGGCCAAGGACTTCCTCTCGAAGATCCTCAAGCACTGAGCGGGTGACGCCCACGGACCCGTCCGGCCGGACCTCGACTACGATGTTCCCTCCATCCCGGTGGGGGAGGGGACTTCGCGCCAGGAGAGCGGACACCGCCGCCGGGAGGGACCCGCCGCGGACCCGCCCGCGGAGGAGGCGGTCAACCCAGGCCAGTCCCGTCCGGCGGCAGCCGGAGATCACTGCTCGCACGGCGACCCGACCCGCACGACGGGTCGTCCGCCGGCGAGGAGAAGGTCAGCTGCGCGCCGGACGGGTGGTGCCGGGCCGGTCAGTCCGCCCCCTGTGCCTTGTGGGACGCCGGAGCCGGGGCGGGCAGCGGGGTCTGGGCCGGCTTGGTCACGTCCGCGACGAGTTCGACCACATCGGGGCCGTAGGCCTGGGAGCTGACCACCTTCAGCAGCAGGACGAAGGAGTGGGACCCGTACTTGCGGGCCAGCCGCTCGTGGTTGCGGGCGAGATAGCGCGTGGCGGCCTGGTTGGTGATCGCGCGCTGGCCGCAGAACAGGAACACCGGCCGCGTCTCACGCCGTTCACCGGCCGTCAGCCGGGCCAGCAGGACGTACTCGGTGACGCCCGGTTCCATGCGGTAGCGCTCGGAGCCGATCTGGAAGGCCCCCCGGTCCGGTCCCGGCTCCGGATCGACATTGACCCGCACCCCCGGCAGCATGGCCGCCATGTGGGCGACCATTCTGCGGTTCGAGCCAGGACCGCCGACGCAGAACTCGGTCCGCTCCCCGAAGCCCTGGTGCGCCGCGTCCTGGGTGACCATCTGCACATGCGCCCCGCAGTCCTTGATCAGCGCGGAGAGTTCCAGCAGCGCGAACACGTCGAAGCGGTGCACGGCCGGTTCCGCCGTCGCCGGATCGCGGTTGACGACGAGCAGCGACTCGGAGTTCGCCGGCAGGCCGAAGAAGTTCTGCTTGCGCCGGAGCTTCCGCTTCCACAGATAGGTACGGGCGATCCAGCCCAGCGCGGCACTGATGCCCGCGGCCACCACACCCAGAACGATGTTGCGTACGTCGTCAGTCATGGGCGCGCATGCTAGCGGGCCGACGCAAACCCGTGTTCGACCGGAGTCCGCCGAGGGGCCGGGACCGCCGGTACGGCACACCCGGCGAGGTACCTGACGAGGGCATGGCGACGAACTAAGCTGCGCCGGACGGCCCTTTACCGGAGGTGCGGATGCGTCGCCCTGTCGCACGGAGTCTCGCAGTCCTGGCGGTCGGTGCCGCCGTCGTGTCGGTGGGAGCGGCCGCGCCGCCCACCGGGCACGCCCGGCCCGCCCCGCACGCCCCCAAGGTCCCGGTGGCCGTCGGCCACGGCGGCGCGGTCTCCAGCGTCGACGCCGACGCCTCCGCCGCCGGGATCGAGGTCCTGAGGAAGGGCGGCAACGCCGTCGACGCGGCCGTCGCCACAGCCGCCGCGCTCGGCGTCACCGAGCCCTACTCGGCCGGCATCGGCGGAGGCGGCTACTTCGTCTACTACGACGCCCGCTCCCGCACGGTGCACACCCTCGACGGCCGCGAAACCGCCCCGCTCACCGCCGACGCCGGACTGTTCCTGGAGAACGGGCAGCCGATCCCGTTCGCCGAGGCCGTCAGCAGCGGACTCGGGGTCGGCACCCCCGGCACGCCCGCCACCTGGCAGCGGGCGCTCGACGCATGGGGCAGACGTGGCCTCGGCACGGTCCTCAAGCCCGCCGAACGCCTCGCCCGCGAGGGTTTCACCGTCGACGGCACCTTCCGCGCGCAGACCGCCGCCAACGAGACCCGCTTCCGGTACTTCCCCGACACGGCCGAGCTGTTCCTGCCCGGCGGGAAGCTCCCGGCCGTCGGCTCCACCTTCAAGAACCCCGATCTGGCCCGCACCTACCGGGAGTTGCGCCGCAAGGGCGTCGACGCCCTGTACCGGGGCGACATCGGGCGGGACATCGTGAACACGGTCGACAAGCCGCCCGTGGACCCGGACTCCGGCTGGAACGCCCGCCCCGGCGACCTGTCCGCCCGCGATCTCGCCGCCTACCGCGCGAAGTTCCAGCCGCCCACGAAGACCTCGTACCGCGGCCTGGACGTCTACTCCATCGCGCCGTCGTCCTCCGGCGGCACCACGGTCGGCGAGGCCCTCAACATCCTGGAGCGCACCGGCCTCTCCGACGCGAGCGACGTCCGGTACCTGCACCGGTTCATCGAGGCGAGCCGCATCGCGTTCGCGGACCGGGGGCGCTGGGTCGGCGACCCCGCCTTCGAGGACGTACCGACAAGAGAACTGCTCTCCCAGCGGTACGCCGACTCCCGCGCCTGCCTCATCAGGGACGACGCGGTCCTCACCAGCCCCCTCGCCCCCGGCGACCCCCGCGACCCGCGGCCCTGCGCGACGGGCGGCGAGGCCGCGCCGGCCACGTACGAGGGCGAGAACACCACCCACCTGACCACCGCCGACCGGTGGGGCAACGTCGTCGCCTACACCCTCACGATCGAGCAGACGGGCGGCAGCGGCATCACCGTGCCCGGGCGCGGGTTCCTGCTCAACAACGAGCTGACGGACTTCTCGTTCGCCCCGGCGAACCCGGCCGTCCACGACCCGAACCTGCCCGGTCCCGGCAAGCGGCCCCGGTCGTCGATCTCACCGACGATCGTGCTCGACCGGCACGACCGGCCGGTGGTGGCGCTCGGCTCGCCCGGCGGCTCGACCATCATCACCACCGTGCTGCAGACCCTGACCGGCTTCCTGGACCGCGGGCTGCCCCTGGTCGACGCGATCGCCGCACCGCGCGCCAGCCAGCGCAACACGGCGCAGACGGACCTCGAACCCGGCCTGTACGACAGTGAGGTGCGCCGGCACCTGGAGGCCATCGGGCACTCCTTCCGCGAGAACCCGGAGATCGGCGCCGCCACGGCCGTCCAGCGGCTGCCCGGCGGCGCCTGGCTGGCGGCGGCCGAGAAGGTCCGCAGGGGCGGCGGCTCGGCGATGGTGGTCCGTCCGGCGCGCTAGGGGGCGTCGGACACCCCCTGGAAAGCCCGACGGGGCGCCCCGGATCACCCGGGCGCCCCGCGTCCGGCTCACAGCTCGGGCGCCGGCGTCTCCTGCGTACGGAACGTCAGGCGCCCGTCCTGCGCGTCCACCGTCACCCGGCCGCCCTCCCGGACCCGGCCGTCGAGGAGCAGCCGGGAGAGCTGGTTGTCCACCTCGCGCTGGATGGTGCGGCGCAGCGGCCGGGCACCGTACTCGGGCTGGTGGCCGCGCTCGGCCAGCCAGTCCACCGCCGCGTCGGTGAAGTCGACCGAGATGTCCTGGCCCTTGAGGTTGCGCCGCGTGGCCTCCAGCAACAAGTCGGTGATCTGCCGCAGTTCCTCGGCGGTCAGCTGGCGGAACACCACGATCTCGTCGATCCGGTTGAGGAACTCGGGCCGGAAGTGCTCCCGCAGCGGACGCAGGATCTGCTCGCGCCGCGCCTCCTCGTCCGCCTCCGCGCCGCCCGTCGCGAACCCCAGGGTCGCGCCGCGCCGGGTGATCGCCTCGGACCCGAGATTGCTGGTCATCACGATCACGGTGTTGGTGAAGTCCACCGTGCGGCCCTGGGAGTCGGTCAGCCGGCCGTCGTCCAGGACCTGGAGCAGGATGTTGAAGACGTCCAAGTGCGCCTTCTCCACCTCGTCCAGCAGCAGCAGCGAGTACGGGTGCCGACGCACCACCTCGGTCAGCTGCCCGGCCTCCTCGTGGCCCACGTAGCCGGGTGGGGCGCCCACCAGCCGGCTGACCGTGTGCCGCTCCTGGTACTCGCTCATGTCGAGCCGCACCATCCGGTCCTCGCTGCCGAACAGGGCCTCGGCCAGCGCCCGCGCCAGCTCCGTCTTGCCGACGCCCGTCGGTCCGAGGAACAGGAAGCTGCCGATCGGCCGGTTGGGACTGGACAGCCCCGCACGGGAGCGCAGCACGGCGTCCGAGACGACGCGTACCGCCTCCTGCTGGCCGACGACCCGCTGGTGCAGATGCCGTTCCAGGCCCAGCAGCCGGTCCTTCTCCTCCTCGGTGAGGCGGCTGACCGGGATGCCCGTCTGCCGGGCTACCACCTCGGCGATCGCCTCGGAGTCCACCCACAGGCTCTGGCCCTCGTCGACCTCGTCGTCGCCGCCGGTCTCCGCGATCCGCTGCTTCAGCTCCACGATCCGGTCCCGCAGCTGGGTGGCCTGCTCGTACTGCTCGTCGGCGACCGCCTGGTCCTTGTCGCAGGTCAGCTGCTCGACTTCGCGCTCCATCGCCCGTACGTCCGTGCCCTTGGTCCGGGACCGCAGCCGCACCCGGGCGCCCGCCTGGTCGATGAGGTCGATGGCCTTGTCCGGCAGCCGGCGGTCGCTCAGATACCGGTCGGACAGCTCGACGGCGGCCACCAGCGCCTCGTCGGTGTAGCGGACCTGGTGGTGGGCCTCGTACCGGTCCCGCAGACCGCGCAGGATCTCGACCGCGTCCGCCGGGGTCGGCTCCGGCACCATGATCGGCTGGAAGCGGCGGGCCAGCGCGGCGTCCTTCTCGATCCGGCGGTACTCCTCCAGCGTGGTCGCCCCGACGATGTGCAGCTCGCCGCGGGCGAGGGCCGGCTTGAGGATGTTGCCCGCGTCCATCGAGCCGCCCTCGCCTCCGCCTCCGGCGCCGACGACCGTGTGCAGCTCGTCGATGAAGATGATCAACTGCTCGGAGTGGGAGCGGATCTCCTCCACGATGTTGTTCATCCGCTCCTCGAAGTCGCCCCGGTAGCGGGTCCCGGCGACGACCCCCGTCAGGTCCAGGGCGACCACGCGCCGTCCGAGGAGGATGTCGGGCACGTCCCCCTCGGCGATCCGCTGGGCCAGCCCCTCCACGACGGCGGTCTTGCCGACCCCCGCGTCACCGATCAGCACCGGGTTGTTCTTGCCGCGCCGGGAGAGCACCTCGACGGTCTGCTCGATCTCCTGGTCCCGCCCGATCACCGGGTCGATGCGGCCCTCCCGGGCCAGCGAGGTGAGGTCACGGCCGTACTTGTCCAGCGTCGGGGTGCCCGTGGCGGGCCGCGGGCGCTCCGCGCGGGGCTGGGTGGCCTCCGACGCCTCCGGCGGGCCGGAGGGGGCGTAGCGGGCGGCGTTGAGGATGTGCCCGGCGGCCGAGTCGGGGTTGGCGGCGAGCGCGCTGAGCACGTGCTCGGGGCCGATGTAGCCGGCGCCGCTCGCCCGGGCCATCTCGTGGGCGTCCAGCAGGGCGCGTTTGACGGCGGGGGTCAGGGACAGCGAGGTCGGCGGCGGGGCCTCGCCCGGACTGTGCTGCACCGGGCCCGACCGGTCGTCGATCTGGGACGCCAGCGAGTCGGGGTCCGCGCCCGCCCGGCTGAGCAGGCTCCGGGTCGGCTCGGCGGAGAGGGCGGCGCGCAGCAGGTGCTGGGTGTCCAGGTCACGGCTGCCGTGCTCGGCGGCGTACTGGGCGGCGCCGCGCACCAGCTCCCGGGCGGGCTGGCTGAGGAGCCTGCCGATGTCGATCTGGCGGGGGCGCTGTCCGCCGAAGAAGCGGGCGAGGAATTCGGCGAACGGGTCACCCTCCGGGCCGACGAAACCACTCGTCATCGTCATCCGTTCCTTCGCTGGGTCGACGTGCCGGGGCCGGGTAACCCGGCCGGGGCTCGCTCATGCCCACGATGACACGATCCGTTTGGGCGGGCATGTCAGGAAGGCGACGGAGCACGGCCCGCGGAACGGCGGTCGCCCTCACGCAGCATCTGGCTCGCGGCCAGCTTCCGGTAGAGGGGGTGCGCCGCCAGCAGCTCCTCGTGCCGTCCCTGGCCGACCGTGCGGCCCCCGTCCAGGACGACGATCCGGTCGGCGTGCCGCACCGTGGACAGACGGTGGGCGACGACCAGCACGGCGCACTCCCGGGCCACCTCCTTCATCACCGCGGTCAGCGCCGCTTCGTTGATCGCGTCCAGGTGGGAGGTGGGTTCGTCGAGCAACAGCAGGGCGGGGCGGGCGAGCAGGGCCCTGGCCAGTGCCACGCGCTGGCGTTCGCCGCCGGAGAGGGTGCTCCCGCGCTCACCGACGACGGAGTCCAGGCCGCCGGGCAGCCGGCCGACCACCTCTTCGAGCCGGGCCAGTTCCACTACGCGCCAAAGTTCCCTCTCCGGGGCGTCGGGCACGGCGTAGGCGATGTTCTCCCGCAGCGTGCCGTGCATGACGTGGGTGTTCTGGTCCACGACGGCGACGCGGCGCCGGCACGCGTCGCGGCCCAGTTCACCTGCCGTCCGTCCGTCGAAGAGCACGGCACCCGCGTCCGGTTCGTAGAAGCCCGCGACCAGTGCGAAGACCGTGCTCTTCCCGGCGCCCGAGGGACCCACCAGGGCGACCTGTCCTCGCGGGCCGACGGAGAAGGACACGCCTCGCAGGACGGGCCGGTCCGGTTCGTAGCCGAAGTGGACGTCGTCGAGCGCGAGGGCGGGCGACTCGCCGGGCGTGCCCGGCGCCCGGGGGCGGGCCGGTGCGGCGGCCGGTCCGGTGTGCTCGACGGGCAGGCGCATCGCCTCCTGGACCCGCCGGTGGGCGCCCGTACCGCGCTGGATCCGGCCCACCGCGTCGAACAGCGAGGCCAGCGGAAGAACGAGGTACGAGGCGTACAGCAGGAAGGCGACGAGGTCACCCAGGGAGCCCGTCCGTCCGCCCGCACGCAGGCCACCGACGACCAGGACGAGGAGGAAGGAGCCCTGGACGGCGAGCTCGACGGCGGGACCCATCACGGAGGCGAGCTTGGCGGTGCGCACGCCCGCGTCGTGGGCCTCGGCCACCCGGGTCCCGACGCGGGCCGACTCCCGCGCCTCGGCGCGGTGCACCCGGACCATGGGGAGCGCGCCCAGCGCTCGCTCCAGGTCGGCGGCGATGGCACCGATCGCGTGCTGCATGCGTTCCGAGGCGCACCGGATCGCCTTGAGCAGCGAGGTGACGACACCGGCCGCGACGGCAACGGTCAGCACGACGAGGAGCAGCAGCAGCGGGTCGAGCAACGCCATCAGGACCAGGGCTCCGACGGCGACGATGCTCCCGGTCACCAGGTCGGCCAGGGCCTGGGAGACGACCTCGCGCAGAAGGGCCGTGTCGGCGGTGACGCGCGAGACGAGGTCGCCGCCGCGGTGACGGTCGTACTCGCGCATCTCCAGCCGGAGCAGCCGGTCGACCAGGCCGAGACGGAGCTGTCGCACGACGCCCTCGCCCGTGCGCTCCAGCAGGAACCGGCCCACGGAGCCGGTGGCGGCCTCGGCGACGAACAGCGCGCCGAGCAGCCCCAGCAGCGGCCAGACCACCTGACCGCGGCCGCTCGCGTCCACGGCCTCCCGGGCCACGAGTGGCTGGGCGAGCCCCAAGGCGGAGCCCGCGAGGGTCAGCAGTACGGCCAGACCGATGGCCCGCCGGTGTCCGGCGGTGAGGCCGTACAGCGTACGAACCGCCGCCCGGGTGGACCGGTCCCCGCCCGAGCCCGTCGGGAGCCCGGCGTCCCCGGCCCGCCGCCCGTCCCCGCCCGGGGCGCCGGCCCGCTGTTCCCCGTCTCCGCCCGGGGCACCACTCGACGCCCCGGCACGCGAGGGGCCGTCGGCCGGCCGGTCGGGGCGCGTCGGGTCGGGGAGTGCGAGGTCGCCGGTCATCGGGAAGGCGGCCGGGAGACGGGTTCCACGGAGACCAGCCGGGCGAAGTAGCCGTCGGGCAAGCCTTCGCCCACGGGGTGCCCCTCGGCCTCGATCCAGGCGTGCGCGGTGAAGGGCGGCACGACACGGACCCCGGCGCACCAGGTCGGCCACGTCCCCCGCAGCCGGCACAGCAGTGCGGCACCCAGGGAGCGCGGCAGGCACCCCTTCGGTCCGGCGCAGCGCAGGCTGACGCTGCACAGTGCGTCGCGCGCGGCCCGCGCCTGTACGGCGGTGGCCGGCGCCGCGCCGCGCCGCAGCACGCCCAGCACGGCACGGATACGGCGCGGCGGCAGCAGGGTGAGCACCACGGCGGGCACCAGGACCAGCCGGGCGGCCAGTCGGTGCCCGAGCGGCACACCGGTGGGGCGCTCCAGCGCGCTGGGCGTCGTCATGAGGCCAGCCCCGCCTCGCGCAGGCCCCCGACGAGTGCCTCGACGTCCCGCAGTGCCTGGGCGCGTTCGATGTCGAACTCGCGGACCAGGGCGGCGGCCGCGTCGGAGATCTCGCCGCCGTCCAGCAGCGTCCGTACCACCAGGGTGGCGGTGGGGTTCAACTCCCAGTAGGAACCGGCCCGTTCGTCCAGGAGCACGGTGCCGTAGTCGGTTTCGGCCGTGGAGACGTGTGCGTCGAAACGCAGGGGCATGGCATCGCCTTTCTGCGCCGTGGGCAGGACCGCACGGCCGCGAAGGGCCCCGGGTCACGGGGCGGACTACGGGATACGGGTGCCGCCACGGCTGCGGGCCTGCCCGCGCAGCCACACCTCCGCGGCGATCGTCGAGTAGAGGATGGCGTCGGACAGCCCCGGGGAGGCCGGCCGCAGGGCGAGACGGCGCAGTTCGGCGGTGTCCACCAGGCCCATCCGCGCCAGGCGGGAGTCCTCCCAGAGCGCCAGCAGGTCGGCGCGGTTCTCGCGCAGTCCGTTGGCGGCGTCCATGGAGGCCGCGGCCTTGTTCGTCCTGCGCAGGCACGGTTCGGGGACCACCCCGCTCATCGCGGCGGTCAGCAGCGGTTTGTACCGGAACGGTGTGACACGCTCGGCCGGGCGTACGGCGAGGCACGCCTCGATGACCCGGTCGTCGAAGAAGGGCGAGGCCATGGGCAGACCGGCCCGGGCCGCCATGTGGTCCCACTGCCGGATGACGCGGGTGGTCACCCGGATCTGTTCCAGGTCCGCGTGCATGCCCCGGTCGGGATGCAGGGGTGCGGCCGACTCCGCGGCGTCGAGCAGTGCTCGACGCGCCAGCCGCTCGGCGTCGGCGGTCACCCAGCCGAACAGGCGGGGGGCCACGCTCCAGCCGAGTCCCGAGGAAACGGAGGACGGGCCCGGCGCGCGCAGCCGGCCGGCGGCGTCGGCGAGCCACTTCCCGTACGGCCGTGTGTCCGCCAGGGCGCGGACGGTGCCACCGAGCGGCCACTGCCACAGCGCCCGGAACCCGCGCAGATGCCGCAGGGCGTGCAGCGGGCGGGTGCGCAGCAGTCGGTGGTAGTAGGCCTCGGCGCACCAGGTCACGTGGTCGCCCCCGATGCCGGTCAGGTGCACACGGCTGCCCCGCGCGGCGAGTTCGGGCAGGTGGTGCAGGGCCCGGGCGCGGTCCATGACACCGACGGTGGGCTCGTCCAGCATGTCGTCGATCTGCAGCAGATCGTCGTAGACGAGGGGCGAGGCGTCCGCGTCCCAGACCAGGTGCTCGATGTCCGGGAGGTACCGGGCGGCCTGCTCGGCCCAGTACAGGTCGGTGTCCGCGGGGTCGCGTCCCGGCCAGGTGGAGGCCACCACGCGGGCGGGGGAGCGGTCGGCGAGGAAACAGACGGAGGTGGAGTCCAGCCCGCCGGACAGGTCGCAGCTGACCACACCGCCGCGCCGGGTCCGTGCGCCGACGGCTTCTTCCAGCGCCGCCCGCACCGGGCCGGTCCCCTCGGCCAGCGGCACGTCCGGCTCCGGTGGCGTCCACCAGCGGGTGTGCCGTGCGGTGCGCCCGTCGGGTGCGACGGTCACCGCCTCGTGCGGAGGTACGGCGGTGACCGCGGGCCACAGGGACGTCTCGTAGAGCGGATACGGGACGGGCCACATCAGCCGGACGGCCAGTTCCGCGGGATCCGGATCGAGGTTCAGTGCGTCGGCGAGTACGTCGGCACGGGTGGCGACGACCCGCGTACCGGCGATCTTCGCGTGGAAGACCAGCCGCAGGCCCGAGGCCGTGCCCTGGACGCGGATCCTCCCGCCGAGGGCGGCCACGAGGTGGAAGCTGCCGGGGAGGCTGCGGGCCAGCGTGCCGACCTCCGCGAGGTCGCGCAACCGCGCTGCCTTGCGCCGCAGTTCGTCCTCCTCCACGGGACAGCACCCGATGACGGCCAGGGCAGTGTCCTTGGCGCGTACCGTGACGGACTCGTCGTCGTGCCAGTGGCCGACCAGCCAGGGCCGGCCCGAGGGATGGTTCACGGTCCGGAGGTCCGGCCGGGCGAAGGAGCGGGCCACGGCGGCCGCGTCCTCGCTGTCGGTGAAGACCGCGAAGTGCGCGTCGCCGGGGCCCGTCCCCGCACGTGCGTGCAGTGGTGTCATGACGTCGGGTCGTTGCCGCGTCCGTCAGTTCTTGCTGAAGATCAGCCGGTCGTTGCCGCTCTTCAGCAGGAGCCCGGTCTCCTTCCGGAACGTCCCGAGACGGACGAGGGTCGGCGCTTCGTATGCCTTCTTCATGACTCTCCTCGCGTGCCGATGGCTCTGCACCACTCCCCTCGTCGACGTGTCCGTGGCTCATCGGGAGCCCCGGTCGAGGAGCGGCGCGGCACCCAGCTAGCGCCAGAACCGGCGGGCAGGGCAAGAAGGTGGAAAAAAATAGGACTATGTGGAAACAGTCGAGGATTCCGTTTGCCGCCGGCCCGATCCCCTCCTCGCTGCGGGTGCGCGTGTGTGCGAATGCGTCGGGTGCTCGTGAGCAGAAACGTTTTCACCTTCACTGCAACGCCGGACTGCTTACCCGGCGCATCGGGCCTGACGCGAGCGCGGGAGGGAGCCACCGGGGCGCGTTCGAGGAACGTCACCGCGCAACACTGCTTCCGCTTCGTGCGAGGTGAAGGGGGTCCGGTCTCACGCGGTGTGGCGGGCCGTCAGTACGCGCGGTCCGTTCTCCGTGATCGCCACCGTGTGTTCCGCGTGCGCCGCGCGCGAGCCGTCGTCGGTGCGCAGGGTCCAGCCGTCCGGCGCGGCGTGATACGTGTCCGTGCCGCCGCCGATCAGCATGGGTTCGATCGCGAGGCACATGCCGTGCCGCAGGGGCATGCCCCTGCCCGGACGACCCTCGTTCGGCACCGGCGGGTCCTCGTGCATGCGGCGGCCGATGCCGTGGCCGCCGTAGTCCTCCATGATCCCGTAGCCGGCCCCGCGGCACACCGTGCCGATGGCGTGGGCGATGTCGCCGATGCGGTTGCCGACGACGGCGGCCTCGCTGCCCGCCGCGAGCGCCCGCTCGGTGGTCTCGATCAGGCGCAGATCGGCCGGGCGTGGCGTGCCCACGGTGAAGCTGATCGCCGAGTCCCCGGCCCAGCCGCCCAGCTGGGCGCCGCAGTCGATGGAGACCAGGTCCCCGTCGCGCAGCCGGTATCCGTCCGGGATGCCGTGCACGATGGCGTCGTTCACGGACGCGCAGATCACCGCGGGGAACGGGGTCGGGGCGAAGGACGGCCGGTAGCCCAGGAAGGGTGAGGTCGCACCCGCCGCGCGCAGCACGTCCCGCGCCACCTCGTCGAGTTCGAGCAGGGCGACGCCCACGTCGGCGGTCTTCCGTACGGCCGTCAGCGCGCTCGCGACGACCTGGCCGGCCTCGTACATGGCATCGATCGATGTGTCGGTCTTGAGTTCCACCATGCCAATTACTATACCGGTATTAGAATGGTCCGCATGGTGCGCACCCCCTTGACCCCCGAAGAGCGCGAACGCGGCGAGCGGCTCGGCCGGCTGCTGCGCGAGACGCGCGGCGACCGCAGCATGGCGGAGGTCGCGGCGCGCGCCGGGATCTCCCCGGAGACCCTCCGGAAGATCGAGACCGGGAGGGCGCCGACCCCGGCGTTCTTCACCGTGGCCGCGCTGGCCGGCGCGCTCGGGCTGTCGATGGACGCGCTGGCGGAGCGCTGCGCGCCGGACACGTCCATCGCCGCCTGAGCTCCGTCCGTCCGGGCCCGGGCACGGGGTTCGCATCCCGCCGGAAAACTCTCCGTAGCGCCGCTGTAACACGACGGGTGTTGCCTACGGAGCTGAGTACTCCGGATCTGGCGGGAGTTGACTATGGCGGCGGAGCGACTCCCGGACGCGGTCCGGGAGTTCACGGACTACCTGCGGGATCTGCTGGCGAGCCTGGACCGGTACGGCGGCTGGTGCCTGGTGTTCTGGCAGCGGGACCCCGACGGCATGCGGGCGTGCCTCGAAGGGCGCGAGCCCCCGCCCTGGGACGTGCTGGAGTCCCTGCTCCAGGACCTCGCCACCGCGTACGGCCCCGGAGCCGCCGAGGCCGAGACACCGACGGCCCGCGCCCTGCACACGGCCGCGCTGGAGGCGTACGACGCCCGGCGCGGTGCCCGGGAAGCCCTGAGCGACCGGCTCGACGTCATGCTGCGCGAACAGCGGTACGCGGCGGAGCGCCGGACGGAACTGACGCGCCGGCTGGCCGCAGCGGCGACCCGCGAGGAGGCCGGCGCGCTGCGCACCGACCTCGCCTGGGCCGAGGACGACCACGCGCGCGCCACCGCGCGGTGCGCCGAGATCCACGCCCGCCTGGCCGCCGTCGACCACCGCGCCCGGTCGACGGGACACCCGCGCGGGCGGTACGCCGATCTCCACCCGGCCCCCGGCGCCCAGGGAGGGGCGAGGCATGCCCCCGGTGAGGACGGCGTGCCGGATGCCTTCCGTCCGGCGCCCCCGCGACCCGGCCACGAACCCGTTCCGACCCCCGCCCCGACGCCGACCGGATACGGCTCCGACTCCGCCGGCCGGGCAGCTCCTGCGCGGGGGCGGGACCGGCGCGAGGGCGGCGTGGCGGAGTCGGCCCGGGGCGGGGGTGCGGAAGACCGGAACGTCGGTGGCTCCGGCTCGGGGGACGGGCCTGGGGCTTCTGTGGCGGGTTGGGGTGTCGGCGAGGGGGTCGCGGGGGAGTCGGCGCGGGGTGCGGGGGGCGGGGACGTCGGTGGCCCCGGACCGGGGGATGCGGTGCGCGGTGTGGGAAGTGGGCAGGCCGCCGCTGTCCCCGGCCCGCCGGAGGCCGCACGGGCCGCCGGGGGCGGGCAGGCGGGTTCCAAGGGGCGGAAGCGCCGTCGGGGAGGGGCGCGCTTCGCCGGGGTGGCGGACGACGAGGGGAGCGGCCCCGTAGTCGTACCGCCCGCCGCCGTGCCGAGCCTTCCGGCCGCCCCCGCCGCCTCGCGCGGCGCGCGGTTCGCGGGAGGCGCCGAACCGGAAGCGGTCGAGGAGCCCCGGCCCGAGCTGCGCCCCGGCCCGGCGGACCGGCAGGCGGCCGGCCGGGTCGTGGCCGCCCTCGCGCGCCTGCGGCGCGAGGCGCGCGGCGGGGAGGCGCACGCACTGCTGACCGAGACCGCGTACGCGCCCGCCGTGCGCTTCCCACTGCTCGCCGACGAGATGCGGCGGGCCGGACTCGGCGCCGACTGGGCGACGCTGTTGTGGGAGGCCGCCGCCTCGCTGCCCACCGACCGGCTCGTCGCCGTCGCCGGGGCCCTCTCCGCGGCCGGCCGCGCGCAGGACGCCGAGCAGGTCCTGCGGCAGGGCGTCGTCCGGCCCGCCGACGAGATCGGCCGGGCGGTGCTCACCCTGACCGCCGGGACGCGGCACCGCGAGGCGCGGGCGCTGCTCGACGCCTGCGTGCGGACCCGCACCCCCGAGGACGCCGCCCGCACGGCCGCCCCGGACCCGCACCGTCTCGTCCCGCTGCTCCTGACCGCCGCACAGGGCGTGTCCGACGAGCGGCACCGGGACCTGCTGCACGCGCTCCGCGTCGCGGGATTAGCCGCCTGACCGGCGGCCGGCGGCCGGACCGACTCACCCACCGGGGTGTCAAACACGATCGACTCCACGGCCTCGACGACGATGGTCTTGGCAAGGCCGTCCGAGAGGCTTACGTTCGTCCCTCTACGACCGTTTCTACGGGCGTAGAGGCGCTGACGTCGCGTCGAAGGAGCAGCTCATGACCCACGTCGTACGTGCCGCTCTGGTCCAGGCGACCTGGACCGGCGACACCGAGTCCATGCTGGCGAAACACGAGGAGCACGCCCGCGAGGCGGCCCGGCGGGGCGCGAAGGTCATCGGGTTCCAGGAGGTGTTCAACGCCCCCTACTTCTGCCAGGTCCAGGACCCCGAGCACTACCGCTGGGCCGAACCCGTCCCCGACGGCCCGACCACCCGGCGGATGCAGGCGCTCGCCCGGGAGACCGGCATGGTGGTCGTCGTGCCGGTGTTCGAGATCGAGCAGTCGGGCCACTACTACAACACCGCCGCGGTGATCGACGCCGACGGCACCGTCCTCGGCAAGTACCGCAAGCACCACATCCCGCAGGTGAAGGGCTTCTGGGAGAAGTTCTACTTCCGGCCGGGCAACCTCGGCTGGCCCGTCTTCGACACCGCCGTGGGCAAGGTCGGCGTCTACATCTGCTACGACCGCCACTTCCCCGAGGGCTGGCGGCAGCTCGGCCTCAACGGCGCCCAGCTGGTCTACAACCCGTCCGCCACCCACCGGGGCCTGTCGTCCCACCTCTGGCGGCTGGAGCAGCCGGCCGCGGCCGTCGCCAACGAGTACTTCGTCGCCGCGATCAACCGCGTGGGCGTGGAGGAGTACGGGGACAACGACTTCTACGGCACGAGCTACTTCGTCGACCCGCGCGGACAGTTCGTCGGCGACGTCGCCAGCGACAGCAAGGAGGAACTCGTGGTACGCGACCTGGACTTCGACCTCATCGAAGAGGTGCGGCAGCAGTGGGCCTTCTACCGCGACCGCCGCCCCGACGCCTACGAGGGGCTGGTGCGGCCGTGACCGACGACCTGCTGGGCCGCCACCGCTCCGTGCTCCCCGACTGGCTCGCCCTCTACTACGAGCAGCCCCTCGAGATCACCCACGGCGAGGGACGCCACGTCTGGGACTCCGAGGGCAACCGCTACCTCGACTTCTTCGGCGGCATCCTCACCACCATGACCGCCCACGCGCTCCCCGAGATCACCAAGGCGGTGAGCGAACAAGCCGGGCGGATCGTCCACTCCTCCACCCTCTACCTCAACCGGCCGATGGTGGAACTGGCCGAGCGCATCGCCAAGCTGAGCGGCATCCCGGACGCCCGGGTCTTCTTCACCACCTCCGGCACCGAGGCCAACGACACCGCCCTGCTGCTCGCCACCACCTACCGGCGCAGCAACACGATCCTGGCCATGCGCAACAGCTACCACGGCCGCTCCTTCAGCTCCGTCGGGATCACCGGCAACCGCGGCTGGTCCCCGACCTCGCTGTCCCCGCTCCAGACGCTGTACGTGCACGGCGGCGTGCGCACCCGGGGCCCGTTCGCCGCACTCGACGACTACGACTTCGTCGCGGCCTGCGTCGACGACCTCAAGGACCTCCTCGGCCACACCCGTCCGCCCGCCGCGCTGATCGCCGAACCGATCCAGGGCGTCGGCGGCTTCACCTCCCCGCCCGACGGGCTGTACGCGGCCTTCCGCGAGGTGCTCCACGAGCGGGGCGTCCTGTGGATCGCCGACGAGGTGCAGACCGGCTGGGGCCGCACCGGCGAGCACTTCTGGGGCTGGCAGGCACACGGCCGCGGCGGACCGCCCGACATGCTCACCTTTGCCAAAGGCATCGGCAACGGCATGTCCATCGGCGGGGTCGTCGCCCGCTCCGAGATCATGAACTGCCTGGACGCCAACAGCATCTCGACGTTCGGCGGCACCCAGATCACCATGGCGGCGGGCCTGGCCAACCTCAACTACCTGCTGGAGCACGACCTCCAGGGCAACGCCCGCCGGGTCGGCGGCCTGCTCATCGAGCGGCTGCGGGCCGTCGCCGCCCAGGTGCCCGCCGTACGGGAGGTGCGCGGACGCGGGCTGATGATCGGGATCGAGCTGAGCCGGCCCGGCACCGACGAGGCCGACCCCGAGGCGGCCTCCGCCGTCCTGGAAGCGGCCCGCGAGGGCGGCCTGCTCATCGGCAAGGGCGGCGGGCACAACACCAGCGCGTTGCGCATCGCCCCGCCGCTGTCCCTCAACGTCGCGGAGGCCGAGGAGGGCGCGGACATCCTCGAACGCGCCCTGCGGAGCATCCGGTAGGAGCGGTACACCGAGCAGAAGGACGCTGCCATGACGACCTGGGAGGCATCCGCACCGGCCCTGTCGGTCCGGCAGGTCCTCGCCCTGGAGCGGGTGCTCGCCGGGGAGCCCGAGGTGGTGGCGGGCGCGGGACGGCTGGACCGCCCGGTGCGCTGGGTGCACGTCGCCGAGGCGGCCGACGTCGGGGTGATGCTCAGCGGCGGCGAGATGGTGCTCACCACCGGGGTGCTGCTCGCCGGTGACGAGGAGAAGCAGGCCGAGTACGTCCGCTCCATGCACCGCGCAGAGGCGTCCGCGGTGGTCCTCGGCCTCGGCCGCGCCTTCCCGTCCCCGCCGGAGGCCATGCGGCGGGTGGCGGAGCGGTGCGGCATGCCCCTCGTGGTCCTCCACCGGCCCTTCCCCTTCGCCCAGTTGACCGAGGAGGTGCAGTCCCGGCTGGTACGGCGCAAGTTCGCCGCCGTGAGCCTCTCCGAGGCCGTCCGCACCGAACTCACCGCGCTGATCACCGCCGGCGCCCCGCTGCAGCGCCTGCTCGACGAGGTGGCCCGGCACAGCGGCTGCCCCGTCGTCGTCACCAACCTCGCCCACCGCGTCCTCGGCACGGCGGGCGAGCGGCCGGCCGTGGACGACGTCCTGCGCGACTGGGAACGCATCGCCCGGCAGGCCGGCCGCGGCGAGGGCGAGGGCTGGGTCCGCGCCGAGCTCGGCGGGCGGGGCGAGCGGTGGGGCCGTATCGTGCTGTGCGGCTACCGGGGCGACACCGCCACCGGGCGGCTGCTCGCCGGCCGCGCCGCCGAGGCCCTCGTGCTGCACCGCATGCTCGGCGGCACCACCGCCTGCTCCTGGGAGGAACAGTCCGCACAGAGCCTGCTGACCGACCTGGTCAGCGGCGTCGTGCCGGCGAGACAACTGCTGCCCCGGGCGCGCGCGGCCGGGCTGCCGGTGAACCGGCGCACCTTCGTGCCGCTCGTCGTACGGGGCCCAGGCGCCGCCCGGCTGGACCGCGTACTGCGCCTGCTGGGGCTCCCCGGCATCGCCGCGGAACTCGGCGACACGGCGACCGCCGTGCTGCTGAGCCTCGCCCGCGACCAGGACGCCGACGCCCTCACCGGCCACTTCGCCGCCCGGCTGCGCGCCGAGCAGGGAGCCGGGCCCGCGGTGGTGGCGGCGGCCGGCGCCCGCACCGACTTCGACGACGTGCCCGCCGGACTGCGCGAGGCCCGGCATGTGGCCGACGCCGTGGCGGACTCCGCCGCCGCACTGGACCTGCCGCCCGTGGTCCGGCTCCGGGATGTCCATCTCCGTGGTCTGATCCGGCTGTTGCGGGACGATCCCCAGGTGCAGTCCTTCGCGGAGCGGGAGTTGGACGGTCTGCTGGGCGACCCGGCCGAAGATCTGCTGTCCGTGCTGCGCACCTACCTCGCCACCGGCCGCAACAAGTCCCGCACCGCGCAGCTCCACCATGTCTCCCGGCCCGCGCTCTACCGCCGGCTGGAGGCGATACAGACCCGGCTGGGCGTGGACCTCGACGACTTCGAACAGGCCGCCTCGGTCCACATCGCGCTCCTCGCACACGACGCGCAACAGCGCTGAAACACGCGACCCACCTGCGACAACGGCGGTGACACATGGGATCGTCGACGGGTGACACGATGACACGCCGCACCCCGGCAGACGTGACACGGTGCAACTCACAGCAGGCTCGTCCCCTCCCTAGGCTCGCCGCACACCGAGCGACCGGAGGTCCCGATGAGTCCGATGATCCGTGCCGCCGTCTTCCAGACCGCCTGGACCGGCGACAAGGAGTCGATGATCCAGGTCCACGAGCAGGCCGCCCGCGACGCCGCCGCCCAGGGCGCCCAAGTGCTCTGCTTCCAGGAACTGTTCTACGGGCCGTACTTCTGCCAGGTGCAGGACCCGGCGTTCTACGAGTACGCCGAACGCATCCCGGACGGGCCCGTCGTCCGGCGCTTCCAGTCCCTGGCACGGGAGTTGGGGATCGTCCTCGTACTGCCGATGTACGAGGAGGAACAGCCCGGAGTCCTCTACAACACGGCCGCCGTGATCGACGCCGACGGCACCTACCTCGGCAAGTACCGCAAGACGCACATCCCCCAGGTCAAGGGCTTCTGGGAGAAGTTCTACTTCCGTCCCGGCAACAGCGGCTGGCCCGTCTTCGACACCAAGGCCGGCCGGATCGGCGTCTACATCTGCTACGACCGCCACTTCCCCGAGGGCTGGCGCGCGCTCGGCCTCGCGGGCGCCGAGATCGTCTTCAACCCCTCGGCCACCTCACGCGGCCTCTCCGGCTACCTCTGGCAACTGGAACAGCCGGCGGCGGCCGTCGCCAACGAGTACTTCGTCGGCGCCATCAACCGGGTGGGCGTGGAGGAGTACGGGGACAACGACTTCTACGGCACGAGCTACTTCGTGGACCCGGAGGCCCAGTTCGTCGGCGAGCCGGCGAGCGACAAGGAGACGGAACTCGTCGTCCGCGACCTGGACATGGCCAAGCTCAGGGAGGTCCGCGACCGCTGGCAGTTCTACCGGGACCGCGCCCCGGGCGCCTACGGCCCCCTGACGGCACCCTAAGGACCGCACAACCGGCACCCACCCACCGCGAGGAGCGACCAATGAGCCGGACATTGATCCACGGCGGCCTCGTCATCACCGCCTCCGACGAGATCCACGCCGACGTCCTCATCGAGGACGGCCGCATCGCCGCCGTGGGCGCCGCAGGCGTCCTCACGGCCGACCGCACCATGGACGCCACCGGCAAGTACGTCATCCCGGGCGGCGTCGACGCCCACACCCACATGGAGCTGCCGTTCGGCGGCACCTTCGCCTCCGACACCTTCGAGACCGGCACCCGGGCCGCCGCCTGGGGCGGTACCACCACGATCGTCGACTTCGCCGTGCAGGGCGTCGGCCGCTCCCTGCGCGAGGGGCTGGACGCCTGGCACGCCAAGGCGGAGGGCAACTGCGCGATCGACTACGGCTTCCACATGATCGTCTCCGATGTGAACCAGGAGACGCTGAAGGAGATGGACCTGCTGGTCGAGGAGGGCGTGACCAGCTTCAAGCAGTTCATGGCGTACCCGGGGGTCTTCTACTCCGACGACGGCCAGATCCTGCGCGCCATGCAGCGCTCCGCCGACAACGGCGGGCTGATCATGATGCACGCCGAGAACGGCATCGCGATCGACGTGCTGGTCGAGCAGGCCCTGGCACGCGGCGAGACCGACCCACGCTTCCACGGCGAGGTGCGCAAGGCGCTGCTCGAGGCCGAGGCCACCCACCGCGCCATCCGGCTCGCCCAGGTGGCCGGCGCCCCGCTGTACGTCGTCCACGTCTCCGCCACCGAGGCGGTGGCCGAGCTGGCCCGGGCCCGCGACGAGGGCCTGAACGTCTTCGGGGAGACCTGCCCGCAGTATCTGTTCCTGTCCACCGACAACCTCGCCGAGCCGGACTTCGAGGGCGCCAAGTACGTGTGCAGCACCCCGCTGCGGCCCAAGGAGCACCAGGCGGCGCTGTGGCGGGGCCTGCGCACCAACGACCTCCAGGTGGTCTCCACCGACCACTGCCCCTTCTGCTTCACCGGCCAGAAGGAACTCGGCCGCGGCGACTTCTCCAGGATCCCCAACGGTCTGCCGGGCGTGGAGAACCGCATGGACCTGCTCCACCAGGCCGTCGTCGACGGACACATCTCCCGCCGGCGCTGGATCGAGATCGCCTGCGCGACCCCGGCCCGCATGTTCGGTCTGTATCCGAAGAAGGGCACCATCGCGCCGGGCGCCGACGCCGACGTCGTGATCTACGACCCCGGCGCCGAGCAGGTCGTCTCCGCCGAGACCCACCACATGAACGTCGACTACTCGGCCTACGAGGGCAAACGGATCACCGGCCGCGTCGAGACCGTCCTCTCACGCGGAGTCCCCGTCATCACCGAGCGCGAGTACACCGGGCGCGCCGGGCACGGCGTGTACACCCCGCGTTCCACCTGTCAGTACCTCACCTAGGAGCCCTGCCCATGGACTTCGGACTCGTCCTGCAGACCGACCCGCCGGCGTCGCGGGTGGTCGGCCTGATGAAGCGCGCCGAGCGCAACGGCTTCACCCACGGCTGGACCTTCGACTCCGCCGTGCTGTGGCAGGAACCCTTCGTCATCTACAGCCAGATCCTGGCCAACACCACGAAGCTGAAGGTCGGCCCGATGGTCACCAACCCGGGCACCCGCACCTGGGAGGTCACCGCCTCCACCTTCGCCACCCTCAACGACATGTTCGGAAACCGCACCGTCTGCGGCATCGGACGCGGCGACTCCGCGATGCGCGTCGCCGGACGCAAACCCAACACCCTGGCCCGCCTCGGCGAGGCCATCGGTGTGATCCGGGACCTCGCCGAGGGCCGGGAGACCGAGGTCGACGGACAGCCGCTGCGGCTTCCGTGGGTGCGGGAGGGGAAGCTGCCCGTCTGGATGGCGGCGTACGGACCCAAGGCGCTCGCCCTCGCCGGGCGGAAGGCCGACGGGTTCATCCTCCAGCTCGCCGACCCGTTTCTCACGGAGTGGATGGTGAAGGCGGTGCGCGCCGCCGCCGTGGAGGCCGGGCGTGATCCCGCGTCCGTCACCATCTGCGTAGCCGCCCCCGCGTACGTCGGCGACGACCTGGCGCACGCCCGTGAGCAGTGCCGCTGGTTCGGCGGAATGGTCGGCAACCACGTCGCCGACCTGGTCGCCCGCTACGGCGAGCACTCCGACCTGGTCCCCGAGGCGCTGACGGCGTACATCAAGGAACGGCACGGCTACGACTACAGCCACCACGGACGGGCCGGCAACCCGTCCACGGACTTCGTGCCCGACGAGATCGTCGACCGGTTCTGCCTGCTCGGCCCGGCCGAGGCGCACATCGAGAAGCTGAAGGCGCTGCGCGACCTGGGCGTGGACCAGTTCGCCGTCTACGACATGCACGACGCGCAGGAAACGACGATCGACGCGTACGGCGCGGAGATCATCCCGGCACTCAACCGCTGACCGGTACCACCGAAGGACCCGCCCATGACCGCGACCGTCCCGCCCGTGCCGTCCGAGAACCCCATACCCGACCCGGCGGGACGCGTCGAGCTCCCGCCGGGCGTCGCCCTGACCGACGGCCGCTTCGTCAACGACGACCTGCTGCCGGTGCCGCTGGCCCGCCGCCGCTGGACGACGTACAACTTCACCGCCCTGTGGGTGGGGATGGCGCACAACATCCCCTCCTGGCTGCTCGCCTCCGGTCTCGTCGCCCTGGGCATGGACTGGAAGCAGGCCGTGTTCACCATCGCGCTGGCCAACGTCATCGTGCTCGCGCCGATGCTGCTGACCGGTCACGCCGGCCCCAAGTACGGCATCCCGTTCCCCGTGCTGGCCCGGGCCTCGTTCGGGCTGCGCGGCGCCAACCTGCCGGCGATGATCCGGGCCGCGGTGGCCTGTGCCTGGTTCGGCATCCAGACCTGGATCGGCGGCCAGGGCATCTTCGTCCTCCTCGGCAAGCTCTTCGGCGGCTGGGCCGAGGCGTCGGAGGTCGGCGGGCAGCCGTGGACGCTGTGGGTGTGCTTCGTGCTGTTCTGGGCGCTGGAACTCGCCATCATCTACCGGGGGATGGAGACCCTGCGCCGGTTCGAGAACTGGGCCGCCCCGTTCGTGATCGTCGGCGCGCTGGTGCTGCTGGCCTGGATCGCGAACAAGGCGGGCGGCCTCGGACCGCTCCTCGACCAGCCCTCGCAGCTCGGCTGGGGCGCGGACTTCTGGCCGGTGTTCTTCCCGTCCCTGATGGGCATGATCGCCTTCTGGTCGACCCTGAGCCTGAACATTCCCGACTTCACCCGCTTCGGCGCGGGCCAGCGCGCCCAGGTGTGGGGCCAGACCCTCGGACTGCCCACGACGATGACCCTGTTCGCGCTGCTGTCCGTGTTCGTCACGTCGGGCTCGCAGGCGGTGTACGGGGCCCCGGTGTGGGACCCCGTCGCACTCGCCGGGCGGACGGACAACGTCTTCGGGCTGCTCTTCGCCCTGGTGACGGTGCTCGTCGCCACCATCTCGGTGAACATCGCGGCCAACGTGGTCTCACCCGCGTACGACCTGGCGAACCTGGCGCCCCGGTTCATCACCTTCCGCACCGGCGCCCTGGTCACCGGTGTCGTCGGCGTGCTGATCATGCCGTGGAAGCTCACCGAGACGCCCGAGCTGTACATCTTCACCTGGCTGGGTCTCGTCGGCGGACTCCTCGGCACCGTCGCCGGCATCCTCATCGCCGACTACTGGCTGGTCCGCCGCACCGCCCTGGACCTGCCCGACCTGTACACCCCCGGCGGACGCTACTGGTACACCTCGGGCTGGAACCTGCGCGCCGTCGCCGCCTTCCTGACCGGCGGGGTGCTCGCGGTCGGCGGCTCCCACTCGGCCCCCGGCAAGGGACCCTTCCCACAGGACGGGCTGATCCCCTTCCTGAAGCCCCTCGCGGACTACGGCTGGGCGGTGGGCCTGGCCGCGTCGCTCGTGGTGTACGTCGCGCTGATGGCCCGGCACCGCCGCGTGTGAGCGTGCGTACGGTGACTCAGCGGGCCGTGCCGAAGTCCTGGGTCCAGTAGGACCCGGGCTGGGCGAGGCCGACGCCGATCTCCTTGAACGCGCAGTTGAGGATGTTCGCCTTGTGGCCGGGGCTGGTCATCCAGCCCTGCATCACCTGCTCCGGGGTGGAGTAGCCGTAGGCGACGTTCTCGCCGTAGGTGCTCCAGCTGTAGCCGGCGCGGGTGATGCGGTCGCCGGGGGAGGAGCCGTCGGAGCCGGTGTGCGACATGGTGCCGCTCGCCGCCATGTCCTCGCTGTGGTTCTGCGCGGCCTCGGTCAGGGTGGCGTTCACCTTCACCGGGGAGCAGCCCGCCTTGCCGCGTTCGGCGTTGACGAGTTCCACGACCCTGGCGACCGCGCCGGAGGCCTGGGCGCCGCCCGTCGGGGCGGCGGGGCTCGAGGCGGTGGCGGAGGGCTTGGGAGCGGCCGTGGTGGGCTTCGGGGCGGCCGTGGTGGGCTTGGGGGCCGCGGTGGTCGGCTTGGCGGCGGGCGCCTCGGGGGCCGTCGTCTTCTTCTCCGGCTTGTGCGACTTCTCGGCGCCGCGCTTCGCCGTGCCGGGCTTCGAGGGGCTGGGGGTGGCGGCCGGTGTGTCCGACGGTGCCGCCGACGGCCGGCGGTGCTGCTGGCTGCTCCACTGGCGGTACCAGTCGGGACCGTCCCACCGGTCGCGGTCCGCGACCGAGGCGGCGGTGTCCCGGTCCTGCCGTTCCTCACCGCCGGGCCAGTCCGTACAGGCCATGGCGACCGAGGGTATGCCTATGACGCCGATGGCGACTGCCGCGACGACCGTGCGGCGGTACTGCTGCTGATGGCGGTGCTTTCCCATGAGTGACCTCACCCCTGCTGTCCGGAGGCTGGTCATTCTTCGGACGGCCCGGCGCCGGGCGCAAAGGGCTCTTCTCCTACCGGGCTTCGTAGCTCCACAGGGGTCTTGCGGCGGGCCGGGGAGCGTGCCGACCTCCTGGTGAGGGGCTCCTCGGGACGTCTGCCATTCCGTCAGAAAGCCTCATGCGGCGAAGAAGGCGAAGCCTGCGGCTCCCCGCCCGGTCACCACCCGTTCCGGCCCGGCACCCTTCCCCGGCAAGCCGGACAAGTCCCCTATGTCTTCGCCGCGGTTCCTACTAAGCGACCCGGTCAGATCACGAAACCGGTGTGACAGATGTCACGGAACCATCAATTCCGGATCATCGTCAGGCTTTGCCCAGGGCGGCCACGGCCTCCTTGGCGGCCTTGATGGCGCCCTTGTTGATCTCGTCCGTGCCCGGCGCCTTCTTCGACTCGAAGTCGCTGCCGTTGTACGTCACGATCACCAGCGCGTTGGAGGCGCGCGCCACCACCACGCCCTCGCGGGTCTGCTGCTTGTCCTCGGTGGTCAGGTTCACCACCGAGTACGCCGCGTCCCCGAGCCCGGGAACCGCGCCCCCGCCGCTCTTCTCCTCCAGCCGGCCCTGGTACGACCGCTCGGCCGCCTCGTCCGACTCCAGCACCTCGTAGGACACGTCGAGCCAGCGGTACTCGTAGCCCTTGAGCGCGTTCCAGGAGCAGGTGCGGCGCAGCTTGGAGTCCGTGGACGGTATCTCCTTGCCGGCCGTCTTGGCGCCGGGCACAAGGGACTTGACGCTCTTCTCGGCGATGCTGTCGCACGGCGCGGGCGCGGCGGCGTACGTCTTCACCGCCTGGGTCCGGGACGGGGCGGAGGCCGACTGGGTCTTCGTCTTCTCGGTGGGGCTCTTGTCGGCGGCGGCTTCCTGAGTGGCCAGCGGGCCGGAGGACAGGGCCCAGCCCGCGGCGGCGAGGACGACCACCGGGGACAGGCGCGCGGTCAGGGCGATCGGCAGAGAAAAGGAAGGCACGGCGCACTTCTCGTGGGGGAAGGTGCGGAGGGAGTCCGCACTGCGGACGGGACGCCAGTGTCACACGCATCGCAGTGGTGCGGAAGGGGCAACTCGCTCCGTAGGCGCGCGGTGACGGGGGCGGACCGTCCGGGACGGCCGGTTGCCTCGATTCCTCTGCAAAACAGGCGATGTGAGGGGTCAGGGCACGCGCGCGATCCACTCCGGCGCGCTGAACTTGCTCCCCGCCAGCTCCTGCGCGCGAGCGAGCTCCTCGTCCGTCACCTTGCCGTCGGCGAGACCGTACCGCGCGCGGAACGAATCGACCATCCGCTCGATGACGGCCTCGCGCGGCAGGCCGGTCTGCCGGCGCAGCGGATCCACCCGCTTCTTCGCGCTCCTGGTGCCCTTGTCGGACAGCTTCTCCCGCCCGATGCGCAGCACCTCGAGCATTTTGTCGGCGTCGATGTCGTACGCCATCGTCACGTGGTGCAGCACCGCACCGGGGCCGCCGTCGGGCCCCACGACCCGCTTCTGCGCGGCGCCGGCGATCTTGCCCTGCTCGGTGGCGATGTCGTTCAGCGGCTGGTACCAGGCCCGGATCCCCATCTCGCCGAGCGCGCCGAGCACCCAGTCGTCGAGGTAGGCGTAGCTGTCCTGGAACGACAGCCCCTGCACCAGCGCCTCGGGCACCGACAGCGAGTACGTGATGGTGTTGCCCGGCTCCACGAACATCGCGCCCCCGCCGGAGATCCGGCGCACCACCTCGATGCCGTGCCGCCGCGCGCCCTCGGCGTCGACCTCGTTGCGCAGCGACTGGAAACTGCCGATGATCACGGCCGGGGCGCCCCACTCCCACACCCGCAGCGTCGGGGGACGGCGGCCGGCCGCGACCTCGGCGGTCAGCACCTCGTCCAGCGCCATGTGGAGCGCGGGGGACTGCGGTCCCTCGTGGATGAACTGCCAGTCGTAGTCGGTCCAGTCGGTGGCGTGCGCCAGCGCACGGCGCACCGCGACGCCGACACCCTCCGAGGTGAGCCCGTACATCACGGTGCCCTCGGGAAGGGCGGCGTCGATCCGTGCGGCCAGGCCGGCGGCGTCGGTGCCGGCGGGGGCGCCGTCCAGCGCGATGTTCACGGCGTCCAGCGCCTCGTCGGGTTCCAGGAAGAAGTCGCCCGCCACCCGGGGGTGCCGCAGCACGCCGTCCTCCACGTCCACGTCCACCACGACGAGCTTGCCGCCGGGGACCTTGTACTCACCGTGCACGACTCCGCCTTCCCTTCCGCCGCCCGGACCAACACCGCCGGGGGCGGCGTTGTTCCCCGCCGATCGGTAGCCTGCTGTCCGATCAGGGCCGAACAGACGGGAAACGTTGTCCGGCACGCGCGAGCACCGAGGTGATGCATGCGGTTCACCACCCGCCCCACCCTGCAGGGCACCTTCGGCATGGTGTCCTCCACCCACTGGCTGGCCTCGCAGTCGGCGATGGCGGTGCTGGAGGACGGCGGCAACGCCTACGACGCGGCCGTGGCCGGAGCCTTCGTCCTGCACGTCGTCGAGCCGCACCTCAACGGCCCGGCCGGCGAGGTGCCGATCCTGCTCGCGCCGGCCGGCGGAGAGGTACGGGTGCTGTGCGGGCAGGGCGTCGCCCCGGCCGGGGCGACCGTCGCCCACTACACAGGGCTCGGCCTGGACCTCGTCCCCGGTACCGGACCGCTCGCCGCGGCCGTGCCCGGCGCCTTCGACGCCTGGATGCTCCTCCTGCGCGACCACGGCACCAAGCCCCTCGCCGACGTCCTGAAATACGCCATCGGGTACGCCGAGGACGGCCACCCGCCCGTGGAGCGAGTCGGCGAGACCGTCGAGACCGTGCGCGAGCTGTTCGAGAGGGAGTGGACCTCATCGGCCGAGGTGTACCTGCCGGGCGGCCGGGCCCCGCGCCCCGGCGAGCTGCTGCGCAACCCCGCCCTCGCCGCCACCTGGAAGCGGCTCCTCGCCGAGGTCGCCGGGGCCGGCGACCGGGAGGCGCAGATCGACGCCGCCCGGGAGGTGTGGCGCAGCGGATTCATAGCCGAGGCCCTGGTCCGGCAGGCAGGACGCCCGACCCTGGACACCAGCGGCGAGCGCCACACCGGCACGCTGACCGCCGCGGACCTCGCCGGCTGGTCCGCGACCTACGAGACCCCGGTGACGTACGACTTCGACGGCTGGACCGTGTGCAAGGCCGGCCCCTGGAGCCAGGGCCCGGTGCTGCTCCAGCAGCTCGCCCTGCTCCCGTCGGAACTGCCCCGCCACGGCTCCGCCGACTACATGCACCTGCTGATCGAGGGCTGCAAGCTGGCCATGGCCGACCGCGAGGCCTGGTACGGGGACGCGGCCGAGGTGCCGCTCGACGACCTGCTGTCGGCCGAGTACAACGCCGAGCGGCGGACCAAGGTCGGCCCCCGCGCCTCCCACGACCTGCGGCCGGGCAGCCCCGGCGGACGCACGCCCCGGCTGAGCGCCCACGCGCGCGTGGTGGCCACCGACGATCCCGGCTTCAGCCCGATGGGCGTCGGGGAGCCCACGGTCGCCAAGAGCCCCACGTCCCCCGTGCCCGGCGAACCGGAGGTCTCCACCGACGGCGGCACCCGCGGCGACACCTGCCACCTGGACATCGTGGACCGCTGGGGCAACATGATCGCGGCCACGCCCAGCGGCGGCTGGCTCCAGTCCAACCCCGTCGTGCCCGAGCTGGGCTTTCCGCTCGGCACCCGGCTGCAGATGACCTGGCTGGAGGAGGGCCTGCCCAACACCCTCACCCCGGGCCGGCGTCCCCGGACCACCCTCACGCCGTCCCTGGCGCTGCGCGACGGCGTGCCCGTCATGGCGTTCGGTACGCCCGGCGGGGACCAGCAGGACCAGTGGCAGCTGCACTTCTTCCTCGCGGTCGCCCTGCGCGCCAAGGTGCGCGGCGGACTCGACCTCCAGGGCGCCATCGACGCCCCGAACTGGCACAACGACAGCTTCCCCGGTTCCTTCTACCCGCGCGGCATGCGCCCGGGCAGCGTCACCGTCGAGTCCCGCACGGACCCGGCGGTGGTGGAGGCGCTGCGCCGGCGCGGCCACCAGGTGACGGTCGGCGACGCCTGGTCGGAGGGCCGTCTGTGCGCCGTCGCGCGGGACCCGGCCACCGGCGTCCTCTCCGCGGCGGCCAATCCGCGCGGCCAGCAGGGATATGCGGTGGGGCGCTGAACCCACGGAGCCAGGGGCGGTGAACCCACGGAGCGAGGGTCCGGCACCCCGATTTCCCGCCGATTCCACCCGGAGTGCACCGGGAGGGGCGGGAATGTCAGTGCGGCGTGCTCTCATGGAGTCATGATCGAGAACCACAGTGAAACCGTCGACGCGTTTCTCGCCCGGCACGCCTGTGACGTGGAGGAGGCCGTCCGCAAGGCCGCCGCGCAGGAGATCATGCCGCGCTGGCGCCGTCTCGCCGAGCACGAGGTGGACCGCAAGACCGGCCCGCACGACCTGGTGACGGACGCCGACCGCAACGCCGAGCGGTACCTCACCGAGGCGCTCGCCGCCCTCCTGCCCGGCTCCGCCGTCGTGGGCGAGGAGGCGGTGCACGCCAATCCCACGTCCTACGAGGCGATACGGGGCGAGGCCCCGGTCTGGATCGTCGACCCCGTCGACGGCACCCGCCAGTTCGTGCACGGCGACACCGGCTTCTGCACCCTGGTCGCCCTCGCCGTTCGCGGCGTCGTGCACGCCTCGTGGACCTACGCCCCCGTCCACGACCAACTCGCCACGGCCGTCCGGGGACAGGGCGCCCGACTCGACGGCGAGCCGCTGCGCGCCGGCTCCCCGGACCCCGGCGGCGATCTCCGCGTCGCCACCTCCCACCCGGACTACACCACGGACGAGCAGAAGCGCGCCCTGCTCGGCCTGCGGACCGACGGCGTGGCCCCGCGCCCCTGCGGCTCGGCCGGGCTGGAGTACCTGGCCGTCGCCCGCGGCGCGTCGGACGCCACCGCCTTCTCCTGGGAGGCCGCCTGGGACCATGCGGCCGGGCTGCTCCTCGTGACGGAGGCCGGAGGCACCCACCTCACCCGCGCGGGCAGGCCCTTCGACATCAGGGGAGGCAACACCCTGCCCTTCACGGCGGCCCGGGACGCGGCCACCGCGCGGCGGGTGGTCTCCCTGCTGTCGGAGACGGCGTGACCCACCCCGGGCACGAGGCCCCGGAAGTTCGTTCCGCGCCCGGCATATCCTGATCCCCCAGTGGCCGCCGGCTGACAAAGGAGTCCCAAGGTGCCGTCGATGCTCGATGCGGTCGTGGTGGGTGCGGGGCCGAACGGGCTGACCGCGGCCGTGGAACTGGCCAGGCGCGGCTTCTCGGTGGCCCTGTTCGAGGCGAGGGACACCGTCGGCGGCGGCGCCCGCACCGAGGAACTCACGCTTCCCGGCTTCCGTCACGACCCGTGCTCCGCCGCGCACCCCCTCGCCGTCAACTCGCCCGCGTTCCGCGAGCTCCCGCTGGACCGCTACGGCCTGGAATGGCTGCACCCCGCCCTCCCCATGGCACACCCCTTCCCCGACGGCACCGCCGCCGTGCTGTCCCGGTCGGTGGGCGAGACCGCCGCCTCCTTCGGCCCGCGCGACGCCGGCGCCTACCGCCGCCTCGTCGCACCCTTCCTGCCCAAGTGGGACACCCTGGTCCGCGACTTCATGTCCCTCCCCCTGACCGCGCTGCCGCGCGACCCGGTGACCCTCGCCCGCTTCGGTCTGACCGGCCTGCCGCCCTCGACCTGGCTCACCCGCCGCTTCCGCGACGAGCGGGCCCGCACCCTGTTCGCCGGCCTCGTCGCCCATGTCATGGCCCCCTTGAACGGCCTCGCCACCGGCGCCGTCGGCCTGGTCTTCGCCCTCGCCGCACACGCCCGCGGCTGGCCCGTCGCCCGCGGGGGCTCCCAGGCGATCTCCGACGCCCTCGCCGCGTATCTCCAGGACCTCGGCGGCGCCGTCCACACCGACTACGAGGTCAAGCGGCTCGACGACCTGCCGCCCGCCCGCGCGTACGTCTTCGACACCTCGCCGACGGCCCTGGCCCGCATCGCCGGATTCGGCGGCCACTACGCGAACTACCGCTACGGCCCAGGCGTCTTCAAGATCGACTACGCGCTGGACGGCCCCGTGCCGTGGACCGCCCCCGAGGCCCGCGCCGCCGGCACCGTGCAGATCGGCGCGGACAGCACCGAGATCGGTGCCGCCCTGCGTGCCGCGTCCCGGGAGGGCCGCGCCCCCGACACCCCCTTCCTGATCACCGTGCAGCCCACAGTCGTCGACCCCACCCGTGCCCCGGCCGGCCGGCACGTCTTCTGGGCCTACGGTCATGTGCCGAACGGCTGGACCGGCGACCTGACCGACGCCATGGAGCGCCAACTGGAGCGGTACGCCCCCGGCTTCCGCGACCGCGTCCTGGCCCGCGCCACGGCCGGCCCCCCGGAACTCGCCGCCGGCAACGCCAACTACGTCGGCGGCGACATCGCCACCGGCGCGGTGTCCGGACTCCAGCTGCTGCTGCGCCCGAAGCTGTCCGCGTTCCCCTACCAGACCCCGCACCCCGCCGTCTTCATCTGCTCGTCCGCCACCCCGCCCGGTCCCGGCGTGCACGGCATGTCCGGACACAACGCGGCGAAGGCGGTCTGGAGGAGGCTCCGCCGGACATGACCACCACGATCACGCTCGTCCAGGGCGACATCACCCGCCAGAGCGCCGACGCGATCGTCAACGCCGCCAACTCCTCCCTGCTGGGCGGGGGAGGCGTCGACGGTGCCATCCACCGCCGGGGCGGCCCGGCGATCCTGGAGGAGTGCCGCAGACTCCGCGCCTCGAGGTACGGCAAGGGCCTGCCCACCGGCCAGGCGGTCGCCACCACCGCGGGGAACCTGGACGCCCGCTGGGTGATCCACACCGTGGGCCCCGTGTTCAGCGCGACGGAGGACCGCTCCGCGCTCCTCGCCTCCTGCTACCGCGAGTCCCTGCGCGTCGCCGACGAACTCGGCGCCCGCACCGTCGCGTTCCCCGCCGTCTCCACGGGCGTCTACCGCTGGCCGATGGAGGACGCGGCCCGCATCGCCGTCGAGACGGTCCGGGCCACCGACACGGCCGTCGAAGAGGTCGTCTTCGTCCTCTTCGACGACCGCGCCCACGAGGCGTTCGCCGCGCAGCTGCGCTGACGCCCGTCGCGGTCGGGTCAGGCCACCGCGGGAGTGCAGTGGGCGGCGACGGCACCCTGACGGAGACTCAGGACACGGCCGACGCACTCGGCAGCCGTACCTCCCTCGTCGCGGCCGCCGGACAGGCGGCGTGAGCGTGACAAGCGTCCCGCGCGGCGTCTCTCACGCGCCGCCGGTCCCGCCCCCCTCGGCCAGGCTCCGGTGCCGGAGGCGCCCGGGGGCGTCGGCCTCCGCGGCGTCCGCCACGGCCTCCGCCGCCGCCTGGGCCGCCTGTGCGGTGTCGTCGGCGGCCTTGGCGGCGCTGTCGTCGGCCGACGGCTTCTCCCGGGTGGCGGGCGACGGGGGCAGCACTTCGGTGAAGGCCTTGGACACGCCCTGGAGCGCGGACGTGATCTCGCTGGGAATGACCCAGAAGTTGTTGCCCGAGCCCTGTGCGAGCTGGGGGAGTGCCTGGAGGTACTGGTAGGCGAGGAGTTTGGGGTCGGGGTCGTTGCGGTGCACGGCCTGGAACACCTCGTCGATGGCCCGGGACTGGCCCTCGGCCTGGAGGATGGCGGCGGTCCGGTTGCCCTCCGCGCGCAGCACGGCCGCCTGCTTGTCGCCTTCGGCGGTGAGGATCTGCGACTGCCGCTGCCCCTCGGCCCCGAGGATCGCGGCCCGCTTGTCGCGCTCGGCCCGCATCTGCTTCTGCATGGCCTCCTTGATGGACTGCGGCGGGTCGATGGCCTTGATCTCGACGCGGTTGACCCGCAGCCCCCACTTGCCGGTGGCCTCGTCCAGCACCCCGCGGAGCTGGCTGTTGATGGTGTCCCGCGAGGTGAGGGTCTTCTCCAGGTCCATGGAGCCCACCACGTTGCGCAGCGTCGTGACGGTGAGCTGCTCGACGGCCTGCAGGAAGTTGGCGATCTCGTAGAAGGCCGCACGCGGGTCGGTGACCTGGAAGTAGAGCACGGTGTCGATCTCGACGACCAGGTTGTCCTCGGTGATGACCGGCTGCGGTTTGAAGGAGACCACCTGTTCCCGCAGGTCGATCAGGGGGTGCACCCGGTCGATGTAGGGGATGACGAGGCTGAGTCCGGGGGTGAGGGTCCGATGGTAGCGGCCGAGTCGCTCGACGTTGCGAGCGCGTGCCTGCGGCACGATGCGGACGGCCCGCACGACGGTGAAGATCGCGAAGAGCGCGATGATCAGGCCGGCGATGAGAGAGGCGGTGATGTCCATGGCTTCAGTCCCGTGGGTAGACGAGCGCGGTGGCGCCGCTGATCTCTATGACGTCGACGGTTGTTCCGGAGGCGATCACGAGGGTTTCGTCGTAGCTGCGGGCCGTCCATTCCTCTCCGCCGATACGGACCCTGCCGCCGGTGCCCGTCACGTCGGAGACGACGTAGGCGGGCTTGCCGATCAGGGCGTCCGTCCCGAAGCGAGCGGTCTGCGGCCGGCGCATGTGGCGCAGGGCGAGCGGGCGTACGAACAGCAGCGTGCCGGCGGAGAGGAGCGCGTACACCAGGAACTGCAGTCCCACGGGCAGCCCGACGGCCGCTGCTCCCGCGGTGACCAGCGCGGCCACGCCCAGCATCCCCAGGGCGGCCGTGAGGGTGAAGATCTCCGCCACCACCAGGACGGCCGCGACGATCAGCCAGATCAGCCATGGATCCATGACGCGCCTCTTCTCACCGGTGCGGGTTTCGAGGGCATGAACCGCGGTGTCGGCTGCTACGGACGACAACCGACACCTTTGCCCCCATTTTACCCACGAGTAGGCCGAGTTCCGAGAGGCGTGCGCGAGGAAGCCGACGGGAAGGGCGGAACCATCAGGACCGCACAGAGTCCGACGGCATCATTGCTTCGGTTGTGTTCGAGTCCTAGGGTGTGGCTGGCTCAGTAGCTACTCCGTCACCAACCGTTGTGGTTCTTCCCTGGCGCAACGTCCCCGTCACGAACGAGGCGCCGAGGGGGAATCCCGCGTGCCCTCAGTCCGTGCAGCGCCCTGTCGAACCGAGGAAGGCCACGGTCATGCCGCACCCCCACGAGTTCCCCGCCGACCGGCCCGCCCACCCCGCCCGGCCCGTCGTCAGCCGCCGCCGTCTCCTGGAGTCGGGTACCGCCGTGCTCGGCGCCCTCGCCCTGTCCGCGCCGACCGGCGCCGCGCACGCGGCCGGCCGACGGGCTGCCGCCGCGGCACCCCCCGAGTGGAACGACTTCGGTGTCTTCCGGCTCGGCACCCAGCCGCCGCACACCACGCTCACGCCGTACGCCGACGTGAGACAGGCCCTCGACGGGGACCGCACCCGCTCGCCCTACCGGCTGAGCCTCGACGGCACCTGGAAGTTCGCCTACGCGGACCGCCCCGAGGACCGCGACCCCGACTTTTACCGCACCGACACCGACGACAGCGACTGGGAGACCATCCCCGTCCCGTCCGTGTGGCAGCTGCACGGCCACGACTTCCCCATCTACCTGAACATCACCTACCCGTACTGGGGCCCCAACGGCCGCGGCGAGGACCCGCAGCCGCCCGCCGCCCCCACCCGCTACAACCCCGTCGGCCAGTACCGGCGCACCTTCACCGTCCCGCGCGACTGGCGGGGCCGCCGCACCTTCCTCCACTTCGAGGGCGTCAAGTCCGCCCACTACGTGTGGATCAACGGCGAACTCGTCGGCTACGACGAGGACTCCTGCACACCGTCCGAGTACGACATCACCGACCTGCTGAAGCCCGGCACCAACCGGATCGCCGTGGAGGTGTACCGCTACGCCGACGGCGACTGGCTGGAGGACCAGGACATGATCCGGCTGAGCGGCATCTTCCGCTCGGTCCACCTGTACTCCACCCCGGCCGTGCACCTGCGCGACTTCAAGCTGGACACGCCCCTGGACGACACGTACACGGACGCTGAGCTGGCCGTCACCGCGAGCGTGCGCGCGTACGGCGACGGCGCGAGCGGCCGGTACACCGTCGAGACCCAGCTCTACGACGCGCGCGGACACGCGGTCTGGTCCCGGCCGCTGGAGCAGACCGCCGACCTCGGCACGGCCGGCGCCGGCGAGGACGTCACCGTACGGGCGTCGAAGGCCGTGAAGCGGCCCCGGCTGTGGTCGGCCGAGCAGCCGAACCTCTACACGGCCGTCCTCAGGCTCCGCGACCCGGCCGGAGAAGTGATCGAGACGCTGTCCCACCGCGTCGGCTTCCGCGAGTTCGCGATCAAGGACGGGCTGATGCGCATCAACGGCGAACCCGTCTCCTTCCGCGGCACCAACCGCCACGAGATGCACCCGGCCCGCGGCACCGCCCTCACCCGCGAGGACCTGGTCGAGGACATCACCCTCATCAAACGGCTGAACATCAACTCCGTCCGCACCTCGCACTACCCCAACAACCCGCTGTGGTACGAACTCGCCGACGAGTACGGCCTCTACCTCGTCGACGAGACCAACCTGGAGACCCACGGCATCCGTTCCTCGTACCCGGGCGACCACCCCGAGTGGACGGCGGCCTGCGTCGCCCGCGCCCAGAACATGGTCCACCGCGACAAGAACCACCCCTCGGTGGTCATCTGGTCGCTCGGCAACGAGGCGGGCGGCGGCTCCACGTTCACCGCCATGCACGCCTGGATCCGCTCCTACGACCCCACCCGCGTCATCCAGTACGAGGGAGACGACCGGCCCGGCATCAGCGACATCCGCTCCCGGATGTACGAGAGCCCCGCACGCATCGAACAGCGCGCCCGGGACACCGCCGACACCCGGCCGTACGTCATGATCGAGTACTCGCACGCGATGGGGAACTCCAACGGCAACTTCAAGAAATACTGGGACATCGTCCGCCGTCACGACGTCCTCCAGGGCGGCTGGATCTGGGACTTCGTCGACCAGTCCCTCTACACGCCCGTCCCCGCCCGCACCCTGCTCACCGAGTCGGGACCGTCCGGCCTGCGCGGCGAGATCCTCGCCACCCGCGGCCGCCTCGACCGCGACCGGGGCCTGTCCGGCATCACGGTCTTCGAACGCGCCGACAGCCTCGACCTCACGGGTTCACTGACCCTGGAGGCCTGGATCACCCCGGACGTGACGGGATACCACCAGCCCATCATCGCCAAGGGCGACACCCAGTACGCACTGAAGCAGACCGACCGCAGGCTCGAGTTCTTCATCCACTCCGCGGGGCAGTGGATCGCCGTGAACTGGGAGGTCCCGGACGACTGGACCGGACGCGAGCACCACGTCGCGGGCGTCTTCGACGCCGGCGCCGGCACCCTGACCCTGTACGCCGACGGCGCGGTCAGGGCCACCCGCACCACCGACCGGCGGCCCAGCAGCAACACCGCGCCGCTCGCGCTCGCCTCCGACGCCGACAACCAGATCAGGGAGTTCAGCGGCACCATCCGCCGCGCCCGCGTCTACGCCCGCCCCCTCACCGCCGCCGAACTGGCCTCCGACGCCCGGGGGCCCGGCGACGACGGCGTGCGGTTCTGGTTCGACGCGGCCACCGTCCGGACGGAGACGAAGCGGCCGCGGGAGAAGTCGTTCCTCGCCTACGGCGGCGACTGGGGCGACAACCCCAACGACGGCGCCTTCGTCGCGGACGGCATCGTCACCGCCGACCGCGGGCACACCGGCAAGGCCGTCGAGGTCAAGCGCGTCCACCAGGCCATCGGCGCCGCCCGCACCCCCGGTGGCGGCCCCGGCGACGTCACCCTCACCAACGAGTACCTGTTCACCGGCCTGCGCGCGTTCGACGGCCGGTGGGAACTCGTCGCGGACGGCGAGGTCGTACGGCGCGGACGGCTCACCCGGGACCAGCTGGACGTGCCGCCGCGGTCCGGCAAGGAGATCAGCCTCCCCGTACGGCTGCCCGAGGACCCGGACCCGGGGACGGAGTACTTCCTCCAGCTCTCCTTCACCACCAGGGAGTCCACGAAGTGGGCGAAGGCCGGCTTCGAGGTGGCCCGGCACCAGTTCCCGCTCGACGCCGCGAGCCCGGCCGTGATCCCCGTTCCTCTCGCACGCGTCCCGGCGCTGCGCCATGAGGACCACGACGAGGACATCAGGATCACCGGCCCGAGCTTCTCGGTCACCGTCGACAGGAGGAGCGGCACCATCACCTCCTACGAGGCGCGGGGTACTCGCCTGATCACCTCCGGACCCGTGCCCAACTTCTGGCGGGCGCCCACCGACAACGACAAGGGCAACGGCCAGCACCTCCGCAACCAGACCTGGCGCGACGCGGGCGCCCGCCGGAAGGTCACGGACGTCACCGTGCGGACCCTCGACGACCGCGCCGTCGAGATCAAGGTCACCGGCACCCTGCCCACCACCGTGGAATCCACCTGGTCCACCACCTACACCGTCTTCGGCAACGGCGAGATCAGGGTCGACAACACCCTCCACCCGGGTGCCCCGGACCTGCCGTACATCCCCGAGGTGGGCACGCTGCTGTTCCTGCCGCGCCGCCTGGACCGCCTGCACTACTACGGCCGCGGCCCGGAGGAGAACCACTGGGACCGCAACACCGGTACCGACGTGGGCCTTTACTCCTCCACCGTCGCCGACCAGTGGACCCCGTACATCCGCCCGCAGGAGAACGGCAACAAGACCGACGTCCGCTGGGCTGCCCTGACCGATCGCGGCGGGCGCGGTCTGCTGGTGTCGGGCGAACCCCTCCTGGAGATCAACGCCTCGCACTTCACCCCGGAGGACCTGTCGGCCGGGGTGCGGCACGACTACCAGCTGACCCCGCGGGACGCGGTCGTGCTCCGGGTCAACCACCGCCAGATGGGCGTGGGCGGCGACAACAGCTGGGGCGCGCACACCCACGACGAGTTCAAGCTCTTCGCCGACCGGGACTACGCGTACACCTACCGGCTGCGTCCGCTCACCGACGTGGACGAGGCCATGGCCGCCTCACGCCGGCCCACGGCGACCCGGTAGCGGGACACACGCACGGGAGCCCGGGGTAACCGGGCTCCATGGGTGACATTCTGGTCGGGGCATGTTCGTGGACGGACCGTCAGCTCGTGACGAGCGGCTGGTATCCGCGCGGGCGGCGGGACGCCGAGGGCAGGCTGCGGCACTACGCCACCAGGCTGCCCGTCGTCGAAGTGGACTCCGCCTACTACGCGTTGCCCAGCCGCCGCAACAGCGAGCTGTGGGTGGAGCGCACACCGGACGGATTCCGCTTCGACGTCAAGGCGTTCTCGCTGCTGACCGGCCACCCCACCCGGCAGCAGGCGCTCCCCGCCGACCTGCGGAACCGGACGGTGGACGGCACGCTGCTGGACGAGGTGTGGGGAAGGTTCGCGGAGGCGGTCGAACCGCTGCGCAGGGCCGGCCGGCTGGGAACCGTGCTGTTCCAGTTCCCGCCCCGGTTCGCGCCGGGAGCCGCCGCCGAGCGGGTGCTGGAGGACTGCGCGCGGCGCACGGCGGGCTGGCCGCTCGCCGTCGAGTTCCGGCACCCGGCCTGGTGGGCCCCCGAACGGGCGGAGGAGACACATGCGTTGCTGTCCGGGCTGGGAGCCGCGGCGGTCGGCGTGGACATGGCCCAGGGGCTCACCGGGTCCCTGCCGCGCGTCGTGCCCGTCACCCGCCGCGCGCCGGCCGTCGTACGGTTCCACGGCCGCAACACGGCCTGGGGGAGGGGAAGCAAGGAGGACCGCTTCCGCCACGACTACGACGTGACCGAACTCGCCGCCTGGGTGCCCCGGTTGCGTCGCGCGGCCCGGCAGACCGACGAACTGCACATGCTGTTCAACAACTGCTGCGCGGACGCCGCCGTACGCGCGGCCGAGACCATGCGGGGGCTGCTCACCCGGCCGTGTCGCTGATCCCCTCACCGCCCCCGCCCCCGTCCTCCTCACCGGCGACCACCACCGGGCGGCCCCCGCGTCGCGGCCGCCACCGGCCTCACGGACGTCCGCGCCGGGCTCCCCTGCCCGAGGACAAGGTGAACGCCGTACGGGACCTCCAGGCCACCGGGCGCAAGGTGCTGTTCGTCGGCAACGGCGTCAACGACGCGCCCGCCCTCGCCGGCGGCCACTCCGGCGTCGCGATGGGCGGCGCGCGCTCCGATCTCGCCCTGGAGACGGCGGACGTGGTCGTCGTACGCGACGAACTGGCCGCCGTACCCGTGTTCGTCCGGCTCTGCCGCACCGCCCGTCGGCTCGTGGCGCAGAACCTCGTCATCGCCGGCACGGCCATCGGCATGGCGATCCGGGCAGCCGCAGGACAGGTGACGTCGATGTCGGATTCCCGCCAGACCGGGGCGCCGGACGTGCCCGATCCTTGAGACATGCAAAAGGGGATGCACACCGACACCGAGCGCTGCGTGCGCGCCGTGCGGTCGAAGGACGCGCGCTTCGACGGCTGGTTCTTCACCGCCGTCCTCACCACCGGCATCTACTGCCGGCCCAGCTGTCCGGTGGTGCCGCCCAGACCGGAGAACATGGTCTTCCATCCGAGCGCCGCCGCGTGCCAGCAGGCCGGGTTCCGGGCCTGCAAACGCTGCCGCCCCGACACCAGCCCCGGCTCACCGGAATGGAACCACCGGGCCGACCTCGTGGCCCGCGCCATGCGGCTGATCGCCGACGGCGTCGTGGACCGTGAGGGCGTCCCCGGACTCGCCGCCCGCCTCGGCTACAGCACCCGGCAGGTCGAACGCCAGCTGCTCGCCGAGCTGGGCGCCGGCCCCCTGGCCCTCGCCCGCGCCCAGCGCGCACAGACCGCGCGGCTCCTCGTCGAGACGACGGAGCTGCCGATGGCGGAGATCGCCTTCGCGGCCGGCTTCTCCTCCGTCCGCACCTTCAACGACACCGTGCGCGAGGTCTTCGCGCTCTCTCCGAGCGACCTGCGCACCCGGGCACCGAGGAACGCCGCCCGCGCCACCCCGGGCGTGCTCTGCCTCCGCCTGCCGTTCCGCGCCCCGCTCAACCCCGACAACCTCTTCGGCCACCTCGCCGCCACCGCCGTACCCGGCGTGGAGGAATGGAGGGACGGCGCCTACCGACGCACGCTGCGGCTGCCGTACGGGCACGGCATCGTGGCGCTGACCCCCCGTCCGGACCACATCGCCTGCCGTCTCGGCCTCAGCGACCCCCGCGACCTCACCGTCGCCATCAGCCGCTGCCGCCGCCTGCTCGACCTGGACGCCGACCCTGTCGCCGTCGACGACCATCTGCGCACGGACCCGGTGCTCGCGCCCCTGGTCGACAAGGCACCCGGCCGCCGCGTGCCGCGCACGGTCGACGAGGCCGAGTTCGCCGTACGCGCCGTCCTCGGCCAGCAGGTGTCCACGGCCGCCGCCCGCACCCACGCGGCCCGCCTGGTCGCGGCGCACGGCACACCGGTGGACGACCCCGAGGGCGGCCTCACCCACCTCTTCCCCGCACCCGAGGCGCTGGCCGCGCTCGACCCCGGGACCCTCGCCATGCCCCGCACCCGCCGCACCACCTTCACCACCCTGGTCAGCCGCCTGGCCGAAGGCGACCTCCGCCTCGGGGCCGAGAGCGACTGGCCCGAGACCCGGGCCCGGCTCCTCGCCCTCCCGGGCTTCGGCCCCTGGACGGTGGACGTCATCGCCATGCGCGCCCTGGGCGACCCCGACGCGTTCCTCCCCACCGACCTCGGCATCCGCCGCGCCGCCCGCGACCTCGGCCTGCCCTCCACCCCGGCGGCCCTCACCGCACGCGCGGCGGCCTGGCGGCCCTGGCGGGCGTATGCGGTGCAGTACCTCTGGGCGACGGACAGCCACCCGATCAACTTCCTGCCGGTCTGAGCAGCCAAGGACACCCAGCCGATGAAGCAGCACACCGTGATCGACAGCCCTTACGGCCCGCTGACGCTCGTCGCCGACGACGGCGTCCTGTGCGGCCTCTACATGACCGACCAGCGCCACCGCCCACCGGAGGAGACCTTCGGCGCACCGGACGACACCCCCTTCGCCGGGACGGAGGAGCAGCTGGCGGCGTACTTCGCGGGCGAGCTGAAGGAGTTCACGCTCGAACTGCGCCTGCACGGCACCCCGTTCCAGCGCCGGGTCTGGGAGCAGCTGGCGCGCATCCCCTACGGCGAGACCCGCACCTACGGCCAGCTCGCCGACGCACTCGGCAACGTCAAGGCCTCCCGCGCCGTCGGTCTCGCCAACGGCCGCAACCCGATCGGCATCATCGTCCCCTGCCACCGGGTCATCGGCGCGAGCGGCGGCCTCACCGGCTACGGCGGCGGCCTGGACCGCAAGCAGCGCCTGCTCGACTTCGAGCGGGGAGCTTCCCTGTTCTAGGCGGCGATCCGGCGCAGCAGTCCGGGCAGCGCGGTGCCGATCGGTTCCCGGATCACCTCGTCCGCACGCTCGTCGTACGGGGTCGGCTCGGCGTTGACGATGATCAGACGGGCGCCGTGGTCGGCGGCCACGTCCGCGAGGCCTGCGGCGGGGTGCACCTGCAGACTGGTCCCGACGGCGACGAAGACGGTGCAGGCCTTGCTGATCGCCGCCGCCTCGCCGAGCACCACGGGATCGAGCCGCTCGCCGAACATCACCGTCGCCGGCTTGAGGACGCCGCCGCAGTCCGTACACGGCGGATCGTCCTCACCGGCCTCGACCCGGGCGAGCGCGTCCTCCATCGCGCTGCGCGTGTGGCACTCGGTGCACACCACGTGCCGTACCGTGCCGTGCAGTTCCAGCACCTTGCGGTCCGGCATTCCGGCGAGCTGGTGCAGCCCGTCCACGTTCTGGGTGATCACCCGCACCGCCACTCCGGACCGCTCCAGCTCGGTCACGGCGCGGTGTGCGGCGTTGGGCTCCGCGGCGAGCGCGAAGGTTCCCCGCCGCATCTGCCACGACCGGCGGCGGATCTCCGGGTCGCCCATGTAGTACTCGTACGTCACGAGCTTCTCGGCCTCGGGATCGCGGCGCCACAGTCCGTTCGGCCCGCGGTAGTCCGGGATGCCGGAGTCCGTGCTGACACCGGCACCGGTGAGAAGGGCGACGAGGGGCTTGCTCATGGGGCGAGGGTAGGTCGCGAAGCGTCCGCCCGGCGAACGGATTTGCGTGGTGACGACGTCGTGCGCGGGCTCAGTGCACCCGGCGCCCGTCCTCCAGCTCGGCGGTGCCCGAACCGTCCGCCAGGACGTCCAGGGCGGCCGACACCCGGCGTCGAAGCGAGCCCTGGAGGTACCCGTCCAGGTCCTCGCGCGGCACGAACCGCCACGACAGCAGCTCCGACTCCTGCAGCCGGATCGCCGCGAGGTCGCCCGCACCGAGCACGCCGCCGTCGTACAGATACGCCACCAGCGGCGGCCGGCCCTCCCCCTGCACCCAGTCCACCGCCAGCAGCCGTCCCAGCTCCCGGTCCAGCCCGATCTCCTCGGCCGTCTCGCGCCGTGCCCCCTCGCGCGGGCTCTCCCCGTCGTCCGACTCGATCGTCCCGCCGGGCAGCGCCCATCCCTCCCGGTAGTTCGGCTCGACGAGCAGCACCCGGCCCTCCTCGTCCCGGAAGAGAGCGGCGGCGCCGGCGAGGACACGGGGGAGCGAGGCGAGGTAGGCGGCGAAGTCCTGGGCGTCCTGGGTGGTGGTCATGCGGGAAGGGTAACGGCGGGGCGGGGCCTCCCACGGGGGACGGCGACCGGCTCACGGGGCGCACCACAGCACACGCCGGTCCCGTGACCGACACATGGCGGCGCACGCGCCGGGTGCACGGGACATGGCCCGTCAGGCACGGGCCGGCGGCACCACCCGGATCCCGAAGCCGTAGGAGCCGATGGCCTCGGCGATGCCCATGAACAGCAGCGCGTAGTGCTCCTGCCCCCGCGCCGTGGAGATGCCCCCGAGGTCGAGCACCGAGTCCTTGGGCCAGCCCAGGTCGGCCAGCAGCCCGAGGACCGTGTGCTTGGCGTCCGCGTCCTCGCCGGAGAGGAAGACGGTGCTCGGGCCCTCCAGGGAGTCCGGCGCGACCATCAGTTCCCGGTCGACGGTGACGAGCGTCTTGACCACGCGTGTGCCGGGGAACGTCCGCTGGATCTCCTCGCCCAGGCTCTCCCGGGGGTGCGACAGCCCGCCCTCCTCGTCGAAGCCGACCCCCACGTCGAGCAGCACCTTCCCCTCCAGCGCGGCCGCGCCGACCGCGGCGAGCGCGGAGACCGAGACGGTGCCCGGCGTCGCGTTCACCACCACGTCCGCGTCCGTGACGGCGGAGGCCGGGTCCGTGACCCCCACCCCCGCGGCCAGTGCGGCGGACAGGTCCGTCCGCGACAGCGCCTCGCCCGACCGCCGGGACCCGAGCACGACCGTGTGTCCCGCGCGCGCCCAGGCCGTGGCCAGGGTCCGGCCCACTGTTCCCGTCCCGAGAATCGTGATCTTCATGGCACCGACGGTAGGGCGCCACGCCCCGTCGCCGCCTCAGGCGGAAGGCAGGGACGCCCTACCCCGTCCGTCCTAGGACCGGCGACGGGGCCGCGCGTCAGAGCTCCGTCTGGGCCAGCCGCAGCGTCCGTTCCGCCAGCTCGCTGATCCGCACCCCGTCGAACCCGAAGACGGCGCTGCGCACCGTGTCCTGAAGCGGGTCCTTCCACTGGTCCGGGACGGCCGCGGCGCCGCACAGCACACCGGCCACCGAACCGGCCGTCGCCCCGTTCGAGTCCGTGTCCAGGCCGCCGCGCACCGTCAGGGCGATGGTGCGGGTGAAGTCGCCGTCGCCGTACAGCAGACCCGCGGTGAGCACGGCCGCGTTCGGCACCGTGTGGATCCAGCCGAGGCCCGCCGTCTCCTCGGTGAGCGTGGTGAGGGTGTCCTCCCAGGCGAGCCCCGCCTCGTGCAGGGAGGCCACCCGGCGCACGGTCCGGGCGAGACGGCTGCTCGCCGGGATCACCGTCAGCGCCTCCTCCACCGCCCGCCGCACGGTGGACGCCGTGAACGCCGCCGAGATCAGCGCCGCCGCCCACATCGCCCCGTACACGCCGTTGCCCGTGTGCGACAGCACCGCGTCCCGGCGGGCCAGCGAGGCGGCGCGGCGCGGGGCGCCGGGGGAGGTCCAGCCGTGGATGTCGGCACGGATCAGGGCGCCGATCCACTCCTGGTACGGGTTGTCGTACGTGGCCGTCAGCGGCGGCCGGAGACCGTTCGCGAGGTTCCGGTACGCCGCCCGCTCCGCCGTGAACGTCTGCAGGTACGGCAGCCGCAGCAGCCACAGGTCGCCGACCTGCTCGGTGGTGAACGCGAAACCGTGGGTCTCCAGCAGATCGAGGCCGAGGATCGCGTAGTCGATGTCGTCGTCGCGGCAGCTGCCGTGGATGCGCCCGCGCACGCAGGACCGCCACTCGGGGCGCAGCTCCAGGCTCTCGCTCTCGGTCAGCGGCTCGGGCAGGTAGTCGGTGAGGGGGAGCGCGCCCGTCCGCCGGAGGTAGCGGTCGATGCGGTCCCGCGTCCACACCTCGCCCTGCTCGACCGGCTTGCCCAGCATGTTGCCCGCGATCCGGCCCAGCCAGCCTCCGAGGATGCGGTCGGCGAGTCCTGGCTCCGTGTCCACAGCGCTCATGGCGGTCATGGGACCGGTGTACCCGGATTCCGGGCGGATCCGCGCCGTTCCACGGGCTGGGCGGGCATGGCGGCGGCGGTGCCCGCCGGTTTAGGGTCGCAGCGGCGCGACTGGCCTTGACACGTGCGCGAGGCCCGGAGAGCGAGGGGAATGCAAGTGGCGGACGCTGCAGGGAGCGGCACGGGTACCACGCGGTCGGCACAGCGGGTGCTCGTCGCCGCGGACAAGTTCAAGGGGTCGCTGACGGCCGTGGAGGTCGCCGAGCGGGTGATGGCCGGGCTGCGCCGGGTCGTACCGGGCCTGGCCGTCGAGGCGCTGCCGGTGGCCGACGGCGGTGACGGCACCGTCGCCGCGGCGGTGGCGGCCGGGTTCGAGCGGCGGAAGGTACGGGTCACCGGCCCGCTCGGCGACACGGTGACCGCGGCGTACGCGCTGCGCGAGGGCACCGCCGTGGTGGAGATGGCCGAGGCCAGCGGGCTGCAACGGCTCCCGGACGGGGTCTTCGCCCCGCTCACCGCGTCGACGTACGGCTCCGGGGAGCTGCTGCGGGCCGCGCTCGACGCGGGGGCGCGCAGCATCGTGTTCGGGGTGGGCGGCAGTGCCACCACGGACGGCGGGGCCGGGATGCTCTCGGCGCTGGGCGCGCGGTTCCTGACGGCCGAGGGGGAGCCGGTGCCGCCGGGAGGCGGGGGGCTCGCCGAGCTGGCGTCCGCCGATCTGTCCGGACTGGACCCGCGGCTGTCGTCGGTGGAGTTCGTGCTCGCCAGCGACGTCGACAACCCCCTGACCGGGCCCACGGGCGCGCCCGCGGTGTACGGGCCCCAGAAGGGCGCCTCGCCGGCGGACGTCGAGACGCTGGACGCGGCGCTCGCGCATTTCGCGAAGGTGCTGGAGGCCGCCGTCGGGCCGGAGGCCGCCGCGTACGCGGCGTCGCCGGGGGCGGGGGCCGCGGGCGGTATCGGTTACGGGGCGCTGCTGCTGGGCGCCGTGTTCCGGCCGGGCATCGAGGTCATGCTGGACGTGCTGGGGTTCGCGCCGGCGCTGGAGCGGGCGGACCTGGTGATCACCGGTGAGGGGTCGCTGGACCGGCAGACGCTGCACGGCAAGGCGCCCGCGGGGGTCGCGGCGGCGGCCCGGGCGGCGGACAAGGACGTCGTCGCCGTGTGTGGGCGGCTGGCGCTGGCGCCGGAGGTGCTGGGGCGGGCGGGGATCCGGCGGGCGTACGCGCTGACGGATGTCGAGCCGGACGTGGCGGTGTGCATCGCCGATGCGGGGCCCATCCTGGAACGCACGGCGGAACGCATCGCGCGCGACTTCCTGGTCTGACCGGACCTTCCTTCGCCCCCGCCGCCCCTTCCCGTCCCGACCCGGGGGGCTACGCCCCCCGGACCCCCTTTCGGCCCTGACGGGCCTCGTCCTCAAACGCCGGACGGGCTGGGGGTGCCCGGTCGGGCGGAGGGCCCGGACGAGCCGGGGACGCCCCGGGCGGGCTGGGGACGCCCCGGACGGGCTGGGGGTGCCACGAGCGGGCGGGTTGGGGGTGACCCGGGCGGGCGGGTGTCGCGGGTGGGTTGGGGGTGGCCCGGAGGGGCTGGGTGTGGCACCCGAGTGGGGTGATGGGTGGGCATGGGCCCCGGGGGTCCGGGGGCGGAGCCCTTGGAAACCGTCCGCATCAGCGCGGGGGCCAACAAGAACGGGCCCCGGACCAACCCAGGTCCGGGGCCCGAAGGAACGCGCCGCGTCACGGCAACTGCGCCGCCCGCGCCTCACGGCGGTTGTCGCGGAAGTTGTTCACCCGGCGAGCCGTGGCGAACAGCGGAATCACCGCGCCCATCACCAGCTGCAGCGCACATCCCGCCTGCAGCAGCAGCTGACCGCCCGGCGCGTCGAACGCCCACGCCGCGAGCAGCCCCATGCTGAGCACGATCCACGACAGCATCGCCACCGCGAGCCGGCCACGCGGCTTCGGGTACTCCACCCGGCTCACCATCAGCCAGGCCGTACCGATGATCGCCAGCAGCGTCGCCTCGAACGGCAGCTCGAGGAGCACGATCGACACGACGGTCAGCGCCCCGAACGGCGACGGCATCCCCTGGAACGTGCCGTCCTTGACCGTGACGCAGGAGAACCTCGCCAGTCTCAGCACCACCGCCAGCAGCACCACGATCGCGCCGACCGCGGCCACTCTCTGGTGCGCGTCGTTGGCGACCATGCCGTAGACGAGGACGAAGTACGCCGGCGCCAGGCCGAAGCTGATCAGGTCGGACAGGTTGTCCAGCTCCGCGCCCATCGGCGAGGAGCGCAGCTTGCGCGCCACCAGGCCGTCGAAGAGGTCGAAGACCGCCGCGCACAGCATCAGGATGACGGCGGTGGCCGCGCTGTGGCGGGCCATGCCGGTCTCCTGGCTGCCCTGGAGGTGCGGGATCAGAATGCCGGTGGTGGTGAAGTACACCGCCATGAAGCCGCACGTGGCGTTGCCCAGGGTGAGGGTGTCCGCTATCGACAGGCGGAGCGAGAGGGGCATCTCCTCGTCGTCGTCCGCCTCGTCGGCCTCCGGCACCCAGCCGGCCTGTGTCTCCGGATCAACCACGGTCAATGCGAGTCACCCCAGCCACGGTCTTCTGACCGACCTCGACGGCCACCTCCACGCCTTCCGGCAGGTAGATGTCGACGCGCGAGCCGAAGCGGATAAGACCGATGCGCTCGCCCTGCTCGACCTTGGTGCCCTGGGGCACGTACGGGACGATGCGGCGGGCCACGGCGCCGGCGATCTGGATCATCTCGATGTCGCCGAGCTCGGTGTCGAAGTGCCACACCACGCGCTCGTTGTTCTCGCTCTCCTTGTTGAAGGCGGGAACGAAGCCACCGGGGATGTGCTCGACCGACGTCACCGTGCCGGCCAGCGGGGCGCGGTTCACATGCACGTTGAGCGGGCTCATGAAGATCGCGACGCGGGTGCGTCCGTCCTTCCACGGCATGATGCTCTGCACCACACCGTCGGCGGGCGAGATGACCCTGCCCGGGGCGATCTCGCGCTCGGGGTCGCGGAAGAACCACAGCATCCCCGCCGCGAGCGCGGTGGCGGGAACGGCGACGGCCTTGGCGGCACCCGAGCGGCGGGCGCGGAGCAGACTCACGGCTGCGGTGGCGACGGTCGGCAGAAGCCACGGCGAGGCTCCGCGCGCGAGGCGTACGCCGGCGAGGCTGTCGCGAGGTGCAGAGGTTTGGCTGTGGGGCATGGATGACCTTCGTAGCGGATGATGCCGCGCAACTGCGGGGGACGGCGGCTTTCCGGCGATCGTAGCGGCTCCGGGCGGCAACTGGGTAAGCCAGGCAGCCAAGTCGACAGCCGAAGAGTGCATACGGGGTGTGATCCTCTTCTCCAAGAAAACACCCCGTATCCGGACATCTAGCCCTGGAATCGATACTCTTCGAGCAGTCGGCGACCGATGATCATCTTTTGGATCTCGGCCGTGCCTTCGCCGATCAGCAGCATCGGAGCCTCGCGGTAGAGGCGCTCGATCTCGTACTCCTTGGAGAAGCCGTAGCCGCCGTGGATCCGGAAGGCGTCCTCCACGACCTCCTTGCAGTACTCGGAGGCGAGGTACTTCGCCATCCCTGCTTCAAGGTCGTTTCGTTCCCCGGAGTCCTTTTTGCGCGCTGCGTTCACCATCATCGCATGCGCCGCCTCCACCTTGGTAGCCATCTCGGCCAGCTTGAACTGGATGGCCTGGTGCTGGGCGATCGCCTTGCCGAAAGTGTGACGCTGCTGGGCGTACTGGACGCCGAGCTCGAAGGCACGCTGAGCGACGCCGCAGCCACGCGCCGCGACGTTGACGCGGCCGACCTCGACACCGTCCATCATTTGGTAAAAACCTCGGCCGGTGACCCCGCCGAGCACCCGGTCGGCGGAAATCCGCAGGCCGTCCATGATGAGCTCGGTCGTGTCGACGCCCTTGTAGCCCATTTTGTCGATCTTGCCGGGGATGGTCAGACCGGGGCGGACCTCTCCGAAGCCCGGCTCCTTCTCCACCAGGAAGGTGGTCATCGACTTGTGCGGCGCGGTGCCCTCGGGGTGTCCTTCGTCACTCCGCACCAGAACGGCCACCAGGGACGAGGTCCCGCCGTTCGTCAGCCACATCTTCTGGCCGTTCAGGACGTACTCCTCGCCGTCCTTCACCGCCTTCGACGTGATCGCCGACACGTCGGAGCCCAGGCCCGGCTCCGACATCGAGAAGGCGCCGCGGATGTCGCCGGCCGCCATCCTCGGCAGGAAGTGGTCCTTCTGCTCCTGCGTGCCGTGCTGCTTGAGCATGTACGCGACGATGAAGTGGGTGTTGATGATGCCGGAGACCGACATCCAGCCGCGGGCGATCTCCTCCACGCACAGCGCGTAGGTGAGGAGGGACTCGCCCAGACCCCCGTACTCCTCGGGGATCATCAGGCCGAACAGCCCGAGTTCCTTCAGACCGTCGACGATCGCCTGCGGGTACTCGTCGCGGTGCTCCAGCTCGGTGGCGACCGGGATGATCTCCTTGTCCACGAAGTCGCGGACGGTGGAGAGGATTTCCTGCTGGATGTCGGTCAGACCGGCGGTCTGGGCGAGACGGGCCATGGCCTACTTCTCCTGCTGCTTCGGTTCCGGGCGGCCGGGCTGCTCGCCGCCGCGCTCCTTGATGTACGTCTCGGTCGGGACCATCACCTTGCGGCGGAACACGCAGACCAGCGTGCCGTCCTGCTTGTAGCCCCTGGTCTCCACGTGGACGATGCCGCGGTCGTTCTTCGACTTCGACGGCCACTTGTCCAGCACGGTCGTCTCGCCGTAGATCGTGTCGCCGTGGAAGGTCGGCGCCACATGCCGGAGCGACTCGATCTCCAGGTTGGCGATCGCCTTGCCGGAGACGTCCGGCACGGACATGCCGAGCAGCAGCGAGTAGACGTAGTTCCCGACGACGACGTTCTTGCCGAAGTCCGTCGTCTTCTCCGCATAGTTCGTGTCCATGTGGAGCGGGTGGTGGTTCATGGTGAGGAGGCAGAACAGGTGGTCGTCGTACTCCGTGACCGTCTTTCCCGGCCAGTGCTTGTACGTCGCCCCGACCTCGAACTCCTCGTAGGTGCGTCCGAACTGCATCGCGCTCAGGCCTCCGGGATCTCGAACTTCGACGTGCGCTGCATGCCGGCGGCGCGTCCCTTGCCCGAGATGACCAGGGCCATCTTCCGGCTGGCCTCGTCGATCATCTCGTCGCCGAGCATCGCCGAGCCCTTCTTGCCGCCCGCCTCGGACGTGTAGTAGTCGTACGCGTCCAGGATCAGCTCGGCGTGGTCGTAGTCCTCCTGCGACGGCGAGAAGATCTCGTTGGACGCCTCGACCTGACCCGGGTGCAGCACCCACTTGCCGTCGAAGCCGAGGGCGGCGGCGCGCTGCGCGACCGCGCGGTAGCCGTCCACGTTGCGGATCTGCAGGTAGGGGCCGTCGATCGCCTGAAGGTTGTTGGCGCGGGCGGCCATCAGGATCTTCATCAGGATGTAGTGGTAGGCGTCCGCCGGGTAGCCGGGCGGCTGCTCACCCACGACCAGGGACTTCATGTTGATGGACGCCATGAAGTCGGCCGGGCCGAAGATGATGGTCTCGACGCGCGGGGAGGCCTGCGCGATCTCGTTGACGTTGTTCAGGCCCTGGGCGTTCTCGATCTGCGCCTCGATGCCGATCCGGCCCACCTCGAAGCCCATCGTCTTCTCGATCTGCGTCAGCAGCAGGTCCAGCGCGACGATCTGCTGGGCGTCCTGGACCTTCGGCAGCATGATGCAGTCGAGGTTCGGGCCGGCGCCCTCGACGACCGTCACGACGTCCCGGTACGTCCACTCGGTCGTCCAGTCGTTGACGCGCACGACGCGGGTCTTGCCGGTCCAGTCGCCCTCGTTGAGGAACTTCACGATGGTGTGCCGTGCCTCGGGCTTGGCGAGCGGCGCGCAGGCGTCCTCCAGGTCGAGGAAGACCTGGTCCGCGGGGAGGCCCTGCGCCTTCTCCAGGAAGCGCGGGTTGCTTCCCGGGACCGCCAGACAGGAACGGCGGGGACGCAGACGGTTGACGGTCATGCGGGGACCTCCAGGGGGTCGAGCTTGTTCGCGTTGCGGATCTCGTCGACGATGCGGCCGATGATCCCGGTGATGTCGAAGTCCTTCGGGGTGAAGACCGCGGCCACTCCGGCCGCCCGCAGCTGTTCGGCGTCACCGTTCGGGATGATGCCACCGGCGATCACCGGTATATCTGTGGCACCGGCCACACGGAGCCGTTCGAGGACGTCCGGCACCAGCTGGGCGTGCGATCCGGACAGGATGGACAGGCCCACCGCGTGCACGTCCTCGGCGAGGGCGGCGTCCACGATCTGCTCCGGGGTGAGCCGGATGCCCTGGTAGACCACCTCGAACCCGGCGTCGCGGGCCCGCACGGCGATCTGCTCGGCGCCGTTGGAGTGCCCGTCCAGACCCGGCTTGCCGACCAGGAAGCGCAGCTTGCCCACGCCGAGGTCCTTGGCCGTCAGTTCCACCTTGCGGCGGACCGCCGACAGTGCCGAGCCCTCCTCGGCGGCCACCGCCACCGGGGCGGACGAGACACCGGTCGGCGCCCGGAACTCGCCGAACACCTCCCGCAGCGCCCCGGCCCACTCGCCGGTCGTGACGCCGGCGCGGGCGCACTCCAGGGTGGCCTCCATGAGGTTGTCGGTGCCGCGCGCCGCCTCCTTCAGCTTCTCCAGCGCCTTGCAGGGGCGCGGGTGGTTGAAGGGCGGCTGGTACCGCGTGTCGCGCCAGTTCTGCAGCGAGGCGATGACCCGGGCCTCCACCGCCGGGTCGACCGTCTGGATCGCGGTGTCCAGGTCGGCGGTCAGCGGGTTGGGCTCGGTGCCCTCGAAGGCGTTGACACCGATGATCTTCTCCTCGCCGGACTCGATCCTGGCGCGGCGTTCGGCGTGCGAGGAAACCAGCTGGGACTTGAGGTAGCCGGACTCGACGGCGGCCATCGCACCGCCCATCTCCTCGATCCGTCCCATCTCCGCGAGCGAGTCCGCGACCAGCTGCTCCACCTTCGCCTCGATCACCTTCGAACCCTCGAAGATGTCGTCGTACTCCAGCAGATCGCTCTCGTACGCCAGGACCTGCTGGATGCGCAGCGACCACTGCTGGTCCCAGGGCCGGGGCAGGCCCAGGGCCTCGTTCCAGGCCGGCAGCTGCACGGCACGCGCGCGTGCGTCCTTGGAGAGGGTGACGGCCAGCATCTCCAGCACGATCCGCTGGACGTTGTTCTCCGGCTGCGCCTCGGTCAGACCGAGCGAGTTGACCTGGACGCCGTAGCGGAAGCGGCGGTGCTTGGGGTTCTCGATGCCGTACCGCTCGCGGGTGACCTGGTCCCAGATGCGGCCGAACGCGCGCATCTTGCACATCTCCTCGATGAACCGGACACCGGCGTTCACGAAGAAGGAGATGCGGCCGACCACGTCGCCCATGCGCTCCTGCGGCACCTGGCCGCTGTCGCGCACCGCGTCGAGCACGGCGATCGCGGTGGACATCGCGTACGCGATCTCCTGCACCGGCGTGGCCCCGGCCTCCTGCAGGTGGTAGCTGCAGATGTTGATCGGGTTCCACTTCGGGATGTGCGAGACCGTGTACGCGATCATGTCCGTCGTCAGGCGGAGCGAGGGCCCCGGCGGGAAGACGTGCGTCCCGCGGGACAGGTACTCCTTGACGATGTCGTTCTGGGTCGTGCCCTGGAGCCTGGTGATGTCCGCGCCCTGCTCCTCGGCGACGACCTGGTAGAGCGCCAGCAGCCACATGGCGGTGGCGTTGATCGTCATCGAGGTGTTCATCTGCTCCAGGGGGATGTCCTGGAACAGCCGGCGCATGTCACCGAGGTGGGCCACCGGCACCCCGACCCGGCCGACCTCGCCGCGGGCGAGGATGTGGTCGGAGTCGTACCCGGTCTGGGTCGGCAGGTCGAACGCGACCGACAGACCCGTCTGGCCCTTGGCGAGGTTGCGCCGGTACAGCTCGTTCGACGCCTCCGCCGTGGAGTGACCGGCGTAGGTGCGCATGAGCCACGGCCGGTCCTTCTGACGCTCAGTCATCTGCTACCCCCGGCTTTCTCAGATGTTCCGGAAGCGGTTGATGGCGTCGATGTGCTGCGCGCGCTTGGCGTGGTCGCGCACGCCGAGGCCCTCCTCGGGCGCCATGCACAGCACGCCGACCTTGCCCTGGTGCAGGTTGCGGTGCACGTCGTAGGCCGCCTGGCCGGTGTCCTCGAGGGAGTACACCTTCGACAGGGTCGGGTGGATCTTCCCCTTGGCGATCAGCCGGTTGGCCTCCCAGGCCTCGCGGTAGTTGGCGAAGTGCGAGCCGATGATGCGCTTCAGCGACATCCACAGGTAGCGGTTGTCGTACTGGTGCATGTAGCCCGAGGTCGAGGCGCAGGTGGTGATGGTGCCGCCCTTGCGGGTGACGAACACCGAGGCGCCGAAGGTCTCGCGGCCGGGGTGCTCGAAGACGATGTCGATGTCCTCGCCGCCGGTGAGCTCACGGATGCGCTTGCCGAAGCGCTTCCACTCCTTCGGGTCCTGGGTGTTCTCGTCCTTCCAGAACGTGTAGCCCTCGGCGCTGCGGTCGATGATCGCCTCCGCGCCCATCGACCGGCAGATGTCCGCCTTCTGCTCGCTGGAGACGACGCAGACCGGGTTGGCGCCGCCGGCCAGCGCGAACTGGGTGGCGTAGGAGCCGAGTCCGCCGCTCGCGCCCCAGATGAGGACGTTGTCGCCCTGCTTCATGCCGGCGCCGTTGCGGGAGACCAGCTGGCGGTACGCGGTGGAGTTGACCAGGCCCGGGGCGGCGGCCTCCTCCCAGCTGAGGTGGTCCGGCTTGGGCATCAGCTGGTTGGACTTGACCAGGGCGATCTCGGCGAGGCCGCCGAAGTTGGTCTCGAAGCCCCAGATGCGCTGCTCGGGGTCGAGCATCGTGTCGTTGTGGCCGTCCGAGGACTCCAGCTCGACGGACAGGCAGTGCGCGACGACCTCGTCGCCGGGCTTCCAGGAGTTGACGCCGGGGCCGGTGCGCAGCACGACGCCCGCGAGGTCGGAGCCGATGATGTGGTACGGCAGGTCGTGGCGCTTGGCCAGCTCGCTGGTGCGGCCGTAGCGCTCCAGGAAGCCGAACGTCGACAGCGGCTCGAAGATCGAGGTCCACACCGAGTTGTAGTTGACCGAGGAGGCCATGACGGCCACCAGCGCCTCGCCGGGGCCGAGTTCGGGCAGCGGCACGTCGTCGAGGTGGATCGACTTGCGGGGGTCCTTGTCGCGGGTCTCGAGGCCCGCGAACATCTCCGTCTCGTCCTTGTGCACGGTGACCGCGCGGTAGGAGTCGGGGAGGGGCAGGGCGGCGAAGTCCTCCGACGTGGAGTCGGGCGACTGGATCGCGGCCAGGATGTCCTTGATGGTCACGGTGTTGCCTCCGGCGATGAGCGCCCTGAGGGAGGGGCGCTGAGGGTTACGTCGGTGTGCTGCTGAGGGTCGGGGGTGCCGTCGGTTCGGCGGTGGTGCTTCGGCAGCGCTTGGTGGGCGCGGGAGGTTGCCTGTGACGCAGGCGTCCGGACGGTGCGGGCGGTGGGCCCGCCGGGACGGTTCGCCCGGACCCCTTCAACGTATGGCACGCCGTGTCAGCCCGCAAGGCACTGAGTGTCAGAACCTGGGCTCAGGTGAAATCTTTACGCATCAGATGAGCGATGATCGATCGAATGGGCCGTGAAAGCGGTGCGAAAAGCGCCCCTGACATGGCAAAACGGCCACCCGGTGGGGTGGCCGTTGTCACAGCGGTCGGCGCGCGCCGGAGGGCCGCTCAGCGCTCCTTCAGCGCCTGCTCGATGGTCCGCATCACCTCGTCCAGCGAGGCGTCCACGTGGGCGACCGTCACCAGGACCTCGCCGTGCGTGGACGCGGAGGCGGCCGGCGGCTGCGGCGGCGCGGTGCGCCGGCCCGCCATGATGCCGCTGCCGAAGGTCTTGCGGACGATCGCGAAGGCGTGGTCCAGCTGGGCCTCCACATCGCCCTGGCCGCCGGCCCTGAGCCAGCGCCGCAGTACATGGTTGTGCGCGGTGACCACGGCGGACGCGGCGACCTCCGCCAGCAGCGGGTCGTCACCCACGTCGTCGTGCGCGTGCTCGTCGAAGTGGCCGAGCAGATACCGGGTGAACAGCCTCTCGTACCGGGCCACCGACGCGATCTCGGCCTCGCGCAGGGTGGGTACCTCGCGCGTCAGCTTGTAGCGGGCGACCGAGATCTCCGGCCGGGCCGCGTACATCTTCATGACCTCTTTGATCCCGCGGCACACGGTGTCGAGCGGGTGCTCGTGCGCGGGGGCGGCGTTGAGCACCGCCTCGGCGCGGACCAGCGTGTCGTCGTGGTCGGGGAAGATCGCCTCTTCCTTGGAGCGGAAGTGGCGGAAGAACGTGCGGCGGGCCACCCCGGCGGCGGCCGCGATCTCGTCGACGGTGGTGGCTTCGTACCCCTTGGTCGCGAACAGCTCCATCGCGGCGGCCGCAAGTTCCCGGCGCATTTTGAGCCGCTGGGCGGCGGCACGCGAGCCTGCGGCGCTCTCCGGCGGCTCGGTCGTGGCTGACGTACGTGCGGACTTGGCGGGCTGGGACATGCCCTGAACGTACTGCATGCGCGCAGCTCGATGCGCGTGCCCGGGGGTTCCCCCGCCCTCGGCGGGCGGGGGAGGTGCGCCAGGTGCGGGCGGCGCGAACCGGTCGGGGTCGAGCAGTCCGCCCCACTCCGCGCCGCCCGGGAACCGGTCGCCGGGACGCCGCTCAGCGCTTGGCATATTCGCGGAAGCCACGGCCGGTCTTGCGGCCGAGGCAGCCCGCGGCCACCAGGTGCTCCAGCAGCGGCGCCGGGGCGAGACCGGGGTCGCGGAACTCGCGGTGCAGCACCTTCTCGATGGCCAGCGACACGTCCAGCCCCACGACGTCCAGCAGCTCGAAGGGGCCCATCGGGTAGCCGCCGCCCAGCTTCATCGCGGCGTCGATGTCGTCGAGCGACGCGTAGTGCTCCTCGACCATCTTGATCGCGTTGTTGAGGTACGGGAACAGCAGCGCGTTCACGATGAACCCGGCCCGGTCGCCGCAGTCCACGGCGTGCTTGCGGATGGTCGTGCAGACCTCCCGCACGGTGGCGTGGACGTCGTCGGCGGTCAGCACCGTGCGCACCACCTCGACCAGCTTCATGGCCGGCGCCGGGTTGAAGAAGTGCATGCCGATCACATCCTGCGGGCGTGAGGTGGCGCGGGCGCAGGCGACGACCGGGAGGGAGGACGTGGTGGTGGCGAGCACCGCGCCCGGCTTGCAGACCTTGTCCAGCGTCGCGAACAGCTGCCGCTTGACGTCCAGGTCCTCGGCGACCGCCTCGACCGCGAGATCGACGTCGGCGAAGTCGTCGTACGTGCCCGTCGGGCGGACCCGCTCCAGGGTCTGGGCGGCCGCCTCGGCGGTCATCCGGCCCTTGTCGACGGAGCGCGCCAGGGACTTGCCGATCCGTGCCTTGGCACCGAGTGCCTTCTCCTCGCTGCGGGCGGCCAGGACCACCTCGTAGCCGGCCTTCGCGAAGACCTCGGCGATCCCGGAGGCCATCGTGCCCGACCCCGCCACGCCCACCGCACGCACCGGACGGCCCTCGGCCGCGGCACCGTCCTCGCGCGGGGTGAGGGCGTCGGCCACGACGGTCGCGCTGCCCGGCGACTCGTACGTGTAGAAGCCGCGCCCCGCCTTGCGGCCCGTCAGGCCCGCCTCGCTGAGCTGCTTGAGCACCGGGGCCGGGGCGTGCAGCCGGTCACGGGACTCGGCGTACATGGCCTCCAGGACCGTGCGGGCGGTGTCGATGCCGATCAGGTCGAGGAGCGCCAGCGGGCCCATGGGCAGACCGCAGCCCAGCCGCATCGCGGCGTCGATGTCCTCCCGGGAGGCGTAGTTGGCCTCGTACATCGCGGCCGCCTGGTTGAGGTAGCCGAACAGCAGCCCGTCGGCGACGAATCCCGGCCGGTCGCCGACCGCCACCGGCTCCTTGCCCAGGTCCAGGGCCAGATTGGTGACCGCGGTGACGGCCGCGGGGGCGGTCAGCACACAGGAGACGATCTCCACCAGCTTCATCGCCGGCGCCGGGTTGAAGAAGTGCATGCCCAGCACCCGCTCGGGACGGGCGGAGTCGGCGGCGAGGCGGGTGACGGACAGGGCGTTCGTGCCGGTCGCCAGGATGGTCTCCGGCCGCACGATCCCGTCGAGCTCCCGGAAGATCTGCTGCTTGATCTCGTACGACTCCGGGGCGACCTCGATCACCAGATCGGCGTCGGCCGCGGCCGTCAGGTCGGTGGCGGTGGTCACGCGGGCCAGGAGGTCCGCGCGCTGCTGCTCGGTCAGCCGGCCGCGCTCCACGGCGCGGGCGGTCGAGGCCTCCAGCGCGCTGACGCACCGGGCGGTCCGGTCCGCGCCGATGTCGATGCCGACGACGTCGCGGCCGGCGGCGGCCAGGACCTCGGCGATGCCGGTGCCCATCGTGCCGAGGCCGACCACGGCGATGGTCCTGAGCGGGGACAGAGGGGTGTCGGACAGGGGAGTGGCCATCGCGGGACTCCAGGAATGAGGGTGACGACGGAATACACGCCCGGGTGCGCCGAAGGGCGCACCGGGTGCGTGCGGGATGCGGGTGTGGACCGGGCTGCGAGCGCACACGCCCGGTGCCGTCGACGGAGCGACGGCGGATCCGGCCGGCCCTGTCCCGGGGCCGAGCCGTACTGCGGTACACGGGGCACCGAACCGACTGCGACTCACGACGGCCGCGTCACCAGACCGCCGTGAGGAGGGTAGCGAGTGGGTAACCCGCTCGTCTGAGCTTAACCCGCGGGTAACGAGCGCGCCAGCCCCCCGGGTTTGTGATGTAGGTCCCGAGCACCCCGCCCGGCACCTAATCTCAGGGGCATGGACGAAGAGTTGCGATCGCTCACGGAGCGCTTACGGGCGGAGTCGGGAGGATCGGCGGCGTACGACCGTCTCCTGGACACCGACGACCCCGACACCCTGGCCGGCGTCCTCACCGCACCCGGGCAGCCGCTGTGGGCCCGGGAACTGGCCGCCTTCCGGCTGGGACTGGCGGGGGACCGCAGGGCCTTCGAGGCCCTCGTCCTCCTCCTCAACCACCGCGACCCGCCACGCTGTGCCTCCGCCGCCCACGCCCTCGCCCGCCTCGGCGACCCGCGCACCGCCCGCGCCGCCGCCGCGCTCGCCACCAACGAACTCCGCGTCGCCTACGCCCTGCACCCGGTCCGGCTGCTCACCCGACTGCGCGCCCCCGAAGCGGTGCCGGCCCTGATCACCACGCTGCGGCGCCGGCTCCGCCCCCACGACCCGTACCGCCGGGTCGCGCTCGCCTGCGTCGAAGGCCTCGGCGAACTCGGCGACCCGCGCGCGGCGCCCGTACTGAACGAAGCCCTCGCCCACCCGGCGCTCGCCGAGGCGGCGGTGCACGCCCTGACCCGCATCCCCCGCCAGGGCGGCCCCCGACCCCGCATCCCCGGACAGCGCTAGGTCCGCCACTCAGCCGACGAGGCGCTTCGCGTACCGCACCTCGGGCACCACCACCCCGCCCACCTCGAACGGCTCCTCCGCCCCGTCCGCACCGAACCCCGCCCGCTCGTAGAACCGACGGGCGCGGGTGTTGTCCTTGAGCACCCACAGGTACATCCGCCGGTGGCCCGGGGACACACAGCGGCGGGTCACCTCGGTGAGCAGGGTGCGCCCCACGCCCCGGCCGATGTACCCGGGACGCAGATACAGGGCGTACAACTCGGCGTCGTCGGTGCGTACGTCACCGTCCCGGTACGGCCCGAACGCGGCCCATCCGACGAGCTCCCCGCCCTCGGCCTCGGCGACCAGGTTCACCACGCTGCCGTCGCCGTTCAGCAGCCGCGCGCGATGGCGCTCGGCGTCGGCCTCGACATCGAGTCCGTCGAGATACGCCTGGGGGACGAGACCCCGGTACGCGTGCTGCCACCCGCCTATGCGGATCCCGGCGACGCCCTCGCAGTCGTCGACGGTCATCGGGCGCACCGGGAACCCGCTCAAGCCGTCGGGGGCGGGGATCCGGGTCACGTCGCTCATGCGGTCATGATGGCCCATGGGTACGACAGCCCCAACCCCCGACGGTGCGTCAGTACTCAGCCACGGAAGCCGAGCAGTCCGTGCAGGGTCGATCCGCGGGCCGTCTGCGGTGCCGCCTTCGACGCCAGGGGCTTGGGGTCGGGCAGCGCCGCGCAGACCGCGTCGGCCTCGCCCCGACGTCCGCGCGGCACGGTCCCGTCGGTGAGATAGGCGGCCAGATGCCGGTCCAGGCAGGCGTTTCCGCTCAGCGTGATGCCGTGGTTGCCGCCGCCCGACTCGACCACCAGACTGGAGCGGGACAGCAGCCGGTGGACGGTGACGGCGCCCTGGTACGGGGTCGCCGCGTCGTGCGTCGCCTGGAACAGCAGCACCGGCGGCAGCTCGCTGTTGCGGACGCGCTCCGGGCGCACGGACTCGGTCGGCCAGAACGCGCACGGCGCGTTGTACCAGGCGTTGTTCCAGGTCATGAACGGCGCCCGCTCGTAGGCCTCCCAGTTGTCCTTGCGCCACTGTCCCCAGTCCCGCGGCCAGGAGGCGTCCCGGCATTCGACCGCCGTGTAGACGCTGTAGCCGTTGTCCCCGGCGGCGTCGCTCGCGCCGAAGTTCTCGTACGCCTCGATCAGCGGCTCGGCGTCCTTGTCGTTCACATACGCCGAGAACGCCTCCGCGAGATAGGGCCAGTAGCCGTTGTAGTAGCCGCCCGGGAGGTAGGTGTCCTCGAGTTCGGCGGCGCCCACCTTGCCGCCGGCCGGGTCCTTCTTCAGAGCCGCGCGCATCGCGTACCACGTGGCCTCGACCTTCTCCGCGTCGGTGCCCAGACGGTACGTCGTGTCGTACCTGGCCACCCAGTCCATGAAGGCGCGGTGACGGTCGTTGAAGGCGTGGTCCTGGTTCAGATTGGCGTCGTACCAGACCTCGGTGGGGTCCACCACCGAGTCGAGGACCAGCCGTCGCACCCGCTCCGGGAACAGCTTGGCGTAGACGGCGCCCAGGTAGGTGCCGTAGGAGTAGCCGAAGTAGTTGATCTTCTTCGCGCCGAGGGCCCGCCGGATCACGTCGATGTCGCGCACGGCGCCCTCCGTGGTGAGGTGCGGCAGCAGAGCGCCGTACTTCCTGCCACAGGCCTCGGCGAAGGCGCGCACGCGCTGGAGGTTGGCCTGCTCCACCTCGGGCGAGGTGGGGACCGAGTCGGGGCGTACGGGGCCGAAGTGGCCCGGCGCGCAGTCCAGCGCCGGCTCGCTCGCGCCGACCCCGCGCGGGTCGAAGCCGATGACGTCGTACTGGGCCGCCACCTTCTTCGGCAGCGCCGACGCGACGAACCCGGCCAGCGTCAGCCCGCTGCCCCCGGGGCCGCCCGGGTTCACCAGCAACGGGCCCTGGTACTTCTTCGCGGTGTGCGGCACGCGGGAGAGGGCGAGCGTGATCGTCCGCCCGGTGGGGTCGGCGTGGTCCAGCGGCACCTGGACGGACGCGCACTGGAGCGTCGGGTAGTCGTCGGTGCCGCACTTCCTCCACGCGGGTTTCGCGGCGTGGAACGGTTCCGCGGCGCGCGGTGTGCCGGCCTCGGCGGGGACGGCCGCGAGGCCGGCGGCCACGACGACGGCGGCACCGCACAGCACGGCTGCGCGTTTACTCATGGGTCCTCCCAGGACGGAGGTGGCGCGGACCGCGGGGCTCACGGTCCTCGCGGCAATGTCCCGGTATGGGGCCCCACAGGAACATGTTCGGTTGATTGTTGACCCAATTGGGCCGCCGGATGCGCTCGAACGCGCTCAGAGAAGCGTCAGTTGGGTCGGCTCGGCCGTCGGGGGCTCCGCGGGCTCCGCGGGCGCGGCGGGCCGGATCCGGCGTGGCATGCCCGCACCGGCGGGGCCGATGCCGTACTCCTGGGCCAGCTCGTGCACCTGACGGGTGACGCGGCGCTGGTACCACTTCGGCGCGTACGCCCCCTCCGCGTACAGCCGCTCGTAGCGGTTGACCAGATGCGGGTGGTGGCGCGCGAGCCAGGACATGAACCACTCGCGGGCGCCGGGCCGCAGATGCAGCACCAGGGGGGTGACGGAGGTGGCGCCCGCGGCCGCGATGGCCCGTACGGTCGCCCGCAGCTGGTCCGGCCGGTCGCTCAGGAACGGGATCACGGGTGCCATCAGCACTCCGCAGCCGATGCCGTGCTCCGCGAGCGCGCGGACCACGTCCAGCCGCCGCTCCGGGGCCGGTGTGCCCGGCTCGACCGTGCGCCACAGCGTCTCGTCGGTGAAACCCACCGAGACCGAGATGCCGACGTCGGTCACCTCGGCCGCCTGCCGCAGCAGCGGGAGGTCCCGCAGGATCAGCGTGCCCTTGGTGAGGATCGAGAAGGGGTTGGCGTGGTCGCGCAGGGCGGCCAGGATGCCCGGCATCAGCCGGTAGCGGCCCTCCGCGCGCTGGTAGCAGTCGACGTTGGTGCCCATCGCTATGTGCTCACCCCGCCAGCTGCGGGAGGAGAGCCGGCGGCGCAGCAGTTCCGGCGCGTTCGTCTTGACCACGATCTGGCTGTCGAAGCCGAGTCCGGTGTCGAGGTCGAGATAGCTGTGGGTCTTCCTCGCGAAGCAGTAGACGCACGCGTGCGTGCAGCCCCGGTAGGGGTTCACCGTCCATTCGAAGGGCATGCGGGAGGCCCCCGGCACCCGGTTGACGATCGAGCGGGCCCGGATCTCGTGGAAGGTGATGCCACGGAACTCCGGCATGTCGAAGGTGCGGGTGATCACCGCCTCCGCGCCGAACAGCGCGGCGTCGGCCCGGCTGTGTTCGGAGTCCGGGGTGAGGTTCTCCCAGCGCATGACGCCTCCTCTGGCTGTACTGCGCCACAGAATAGAACAAGTGTTCCCTTGATCGTGCGAGTGACATGTTCGGTCAGAACCGGAACCCCGATTTGGGTGGCCGGGCGAAGGGGTGGTTGGCTTGCCCCGACCCTGAGAACCCATGCCCTGGAGGAAAGCGATGGCGCAGGTCGAGGCCACTACGGAGCGGATCGTCGCGGCGGACGCGGAGACGGTGTTCGACGCCCTCGCCGACTACAGCGGCACCCGCGCGAAGCTGCTCCCCGAGCAGTACAGCGAGTACGAGGTCCGCGAGGGCGGCGACGGCGAGGGCACCCTCGTGCACTGGAAGCTCCAGGCCACCAGCAAGCGCGTGCGCGACTGCCTCCTGGAGGTCACCGAGCCGTCCGACGGCGAACTCGTCGAGAAGGACCGCAACTCCTCGATGGTCACCACCTGGCGCGTCACCCCCGCCGGCGAGGGCCGGTCCCGGGTCGTCGTGAGCACCGTCTGGAACGGCGCCGGGGGCATCGGCGGCTTCTTCGAGAAGACCTTCGCCCCCAAGGGCCTGGCCCGGATCTACGACGCCCTGCTGGCCAGGCTGGCCGCCGAGGTGGAGAAGTAGCCGCCGTCGGGCGTCCCCAAAACCCGAAAACCGGTGGGGAGTTGGCTCCTCACCGGTTCGGGTGATCTGTCGGCGGACCGCCTCTGTCCCGTAACTCGCCGCGCTTGCTCGTAGTTGTCGCTTTTACGCGGGAAATGTCCGGCGGTGCGACGAGGGGAGCGGCACGTGGGCGGGATCACTCTGACGCAGGACGAGTCGGTCACGGCGCCGCCGGCCGGCGGTCCGCCGCCCCCGCCAGCGGCCGCCGAGCCCGTCCTGAGTCCGCGCCGGGTCCGCCTGGTCTTCGTCGCCCTGATGCTTGCCCTCCTGCTCGCCGCCCTCGAGCAGATGATCGTCGCCACCGCGCTCCCGAGGATCGTCGGCGAGCTGCACGGCCTGGACTCCATGTCCTGGGTGATCACCGCCTATCTGCTCACCGCGACCGTCGGACTGCCCGTCTACGGCAAGCTCGGCGACCAGCTGGGCCGCAAGGGTGTCTTCCAGTTCGCGATCCTCGTCTTCGTCGTCGGATCCGCGCTGGCCGGCCGCGCGACGACCATGGACCAGCTCATCGCCTGCCGCGCGGTGCAGGGCGTCGGCGCGGGCGGACTGCTGATCGGCGTCCAGGCGATCATGGCGGACATCGTGCCCGCGCGGCAGCGCGGCCGCTTCATGGGGCTGATCGGCGCCGCCTTCGGCCTCGCGTCCGTGGCAGGCCCCCTGCTCGGCGGCTACTTCACCGACCACCTCTCGTGGCGCTGGTGCTTCTACGTCAACGTGCCGTTCGGCATCGTCACCATGGTCGTCGTCGCCCTGGTGCTCAGACTCCCCAAACCGGCCGCCCGGGCCCGCTTCGACGTCCTCGGCACCCTGCTGCTGGCCGCCGCCTCCACCTGCCTGGTGCTGCTGACCACCTGGGGCGGCACCGAACACGCCTGGGACTCCCGGCTCGTGCTCGGTCTCGGCGCGGGCGCCGCCGCGGCCACCCTCCTCTTCCTCGTCGTCGAGCGCTACGCCGCCGAACCCCTCATCCCGCTGCGGCTGTTCCGGGACTCCGTCTTCAACGTCACCGGCCTGGTGGGCCTGGTGATCGGCGTCGCCCTGTTCGGCGCCGCCAGCTATCTGCCGACGTATCTGCAGATGGTCGACGGGGCCAGCGCCACCGAGTCAGGGCTGCTGATGCTGCCCATGATGGGCGGCATCGTCGGCGCGTCGATCATCTCCGGTCAGCTCATCAGCCGCACCGGCCGCTATCGGCGCCACCCCGTCGTCGGCGCCGCCCTCTCCGTCGTCGGGATGTGGCTGCTCTCCCGCCTGGAGACCGGCACGCCCCGGCTGCACTACAGCATCTGGATGGCCGTGCTCGGCGCCGGTATCGGCATGGTGATGCCGGTGCTGATCCTCGCCGTGCAGAACTCCGTGCGCCCCTGCGACCTCGGCACCGCCACCAGCGCCAACAACTACTTCCGGCAGATCGGCGGCAGCGTCGGCGCCGCCGTCTTCGGCACCCTCTTCGCGGGGCGGCTCACCGACGCGCTCGACGAGCGCCTCCCCGCGGGCGCCGCGGCCGTGGACGCCGAGTCGATCACACCGGAGCTCGTGCACGCGCTGCCGCCCGAGCTGCGCGACGCCTACGTCCAGGCCTACGCGGACGCCATGCCGCGCATCTTCCTCTACTTGGTGCCGGTGCTCGTTCTCGGCCTGCTCATCGCCTGCTTCCTCAAGGAGAAACCACTGGTGTCCCACCACACCCCCATCGCCGACCCGGCCCCGGAAGCCCCGCACCTCCACGCGCGCGTGCCGCACGCCCGTGCGCCGCACACCGGCGGCATCCCCGTCTGCGGAACCGTGCAGCATCCCGACGGGACGGCCGTACCGCGCGCGGCGCTCACCCTCATCGATGTCTCCGGACAGCAGACCGGCCGCGGCGCCAGCGGCGAGGACGGACGGTACGCGCTGGCCACGCCCGGCCCGGGAGCGTACGTCCTGATCGCCGCCGCCGGCGGCCACCAGCCGCAGGCGGTCTCCGTGACCGTCGGCGAACGGCCGGTCGAACTCGACGTCGTCCTCGGCGGCGCCGGCCGCCTCGCCGGCAGCGTCCTCACCGCCGACGGCACACCGGTGCGCGACGCAGCCGTCACCCTCACCAACGTCCACGGGGAGGTCGTCGCCAGTACCCGCAGCGGCCGCGAGGGCGGTTACGTCATCAGTGAGCTGGTGGCCGGCGAGTACACCCTCGCGGCGAGCGCCCCCGCCTTCCGCCCGGCCGCCCTCCCCGTCACCGTCCAGGCGGCCCGCGAGACCCGCCAGGACGTCGAGCTGGCCGGCGGGGCCGTGCTGCGCGGCACGGTGCGGGCCGGGGGCGGACGGCCCGTGGAGGAGGCGCGCGTGACCCTCCTGGACGCCGCGGGCAACGTCGTCGACACCCTCACCACGGGGCCCGACGGCACCTTCCGGTTCGTCGACCTGGCGTCCGGCGAGTACACCGTCATCGCCGCCGGATACCCGCCCGTCGCGACCGTGCTCCAGGTGGCCGGCGGAGGCCGCACGGAACGCGACCTCCAGCTCGGGCACGAGGACTGAAACGGTCCCTCACACGGGGAAACGCGCGCCGGACCGGGCGGGCAATTCCAGCAATGCCACACATCGCAACCGACCGTGGCCGTACGGTGGTGACGGCGGTACAGATCTTGCGCAGCCGGGGGAGAGAGGGCCTGGGCCATGGACCGTGGCACCGAGCGGAACGCACCTCCCGATCGCCGCACCGGTGACGGCACGGCGACCGAGCGGGGCGGCGTCGGCCGGATCCCGCTGGCCGTGGTCGTCGTCGACCGCGACGGACTCGTCTCGCACTGGAGCACGGGCGCGCGGCGGCTCTTCGCACTCTCCAAGGAGGAGGCCCTCGGCCGACCGGCCGTCGACCTGCTGCCGGTCACCGGGGCCCTGCCCGAGGAGGACGAGGACACCCCGTACGGGGCGTACGCGCCCTACGACGGACTGGGACCCGGCCTCGGCGTCTCCCTCGGCGGCGGCCTGGCCTACCCGGCGGCCGGCCGGGCCCGCCTGGCCGGAGGCGGGACGGCCCGCGTCGACGTGCTGTGGTGGGCGTATCCGCTCGTCGGACCGGGAGAGGAGCGGCTGCTGGTGCTGGCCGCCGACGCGGACGGGCTGCGCACGGACGAGGCCGGGGTGTTCGAACGCATCGCGCCCGGCTTCGCCCTGCACACCGACTTCCCCGGCGCCGAGGAACTCGCCCGCCGGCTGCCCGAGATCCTCCCCAGCATGAGCGTCGACGACAGCGCGCGCATCGTCGCCCAGGTCCTCGAACTGGGCTACCCCATCCTGGAGTTCAGCCAGAACGACCGTGTGCCGGTCACCCCCGACTGGGGCGTGCCCCGGCGTGTGGAGCGCAGGGAGCGCCGCGAACGGGCCGCACGGGCCCTGGCGGCGGGCGAACCGCTGCCCGAGGAACTGCGGGACGAGAGCGAGGACCTCGAGTACGCCGCCGTCCGCGAGCGCCTGGAATTCCTCAACGAGGTCAGCTCCCGCATCGGCACCTCCCTGGACCTCGCCCGCACCATCGTCGAGGTCAGCAAGGCCGTGGTGCCCCGCTTCACCGACGTGGCCGGCACCTATCTGCGCGAACAGGTCGTCGCCGGTGAGGGGTTCGACGAGGGGGTCCCGGACACCACCACCATGTGGCACCGGGTCGCCCTGGAGCACACCGACGAACCCGGCCGCTGGGACGACGTCGTGCCCGTCGGCGAGGCCATGCCCTTTCCGGCCCACACGCCGTTCTTCCAGTGCATGACCACCGGTGAACCCGTCCTCGTGCCGCACATCAGCGAGGAGATGGGGCACGCCATCGCCTCGCAGTTCGACAAGCGCGACATCCGGCCCCTGATCACCGGCCGCTCCATGCTGGTCGTCCCGCTGAAGGCGCGTCAGGTGGTCCTCGGCTTCATGATCCTGCTGCGCCATCCGGAGCGCCGGCTGTTCGACGACATGGACCGGGTCACCGGCGCCGAACTCGCCGCCCGGGCCGGGCTCGTGCTCGACAACGCGCGCATGTACACGTACCAGGAGAACGTCGCCGAGACGCTCCAGGACAGCATGCTGCCGCACATCCCGCCGCGCATGGCGGGCTGCGACATCGCCACCCGCTATCTGCCGGGCACCCTGCTCGGCCGGATCGGCGGCGACTGGTTCGACTCGGTGAAACTGCCCGGCGCCCGCACCGCGTTCGTCGTGGGCGACGTCATGGGACACGGCCTGAACTCGGCCGCCATGATGGGTCAGTTGCGCACCGCCGTGCAGACCATGGCCGCCCTGGACCTGCCGCCCGCGCAACTGCTGCGCAACCTCGACGACCTGGCGCAGCGGCTCGGCGACGGCTACCTGGCCACCTGCCTGTACGCCGTCTACGACCCCATCGCGAGCGAACTGCACCTGGCCAACGCCGGACACATCCCGCCGGTGCTGGTGCGGGCCGCGGACGGGCGCAGCGAACTCCTTGATCTGCCCACGGGTGCTCCCATCGGCGTCGGCGGGGTGCCCTTCGAGGCGGTGCGGGTGCGCGTGGAGCCCGGCGACCGGCTGGTGATGTGCACCGACGGACTGGTCGAGGTACGCGGCGAGGACATCGGTGTCGGCCTCGCCACGCTGTGCGAGTCCGCCGCCCACCCGGCCGCGTCCATGGACGACGCCTGCGACACCATCATCCGCGCCCTCAACACACGCGGCGGCCGCAAGGACGACGTGGCGCTGCTGATGGCCCGCCTGGGCGGCATCGAGCCCGACGACGTCGCCGAATGGCGGTTCACGCCCGAACCGTCCGAGGTCGGCCGGGCCCGGGCGGCGGTGCGTGAACAACTGCACGACTGGCGGCTGCCGGGGCTCGCCGACAGCGCCGAACTGATGGTGAGCGAGCTCGTCACCAACGCCGTACGGCACTCCCACGCCCGGCCCGTCGCCCTGCGGCTGGTGCGCGGGGACACGCTGCTGTGCGAGGTGGAGGACGACGACCACGAGCTGCCGACGCTGCTCAACGCACGGCCGACGGACGAGACCGGGCGCGGGCTCCGCGTGGTCAGCACCCTCGCCCGCGAGTGGGGGACGAGCCGGACGACGTCCGGGAAGACCGTCTGGTTCGAACTGACCCTGCCGCGCCGCTCACCGCGCTGACCGCCGACTCCGTTGGTACGAGGGCGCGTTGCGGAGCGAACGAGCCGTGAAGGAATGCGCTCGCGCGCTTGTCCGCGCGCCCGGGGCGCGATACACCGTACTGGCCCGTCACACGGGGCGGGTCGGTGTCGCACCCTGGGGAGTCGGTCATGAGCGTGACGAGTCGGTACCGGGAGGCCTGGGAAGGCTTCTGGCGTGAGGCACCGGACGAGGAGGGGGCCGTCTTCTGGGACGCGGAGCCCGCCCTGACCGTGGCCCGCCACCTCGCTCTGTTCGAACCCCATCTCACCGACCCGGGGCTCGCGCTGGTGGATCTCGGCTGCGGCAACGGCACCCAGACCCGCTTCCTCGCCGACCGCTTCCCCCACGTCGTCGGCGCCGACCTGTCCGCGGCCGCCCTGGAGCACGCCCGCCGGGCGGACCCGGCCGGGCAGGCGACGTACCGTCAGCTGGACGCCGTGGAGAAGGCCGAGGCGCAGACGCTGCACGCGGAGCTCGGCGACGCCAACGTCTATGTGCGCGGTGTCCTGCACCAGTGCGAGGCCGACGACCGGCAGGCGCTGGCGGACGGCATCGCCACGATCGTGGGCGAGCGCGGCCGTGCCTTCCTCGTCGAGCCGTCCGAGGCCGCGGGAGCGGTGCTGCGGAGCTTCGCCGCCGGCCCCGGCGGCCCGCCGCCCAAACTCGCGCCGGTCCTCCGGCACGGCATAGCCCCCGGCGAGGTCGCCGACGCGGCGGTGCCCGAGTTCCTGACCGCGGCCGGCCTCACCGTGCTGGCGACCGGCACCCTGCCGCTGACCACCACCGAGTACGGCCCCGACGGCACCCGCGTAGAACTGCCGTCCTTGTGGTTCGTGACGGGCCGCGCCACATAGGATTCCGCAGGTCGGGGGGCCCGGACGGCGACCGGCCGGGCCCGCCGGTGGTCTGGACCGGTGAGAGTTGTCCACAGGCTGGCCGGGATTCGGCGGGACGACGTAGCGTGTTCCGCATGAAGATCCTCATCAGCGCCGACATGGAGGGCGCCACCGGTGTCACCTGGCCGGCCGACGTGCTGCCGGGGACCCCCCAGTGGGAGCGGTGCCGGTCCCTGTTCACCTCGGACGTCAACGCGGCCGTGCAGGGCTTCTTCGACGGCGGCGCCGACGAGGTGCTGATCAACGAGGCCCACTGGACCATGCGCAACCTGCTCCTGGAGCAGCTGGACGACCGGGCCGAGATGCTCACCGGCCGGCACAAGTCGCTGTCCATGGTCGAGGGCGTGCAGCACGGTGACGTGGACGGCATCGCGTTCATCGGCTACCACGCCGGCGCCGGCATGGAGGGCGTCCTCGCGCACACCTTCCTCGCCAACTCCATCACCGGGGTGTGGGTGAACGACGTACGGGCCAGTGAGGGTCTGCTCAACGCGCACGTGGTCGCCGAGTACGGCGTGCCGGTGGTCCTGGTCACCGGTGACGACGTGGCCTGCGAGGACGCCCTCGGGTACGCGCCCGAGGCCCTCAAGGTGGCCGTGAAGGATCATGTCTCCCGGTATGCGGCGGTGTGCCGCACGCCGGCCCGGACGGCCGCCGACATCCGCGCGGCGGCCAAGGAGGCGGCCGCGCTGGCGGTGCGCCGGGAGCCGGTCGACGGCGGGCCCTTCACCGTGGCGGTGGAGTTCGACGCCGAGCACCTGGCGATGGCCGCCACCGTCGTGCCGGGCGTGACCCGGACCGGTGAGCGCAAGGTGGCATACACCAGCGGGACCATGTACGACGGGATCCGCACCTTCAAGGCGGTCACCACGATCGCCTCGGCCGCGGTGGAGGAGCAGTATGGCTGACGAGCGGGCCCTGGACGAGGTCGTGACGTTCACATCCGACCTGATCAGGATCGACACGACCAACAGGGGCGGGGGAGACTGCCAGGAGCGGCCCGCCGCCGAGTATGCCGCCGCCCGGCTCGCCGAGACCGGCCTGGAACCGGTGCTCCTGGAGCGCACCCCGGGCCGGACCAACGTCGTCGCGCGCCTGGAGGGCACCGACCCGTCGGCCGACGCGCTGCTCGTCCACGGGCACCTGGACGTCGTACCGGCCGAGGCCGCCGACTGGAGCGTGCACCCGTTCTCCGGGGAGGTCCGCGACGGCGTCGTCTGGGGACGCGGCGCCGTCGACATGAAGAACATGGACGCGATGATCCTCGCCGTGGTGCGCGCGTGGGCCCGCCAGGGCGTGCGGCCCCGCCGCGACATCGTCATCGCCTTCACCGCCGACGAGGAGGCCAGCGCCGAGGACGGCTCCGGGTTCCTCGCCGACCGGCACGCCCACCTCTTCGAGGGCTGCACCGAGGGCGTCAGCGAGTCCGGCGCGTTCACCTTCCACGACGGCGCCGGGCGGCAGTTCTATCCGATCGCGGCCGGCGAGCGCGGCACCGCCTGGCTGAAGCTCACCGCGCGCGGCCGGGCCGGGCACGGCTCCAAGGTCAACCGGGAGAACGCGGTGACCCGCCTCGCCGCCGCCGTCACCCGCATCGGCGAGCACGAATGGCCGCTGCGGCTCACCCCGACGGTGCGGGCCGCGCTCACCGAACTCGCCGCCGTGTACGGCGTCGAGACGGACCTGGCGGACGTGGACGCCCTGCTTGACAAGCTCGGCACGGCCGGCAAGCTCGTCGAGGCCACCGTCCGCAACAGCGCCAACCCGACCATGCTGGACGCCGGATACAAGATCAACGTGATCCCCGGGGAGGCCGTGGCGCGCGTCGACGGCCGGTATCTCTGGGGCGCCGAGGACGAGTTCCGCGCGACCATGGACCGGCTCACCGGCCCGGACGTCGACTGGGAGTTCGAGCACCACGAGGTGGCCCTCCAGGCGCCGGTGGACTCGCCGGCGTTCGCCCGCATGCGGGCCGCCGTGGAGGAGTTCGCCCCGGAGGGGCACGTCGTGCCGTACTGCATGTCCGGCGGCACGGACGCCAAGCAGTTCTCCCGGCTCGGCGTCACCGGCTACGGCTTCGCGCCCCTGAAGCTGCCCGAGGGCTTCGACTACCAGGCCCTCTTCCACGGGGTCGACGAGCGCGTGCCCGTGGAGGCGCTCCACTTCGGTGTCCGGGTCCTCGACCGGTTCCTGCGGTCGGCCTGAGCGAGTGGGGGAGACAGTGCAGACCCTGGCGTACGGCGAGTGGCCCTCGCCCATCGACGCGGCCACCGCCGCGGCCCACGACGGCAGCCCCGAGTTCGCGGACTTCGTCGGCGACGAGGTGTGGTGGACCGAGCCCCGGCCCACCGAGGCCGGCCGGCGCACCCTGGTGCGCCGGCACGTCGACGGCACCGAGGAGTCGGTCCTGTCGCCGCCGTGGAACGTGCGGACCCGGGTCATGGAGTACGGCGGCCGCCCGTGGGCCGGCGCCGTGCGCGACGGCGGCCCGCTCCTGGTGTTCGTGAACTTCGCCGACCAGCGCCTCTACCGCTACGACCCGGGCGGGGAGCACCGCCCGCTCACGCCCGTGTCGCCGGTGGGGGAGGGGCTGCGCTGGGCCGATCCGGTGCTGCTGCCAGCGCGCGGCGAGGTGTGGTGCGTCCTGGAGGAGTTCACCGGCGACGGCCCCAGCGACGTGCGCCGCGTCCTGGCCGCGGTTCCGCTGGACGGCTCGGCCGCCGGTGACCGGGACGCGGTGCGGGAACTGAGCGACGGACGGCACCGGTTCGTCACCGGACCGCGGCTCTCGCCCGACGGGCGGCGCGCGGCCTGGCTGGGCTGGGACCATCCGCGCATGCCGTGGGACGGCACCGAACTGGTCGTCGCCGACGTCGCCGGGGACGGCACCCTGCGCGACGCCCGCACGGTGGCCGGCGGACCCGAGGAGGCCGTCGCCCAGGTCGACTGGACCCACGACGGGAGGCTGCTGCACACCAGTGACCGCACGGGCTGGTGGAACCTCTACCGGGACGGGGAGGCGATCTGCCCGCGCGAGGAGGAGTTCGGCGGCCCGCTGTGGAAGCCAGGGCACCGCTGGTTCGCCCCGCTGGAGGGCGGGCTGATCGCCGTCGTGCACGGCCGGGGCGCCGCCACACTCGGCATACTCGACCCGGAGACCGGTGAGGTCGTCGACGCCGCGGGCCCCTGGACCGAGTTCGCCCCCTCCGCGGCGGCCCACGGAGAGCGGGTCGTCGCCATCGGGGCCGGCCCGCGCAGCGCCCCCGAAGTGGTGGAGCTGGACACCCGGACGGGCCGGGCCCGGGTGATCGGTTCCCCGCACCGGGACGCCGTGGACCCCGCCTACTACCCCGAGCCGCAGGTGCGCACGTTCACCGGACCCGACGGACGGGAGATCCACGCCCAGGTTCACCCGCCGCACCACCCCGGGTGCACGGGGCCCGCGGGCGAGCGGCCCCCGTACGTGATCCGGGCGCACGGCGGCCCCACCGGCCGGGCGCCGCTGGTGCTCGACCTGGAGATCGCCTACTTCACCTCGCGCGGCATCGGCGTCGCCGAGGTCAACTACGGCGGCTCGACCGGATACGGGCGCGCGTACCGCAACCGGCTGCGCCGGCAGTGGGGCGTGGTCGACGTCGAGGACTGCGCCGCCGTCGCGCTGGCCCTCGCCGACGAGGGCACCGCCGACCGCGACCGGCTCGCCGTCCGGGGCGGCAGCGCCGGCGGCTGGACCACCGCCGCCTCGCTCACCACCACCGACGTCTACGCCTGCGGCACCATCATCTACCCCGTGCTCGACCTCGCCGGCTGGGGAACGGGGGAGACCCACGACTTCGAGTCCCAGTACTTGGAGACCCTGATCGGACCGCGGGCCGAGGTCCCCGAGCGGTACGTGCGGCGCTCGCCCGTCGAACACGCCGACCGGCTCTCCGTGCCCTTCCTCCTGCTCCAGGGACTGGACGACGTGATCTGTCCGCCCGTGCAATGCGAGCGGTTCCTGGCCCGGCTGGCCGGCCGGGACGTGCCGCACGCGTATCTCACCTTCGAGGGCGAGGGACACGGCTTCCGGCGGGCGGAGACGATGGTGCGCGCCCTCGAGGCGGAGATGTCGCTGTACGCCCAGGTGTTCGGGATGCGACCGCCCGGCATTCCCACGCTGGAGCTGGGCAGGTGAGCCGGGTCGCCCCGTTGCGGCGGCCGCCCCGGCTCGCCCCCGGCGCCCGGGTGGCCGTCGTCGCACCCAGCGGCCCGGTGCCCGAGGAGCGGCTGCTCGCCGGGCTCGACGTGCTGCGCGGCTGGGATCTCGACCCGGTGGTGGCGCCCCATGTCCTCGACCGGGACGCCGAGTTCGGCTACCTGGCGGGCGGCGACGCCGACCGGGCCGCCGACCTGCAGTCCGCGTGGTGCGACCCGGCCGTCGACGCGGTGATCTGCGCCCGCGGCGGATACGGCGTGCAGCGCATCGTCGACACGCTCGACTGGGAGGCGATGCGGGCGGCCGGGCCGAAGGTGTTCGTCGGGTTCAGCGACATCACCGCGCTGCACGAGGCGTTCGCGGTCCGGCTCGGACTGGTCACCCTGCACGGGCCGATGGCCGCGGGCGTCGACTTCCTGAAGAGCACGCGGGCGCAGGACCACCTCCGCGCCACCCTCTTCACCCCCGAGACGGTTTGCACCATCCGCTCGGACGGTACGGCCCTGGCCCCCGGCCGGGCACGCGGAGTCACCCTCGGGGGGTGCCTCTCCCTGCTCGCCGCCGACCTCGGCACCCCCCATGCCAGGCCCTCCGCGCGCGGGGGACTGCTGTGCCTGGAGGACGTGGGGGAGGAGACGTACCGGCTCGACCGCTACCTCACCCAGCTGCTGCGAGCCGGCTGGCTGGACGGGGTGGCCGGGCTGCTGCTCGGGTCCTGGGCGCAGTGCGAGCCCTACGACGGGGTGCGGGCGCTGCTCGCCGACCGCCTCGGCGGCCTCGGCGTGCCGGTGGCCGAGCAGTTCGGGTTCGGGCACTGCGACGACGCGCTCACCGTCCCCTTCGGTGTCACCGCCGAACTCGACGCCGACGCGGGCACGCTGACGCTGGACGAACCGGCGCTGGACTGAGCCGGCGCCGGACCCGGTGGGGCGAGGCCGAGACCGCGCGCGGGTCCGGCGGGCCGTCGTAGGGTGGCAGGGTGCCGCACACCGCTTCCCGCTATCTCGCCGAAGGCGCCCGCGTGGGGCTGCGCCACTTCAGCCACGCGGACGGCGCCGAGTTCACCGCCCGTGCCCGGGAGAGCAAGGACCTGCACCACCCCTGGCTGTTCCCGCCGGACAGCGCGTCGGCCTACGCCGCCTACGCGGGGCGGCTGATCGAGGACCCCACCAAGGCGGGGTTCCTGGTCTGCGAGAAGGAGGCGGACGGAGCCCTCGCCGGGTTCATCAACATCAACAACATCGTCGAGGGCGGCTTCCTGTGCGGTGCGCTGGGCTACGGCGCCTTCGCGCACGCGGCGGGGCGCGGACTGATGCGCGAGGGCCTGAACCTCGTGGTGCGGCACGCCTTCGGCCCGATGCGGCTGCACCGTCTGGAGATCAACGTACAGCCCGGCAACGCCGCCTCCATCGCTCTCGCCCGCTCCTGCGGGTTCCGCCTGGAGGGCTTCTCCCCGAAGATGCTCTTCATCGACGGGGCCTGGCGCGACCACCAGCGGTGGGCGATCACCAGCGAGATGACGGCCGGCTGAACCGGCGCCCGGCCCCGGCGCCCCGCGGATGCCGGGTCCGGCTGCGGGTGCGTCGTGGCCGGTCGCGCGGTTCCCCGCGCCCCTGGGGGAGTTGTGCTCGCCGCTGCGAGCCGTCCGCGCCCCCTGTTCAGGTGGGCTCGCGGCGGCTTGCGTGGGGATCGTGACGACGATCCGACGTGAGGTACTGACGCTGCCGACCGCACCCCTGGGGCCCGACAGCCCGCTGCCGTGTTCGACGCGGGCTGCGAGGCCGCCGACCCTGCGTGAGGGGGCCGGAGCGGTACGACTTCCGGATGCGTCCGACACCGTGACCGGGTGAAGGGGCGTCAGGCGCGGCGGTCCGCGTACTCGTAGACCGCCCCGTCCGGGTGCCGTGCGATCAGGTTGCGGCCCACCGGGGTGGGGACCGGGCCCGCGATGATGTCGGCGCCCATCTCCGCGAGCACCTGGCGGGCCTCGTCGACGTCCTGCACCGCGATGGTCGCCGCGACCCTGCGCAGCACGTCCAGTTCCGCCGCGGGACCGCTCATCAGCAGGAAGCAGCCCACCGCCGCGACCTGGACGCCGGCCCGCTCGAAGCGGAGGGCTCTGCCGCCCGCCAGCCGCTCGTAGAAGGGGATGGCTGTCTCGATGTCGTCGACGCAGACGCGCAGTGTGGCACCCAGAATCTCCATGGGAGGAGCCTAGTTGGGGGCGACCGGGACCGCGGGTGCGCCCCCGGACGATCTCCACACGCCGTAACGCACGCCGTACCGAGGGGCGTTAGGCGCTCTCGGCCACGGGTACCCGGCCGGCATGCAGCGCTTGGAGCACTTGGAGCATCTGGACAAACACCTCGTCGACGAGCTGGCGCAGGTGGCCCGCGAGACCGTGCGCGACGAACTGCGCGAACAGGCGCGGGGGCAGCGCCGCAAGGCCGCCTTCTACGCCGCGTCCGGCGCCGTCGCCCTGTACGCGGGCGCGGCGGTCGCGCTGGCCGTGGGGCTCGCCCTGGCCCTGGTCCTGCCGGGCTGGGCCGCCTCGCTGATCACGGCCGTGATCCTGGCCGCGCTGGCCTACGCCCTGCGCGCCGCGGCACGGCCCGCCGCCCCGCGACCGGTCCCCGGACAGGCCACCGCACGCGCGGGAGGAGGGGGCAACCCGATCCCGCCGGTGCCGTCCGCCCCGCCCACCGCGGGCGTCGTACCGCCGCGGCCGGACGACTCCGGCCGGGTCTGACCGTCCCTCCCCGCCTCGTGCCCGGTCCCGTACTCAGCCCACTCTGTACTCCGTGACGTCCTGTGTCCGCAGCGTCAGACCGTGGCCGAGACCCGCGACGGGGGCGATCGTGCCCCCGGTGGGGTCCAAGGCGCCGTCGAAGAGCATGTCCTCGATCCGGACGTGGTCGTGGAACCACTCGACGTGGCGCAGATTCGGGACCGTGGCCGCGACCGCCGCGTGGACGTGCGGGGCGCAGGCGGCGGACACCTCCAGACCGTGTGCCTCCGCCAGCGCCGCCGCGTGCAGGAAGCCGGTGAGCCCGCCGCAGCGTGTGGCGTTCACCTGGAGACAGTCCACCGCCCCGGCGGTGATGAGGCGGGCGAAGTACGGCAGGTCGAACCCGTACCCCCCGGCGGTCACGTCGCTCACCACCGCGTCACGCACCAGCCGCAGCCCGGACAGGTCGTCCGCCGACACCGGTTGCTCGAACCATCCCACCCCGTACTCGGCGAGGGTGTGCCCCACCCGCACCGCCTGCTTGCGGGCGTACGCCCCGTTGGCGTCCACGTAGAGATCGGCCTCTTCCCCGATGACATGCCGGGCGGTGCGCACCCGGTGCAGATCGCGGGCCACGTCCCGCCCCCAGCCCTCGCCGATCTTGATCTTCACGCGCGGGATGTGCTGCCCGTGCACCCACCCGTTCAGCTGCGCGGCCAGGTGCGTGTCGTGGTACGTCGTGAAACCCCCGCTGCCGTACACCGGGACCCGCTCCCGGCGCGCCCCCAGCAGCCGCACCAGCGGAAGCTCCAGCAGCCGCGCCTTGAGGTCCCACAGCGCGATGTCCAGCGCCGAGATCGCACAGGCCGCGATGCCCGGCCTGCCGATGTCGCGCACCGAGCGGCACATGGCGTCGTGCGCGGCCGGTATGTCCAGCGCGCTCATGCCCTCCACGAGCGGTGCGAGATGCCCGCTCAGGAAGTCGCCGACCACCGGCGGACCGTACGTCCAGCCGGTCCCGGTGGCGTCACCCGCCGACACCTCGGCGATCACCACCGTCGTGGACTCCCAGGCCAGTGTGCCGTCCGCCTCGGGGGCGTCGGTCGGCACGGTGTAGACGGAGACACCGGGGCGGTGCAGTTTCATCGTGGTTCGCTCCTCCCCGGTCAGCCGGCCTGCTGGAGCTGCGGCAGCACCTTGGTGCGGTAGAAGTCGAAGAAGCCGCGCAGATCGGGGCCGATCTGGTTGACGTAGATCCGGTCGAAGCCGGCGTCCGCGAACTGCCGGAGTTCGGCGACATGCTCGTCCACGTCGTCGCCGCACACCCGGTTCTCGCGCACCATGTCCTCGGTGACCAGGGTCTGCGCCTGCTCGAAGTGCCTCGGTGAGGGCAGTACCTGGCCCAGCTCGCCGGGCAGCTGCTCGTTCGCCCAGAGCCGGTGCACGGTGCGCACGCAGTCCTCGCGGTCGGTGCCGTAGCAGACCTTGGTGCCGCCGCTGACCGGTTTTCCGCCGCCCCCGCCCTTGCGGTACTGCTCCACCATGGGGGCGTCCGGCATCATCGTGATGTAGCCGTCGCCGACCCGCGCCGCCAGCTTGGTCGCCGCCGGGCCGAAGCCCGAGATGTCGATCGGGACGGGCTGGTCCGGGACGGTGTACAGACGGGCGTTCTCCACCGTGTAGTGCGTGCCGTGGTGGTTGACCTCCTCGCCGGTGAACAGCCGCCGCATCACCTGGATGGCCTCCTCGAGCATGTCCAGGCGCACATGGGCGGGCGGCCAGTGGTCACCGAGGATGTGCTCGTTCAGGGCCTCGCCGGTGCCCACACCCAGCCGGAACTCCCCCGGCGACATCACCGCGCTCGTGGCCGCCGCCTGCGCCACCACCGCCGGGTGCGTCCGCACGGTGGGGCAGGTCACCGCCGTACCCACCGGCAGCGACACCGCCTCGGACAGCGCGCCGATCACCGACCACACGAAGGGACTCTGCCCCTGCTCGTCGTTCCACGGGTGGTAGTGGTCCGAGATCCACAGGGCCTCGAACCCGGCCTGCTCGGCCATCCGCGCCTGCTCGATCAGCTCGGCGGGACCGTACTGCTCGCACGAGAGGAAGTAGCCGTACTCGGGCATGGGGGGTGCCTCCGCGACATGGGCGGTTCGGGTCCCCGACCGGGTACCCGGGGGCTCCGGCGGAAACCGGGCGGACGTTTGGCGTCCCCGGCCGGGGGGACGCGGAAGTCTCCCGACGTACGCGACAGCGCCGGAGGCGAACCGTGAGTCGACCCCGCATAGTGATCGTCGGTGCCGGCTTCGCCGGATACCGCACGGCCCAGACCCTGTCCCGGCTGGCCCGTGGCCGCGCCGAGATCGTCCTGCTCAACCCGACCGACTACTTCCTGTACCTTCCGCTGCTGCCGCAGGTCGCCGCCGGCATCCTGGAGCCGCGCCGGGTCACCGTGTCCCTCTCCGGCACGCTGCCGCACGTGCGGCTGGTGCTCGGGGAGTCCGACCGCATCGACCTCGACGCGCGGCAGGTGCACTACACCGGACCCGAGGGCGAGGGCGGCACCCTCTCCTACGACCGGCTGGTGCTCGCGGCCGGCAGCGTCAACAAGTTGCTGCCGATCCCCGGTGTCGCCGAGCACGCCCACGGCTTCCGCGGTCTGCCCGAGGCCCTGTACCTGCGGGACCACGTGACGCGCCAGGTGGAGCTCGCGACCGCCACCGACGACCCCAAGACCTGCGCCTCCCGCTGCACCTTCGTCGTGGTCGGCGCCGGCTACACCGGCACCGAAGTCGCCGCGCACGGGCAGCTGTTCACCGACGCGCAGGTCAGCAGGCACCCGATGAGGACCGGGATGCGGCCGCGCTGGATCCTGCTGGACATCGCCGACCGGGTGCTGCCCGAGCTGGACGAGCGGCTCTCCCGCACCGCCGACACGGTCCTGCGCGAGCGGGGCGTGGACGTACGGATGGGCACCTCGGTGAAGGAGGCCACGCACGACGGAGTGCTGCTGACCGACGGGGAGTTCGTCGACACCAAGACCCTGGTGTGGTGCGTGGGCGTGCGCCCCGATCCGCTCGCCGAGTCGCTGGGGCTGCCCATGGAGCGCGGCCGGCTCCTCGTGGACCCGCACCTGCAGGTGCCGGGCCGCCCGGAGGTCTTCGCGTGCGGTGACGCGGCGGCGGTGCCCGATCTGGAGAAGCCGGGGTCGTACACCCCGATGACCGCGCAGCACGCCTGGCGTCAGGGCAAGGTGTGCGGGCACAACATCGCCGCGTCGTTCGGCGACGGTGAGCGGCGCGCCTACCGGCACAAGGACATGGGGTTCGTGGTGGACCTCGGGGGCGTCAAGGCCGCCGCCAATCCGCTCGGCGTGAACCTTTCCGGGGTGGCGGCGGGCGCGGTCACCCGCGGTTACCACCTCGCCGCGATGCCGGGCAACCGGGTCCGGGTGGCCGCCGACTGGCTGCTCGACGCCGTACTGCCGCGCCAGGCCGTCCAGCTGGGACTCGTACGATCCTGGTCGGTGCCGCTGGACACGGCGTCCCCGGAACTGGCACGGGTGCCGGGCAGGCCGGAGCGGGGGCAGGCAGGGGCGTCGGCGGCCGGGGAGTCCGCGAAGAGTGGGTCGGGTGGTGAGCCTGCCGGAAACCAGCCGGGTGGTGAGCCTGCCAGGAACCAGCCGGGTGGTGAGCCTGCCGGAAACCAGCCGGGTGGTGAGCCTGCCAGGAACCAGCCGGGTGGTGAGCCTGCCAGGAACCAGCCGGGTGGTGAGCCTGCCAAGAATCAGCCGGGCGGTGAGCCCGCCAAGAATCAGCCCGGTGGTGAGCCCGCCAAGAACCAGCCCGGTGGGTCCGCCGGGGAAGAACCCGCCGTCACGCCGCCGCCCGACCAGCCGCCGCCCGGTCCGGATGTCGCGCCCGGACCCGTCAGGCGCACCGACCGCTTTACCGAAGGAGACTCATGAACACCGGTGAACTCGTCGAGCTCGGCCAGCAGCTGCGCGTGGACAGCGTCCGTGCCGCGGCCGCCGCGGGCTCCGGGCACCCCACGTCGTCGATGTCGGCGGCGGACCTGATGGCCGTCCTCTTCGCCCGTCACTTCGCCTACGACTTCGGGCGCCCCGACGCCCCGTCCAACGACCGCTTCATCCTCTCCAAGGGCCACGCGTCGCCCCTGATGTACGCCACCTACAAGGCGGCCGGTGCCATCGACGACGAGGAACTGCTCTCCTTCCGCGACGACGGCAGCCGTCTCGAAGGGCACCCCACGCCCCGGCAACTGCCCTGGGTCGAGACGGCCACCGGCTCGCTCGGCCAGGGCCTCCCCGTGGGCGTCGGCATCGCGCTGGCCGGGAAGCGGCTGGACCACGCCGGCTACCGGGTGTGGGTGCTGTGCGGCGACAGCGAGCTCGCCGAGGGATCGGTGTGGGAGGCGGCCGAGCACGCCTCGTACGAGCACCTGGACAACCTCACGCTGATCGTGGACGTCAACCGGCTCGGCCAGCGCGGCCCCACCCGGCACGGGCACGACCTCGACGCCTACGCGCGCCGGTTCCAGGCCTTCGGCTGGCACACCGTCGAGGTCGACGGGCACGACGTGGACGCCGTCGACCGTGCCTACGGAGAGGCCCTGTCCACCCGGGGCCAGCCCACCGCGATCCTCGCCCGCACCCTCAAGGGCAAGGGCGTCGCATCGGTCCAGGACCGCGAGGGCCTGCACGGCAAGCCGCTGCCGGAGGCCGAGGACGCCGTCGCCGAGCTCGGCGGCCCGCGGGACCTGCGCCTGGACGTGCGGCAGCCGTCATCCGACGGAGCCCGGCCCGCCCGGCCCGCCGAAGAGCCCGTCCTGCCCCGCTGGGACAAGGGCGACGAGGTGGCCACCCGCAACGCCTTCGGTGAGGCGCTGGCCGCCCTCGGCACCGCCCGCGGCGACGTCGTCGTCCTCGACGGCGAGGTCGGCGACTCCACACGGGCCGAGTTCTTCGCCAAGGAGCACCCCGAGCGCTATATCGAGTGCTACATCGCCGAACAGCAGATGGTCGCGGCGGCGGTGGGCGTGGCGGCCCGCGGCTGGACCCCGTACGCCTCCACCTTCGCGGCGTTCCTCACTCGCGCCCACGACTTCGTCCGCATGGCGTCGGTCAGCGGCTCCGGCATCAACCTCGTCGGCTCGCACGCGGGCGTCGCCATCGGCCAGGACGGCCCCAGCCAGATGGGCCTGGAGGACCTGGCGATGATGCGCGCGGTGCACGGTTCGACCGTGCTGTACCCGTGCGACGCCAACCAGACCGCCCGGCTGGTCGCCGCGATGGCCGGCCTCGACGGCATCCGCTATCTGCGCACCTCGCGCGGCGAGAGCCCGGTGATCTACGGTCCCGACGAGGAGTTCCCGGTCGGCGGCAGCAAGGTGCTGCGCTCCTCCGGCCGCGACCGGCTCACCCTCGTCGCCGCGGGCGTCACCGTGCCCGAGGCACTGGCCGCCGCGGACGCCCTGGCGGCGGAGGGCATCGCCGTGCGGGTGATCGACCTGTACTCGGTGAAGCCCGTCGACCGCGAGACCCTGCGCACGGCCGCCGAGGAGACCGGCTGCCTGATGACCGTGGAGGACCACCATCCGGAGGGCGGGCTCGGCGACGCGGTCGCGGAGGCCTTCGCCGACGGACGCCCCGTACCGCGTCTGGTGCGGCTGGCCGTGCGGAACATGCCGGGTTCCGCCTCCCCGGACGCGCAGCTGCACGCCGCCGGCATCGACGCGGAGTCGGTCGCCGCTGCCGGCCGGCTGCTGGTGGGGGAGGCGGTCGTGTCGTGAGCGACGAGCGGTCGCGCACCGTCCGGGCCGGCCGTCGCTCCGTGGAGATCCGCCGGCATGACAAGGTGCTCTTTCCCGGCGGCCGGGACACCGAGGAGTACACCAAGAACGACCTCGTCGACTACCACCGCGCCGTCGCGCCGTTCATGCTGCCGCACCTGCGCGGCCGCCCGCTGATGCTGGACCGGCGCCCGGACGGCATCGACGGCCCGGCGTTCATGCAGAAGAACACCCCGGACGGCTATCCCGACTGGATCACCCGGGCCGAGGCCGCCAAGGAGGGCGGCACCGTCACGCACACCGTGTGCGACGACACCGCCACCCTCCTCTTCCTCGTCGACCAGGCGAGCATCACCCTGCACCGCTGGCTGTCCCGCACCGACCGGATCACCCGGCCGGACCGGCTGGTCTTCGACCTCGACCCGCCCGGCGACGACTTCGGGGCGGTCCGGGAGGCGGCTCGGCTGCTGGGGGAGCTGCTGGACGAGCTGAAGCTGCCCTCGGCGCTGATGACCACCGGTTCCCGGGGGCTGCACGTCATCGTGCCGCTGAACGGCGAGAGCGACTTCGACGACGTGCGCGACTTCGCCCGCGAGGTCGCCGACACCCTCGCCGACGCCCACCCCGACCGGCTCACCACCGCCGCCCGCAAGAAGGATCGCGGCGACCGGCTCTACCTCGACGTGCAGCGCAACGGCTACGCGCAGACCGCGGTCACCCCCTACAGCGTCCGCGCCCTGCCCGGCGCCCCCGTCGCCACGCCCGTCTCCTGGGACGAGCTGGACGACCCGGCGCTGAATGCCCGCCGCTGGACGGTCGCCGACGCCGTGGAGCAGGCCCGCACCGACCCCTGGGCCGGCCTGCTGCGCCGGGGACGGGCCCTGGGCCCCGCGCGCCGCCGGCTGGCGGCACTGCGGGGCTGAGCGCCGGGGGCCGAGCCGCACCCGCTGAGGGTACGGAGGTTTGGCGAACAGACTTGCGGCCACACGGAGGGGGAGGTGGCCATGTCGAACACGAAGAACGCCGAAGAGCCACAGGGTTCACAGGACGCACAAGAGTCCCAGGGGGCCCGTGGCTCACAGCAATCCAACAAGACCACGGAGAACAACAGAACCACTCGCCGGCCGAGCCCGATGGAACTGCTGCGCCAGGCGCGCGGCCAGCTCGCGGAACTCACCGGGATGGAAGTCGAGTCCGTGTCGTCCTTCGAGCAGACGGAGGAGGGCTGGTCCCTCGAGGTCGAGGTTCTCGAGCTCGAGCGGGTGCCCGACACGATGAGCCTGATGGCGAGCTACCAGGTCGAGCTGGACCCCGACGGCCAGCTGACCGGGTACCGGCGCGTACGCCGCTACGAACGCGGGCGTGCCGACGCGCACAGGTCCGGCGGCCGCTAGGACGCCCGACCGGGCCCGACCCACCGGCGGCAAGTCCCGACCCTCACCCACCGACAAGAAGGAGGAAAGACCGGCATGACAGTCGTACCGGCACAACAGACCGGCGGCGGAGGCGGCAGCAGCGGTCTCTACGACGTGCTTGAGCTTGTTCTGGACAGGGGGCTCGTCATCGACGCATTCGTGCGCGTGTCCCTGGTCGGCATCGAGATCCTCAAGATCGATGTGCGGGTCGTCGTCGCCAGCGTCGACACGTACCTGCGCTTCGCCGAGGCCTGCAACCGCCTCGACCTGGAGGCCGGGCCCCGCAAGAGCCCGGGCCTGCCGGAGATCGTCGGCGAGGTCACCGAGTCCGGCGCCCGCGGCAAGTCCAAGGGGGCGCTGTCCGGCGCCGCCGAGACCGTCTCCGACGCCTTCAAGCAGGCGCGTGACGGCGGTTCCGAGCGTGAGACGGAGTCCCGTCCGCGAGCCCGTAAGAGCACCTCGGCGCGCCGGAAGGAGGAGCAGGAGTGAGCACCTACATCTACGGCGTCACGGCGACCTCGCACCCCGGCCTGCCCGAAGGCATGGGAGGCGTGGGCGACCCGCCGCTGCCGGTGCGCGTCCTGCGGGAGGGTGAACTGGCGGCCCTGGTCAGCGACGCCCCCGAGGGGCTGCGTCCCAAGCGCAGGGAACTGCTCGCCCACCAGAACGTGCTCAGCGAGGCCGGCGCGGCGGGCTGCGTGCTGCCCATGCGGTTCGGCAGCGTCGCCCCGGACGACGACGCCGTCACCGCCGTCCTCGCCGAGCGCGCAGAGCACTACCGGGAGCGGCTGCAGGCCCTGGACGACCGGGTCGAGTACAACGTCAAGGCCAACCACGTCGAGGAAGCGGTCCTGCACCACGTGATGGCCGGCAACCCGGAGATCCGCGCCCTCGCGGAGGCCAACCGGCAGTCGGGCGGCGGAAGCTACGAACAGAAGATCCAGCTCGGCGAGATGGTCGCGAGCGCCGTCAAGGCCAAGGAGGCCGAGGACGCGGTCGCACTGGAACGCATCCTGGAACCGGCGGCCGACGCGGTGAGCGTGGGCCCCGAGTCCACGGGCTGGCTCGCCAATGTGTCCTACCTGGTCAAGCGGGAGACGGCGGAGGAGTTCCTGGCCGCGGTGGAGCAGGCCCGCACGGAACTGCCCCACCTCGAAGTGCGGCTGAACGGCCCTCTGCCTCCCTACAGCTTCGTCGAGCCCGGTCCGGCCGAGCCGGCGGGCACCGCGGCCGGTGGGACGGAGACCGGAGCGGGGTGACGACATGGGCCTGATCTCGGAGGTGTTCCTGCTGCCGTTCGCCCCGGTGCGCGGCAGCGGGTGGGTCATCCGGCAGGTGCTCCAGGAGGCGGAGCGCATCTACTACGACCCTTCCACCATCCGTGCGGAACTGGCCCGCCTCGAGGAGCAGCTGGAGGCCGGAGAGATCACCGAGGAGGAGTTCGACCGGCAGGAGGACGAACTTCTGGACCGGTTGGAGACCGCAACGCGCACAGGCGCGGGTACAGGGGACGGGACGGCACAACGATGAACCGAATGGGACTGGGCCTCGCGATCGGGGCCGGATATCTCCTCGGACGGACCAAGAAGCTGAAGATGGCGGTCGCCGTCGGCGGGCTGGTGGCGGGCAAGAAGCTGAACCTCAGCCCCCGCATGGTCGCCGAAATGGTCAACCAGCAGCTGCGGGACAACCCGCAGTTCAAGGAGCTCGGCGACCAGCTGCGCGGCGACCTGCGCGGCGTCGGCAAGGCCGCGTCCGGCGCGCTGGTGGAGCGGCAGCTCGGCTCGCTCGCCGACCGGCTGCACGGCCGTACCGCCGCGATGCGCGACGAGCTGACCGGCGGCGGCGCGCGGGAGCGCGAGGAGCCGGACGAGGATACCGACGACGCACCGCAGGAGCGGGAGCGCGAGCCGGACGACGAGCCCGAGCCGGGGCAGGAGGAAGGCGGGAAGGAGCGGGCCCCGGAGCGGACGGCGAAGAAGGCCGCGAAGAAGGCGCCGCCGCAGAAGGCCGCCGCGAAGAAGGCAGCTCCGGCGAAGAAGGCCGCGGCGAAGCGGACGCCCCCGGCGAAGAAGACGGCCGCCAAGAAGACCGCGGCCGCGTCCCGGGGCGGCCGCACCCGCACCTCGAAGGGAGGCGGTGAGCGATGACCGAGACCCTCGGAAGGGCCACGTCCGCCGCGCGTGACGGGGCGGACGGGGCGACCAAGAACCCCCTTGCCGACGTGGCCCACAGCGAGGCCGCCGACCGGCTCAAGGCCGAGGTGCAGGACTACCTCGCGGCACAGGCCACCCGGCTGCTGAGCGGCCTCGGCCACAAGCTGGGCGAGACCACGAACAAGCTCAACGACATCGCGGAGGGCAACAGCCCGGGCTTCGCCAAGCTCGCCGCCGACGGCGGACGCAAACTGGCCGAGGGCAAGGGCCCGTTGCGCAGCGCCGTAGAACTGGGCGCCTCGAGCGCCAAGGACAAGGTGAAGGGCGCCTTCAAGGGTCTGGGCGGCGGCAAGGGCAAGCGCAAGCGCTCCTCCGGCAACAAGCCCACCGTGATCATGGAGCACATCGACGTCGGGGTCCCGCTGCGCACGGCCTACGACCAGTGGACCCAGTACCAGGACTTCAGCACCTTCGCCAAGGGCGTCAAGAGCGCCAACAAGAGCGACGACACCACGTCCGACTGGCAGGCGAAGATCTGGTGGTCCAACCGCAGCTGGAAGGCCACGACCACCGAGCAGGTCCCCGACGACCGCATCGCCTGGTCCTCGGAGGGCGCCAAGGGCACCACGAAGGGCGTCGTCTCCTTCCACCGCCTCGGTGACAACCTCACCCGGGTGCTGCTGGTCATCGAGTACTACCCGTCCGGCCTGTTCGAGAAGACCGGGAACATCTGGCGCGCCCAGGGCCGCCGCGCACGCCTGGACCTGAAGAACTTCGCCCGCTTCATCACCATCAAGGGCGAGGCCGAGGACAGCTGGCGGGGCGAGATCCGCGACGGCGAGGTGGTCCGCAGCCACGAGGACGCGCTGGCGGAGGAGGAGGAAGCGGAGTCCGGGGAGCCCGGTGAGGACGAAGGCCCGTCCGACGAGTACGACGAGAACGGGGAGTCCGAGAACCAGGAACCCGCCGACGAGTACGAGGACGACGAGGAACCCGCCGACGACTACGACGACGAGGAAGAGCCGGCCGACGAGTACGAGGACGACGAGGAACCCGCCGACGACTACGACGACGAGGAAGAGCCCGCCGACGAGTACGAGGAGGACGAGTACCCGGAGGAGGAGTACGAGGACGAGGCCGGCACCGAGGCCGATGAGCCCGCTGCCGAGGACGAGCGTGCCGAGAGCCGGAGCCGCCCATGACCACGCCCAGCCGGCTCCCCGAGCCGTACGGCCAGGGCAGCGGGGCCAATCTCGCCGACATCCTGGAAAGGGTGCTGGACAAGGGCGTCGTGATCGCGGGTGACATCCGCATCAACCTGCTCGACATCGAGCTGCTCACCATCAAGCTGCGTCTGGTCGTCGCCTCCGTCGACAAGGCGAAGGAGATGGGGATCGACTGGTGGGAGTCCGACCCGGCGCTGTCCTCGCGCGCCCGTCGTGACGAACTGGCGAGGGAGAACGCGGAACTGCGCGAGCGGCTGGCCCGGCTGGAGGAGCTGGAGCCCCGCCGCGCACAGGAGGAGAGCCCGTGACGGGACTGCGGTACGTCTACGCGGTCTGCCGGCCCTTCGGCACGCCGCTCCAGGCCCAGCTGACCGGCGTCGGAGGCGACCCGCCCCGGCTGCTGCCCCACCACGGCCTCGTGGCGGTCGTCAGCCATGTGCCCGAGGCGGACTTCGCCGAGGAGCCGCTGCGCGCGCATCTGGAGGACCTCGACTGGCTGACCGCGGTCGCCCGCGCCCACCAGGGCGTGATCGACGCGCTCACCACCGTCACCACCCCGCTGCCGCTGCGCCTCGGCACCGTGTTCCGCGACGACAGCGGCGTACGGACGATGATGCAGGCGCGGGAGGAGGGCTTCCTGCGCACCCTGGACCGGCTGGAGGGCCGGGTCGAATGGGGCGTCAAGGTGTACGTCGAGGCGGAGCGGGAGCCCGAGGCGTCCGCCGCGCCCGCGCCGAGGCCGGCGTCCGGCCGGGACTACCTGCGGCAGCGGCGCATGCGGACGAAGGCGCAGGACGACCTGTGGCAGCGGGCCGAGGCCTTCGCGACCCGGCTGCACGAGACCCTTTCCGAGAGCGCCGAGGACTCGCGGTTGCACGCGCCGCAGAATCCCACGCTCTCCGGCGCCTCCGGACGCAATGTACTCAATGCCGCGTATCTCGTTCCGCGCGCGAAATCCGAGGAATTCGTGGAGCGGGTGGACCGGACCAAGGACGGTGTTCCCGGAATACGCGTCGAACTCACCGGCCCCTGGGCGGCCTATTCGTTCGCCGGTGAGGAAACGACCGAGAAGGAGGGAACGTGACCGTCGTCGAACGGCGCGAAATAGCGCTGGTGGATCTGCTCGACCGGCTCCTGGCCGGCGGCGTGGTCATCACCGGTGACATCACGCTGCGCATCGCGGACGTCGACCTGGTCCGTATCGACCTCAACGCGCTCATCAGCTCGGTCAACGCGCAGGTTCCCTCCCCGTTCGAGGAGTCGCTGTGACGGCCGCCCCCGACGGCGACGGGCGCGTCGAGCCGCACGGAAGCCGGCGCAAGCGGCTGGACCTGGAACCCGACACGGTCGAACGCGATCTGATCAAACTGGTGCTCACCGTCGTGGAGTTGCTGCGCCAGCTCATGGAACGCCAGGCAGTGCGCCGGTTCGACGAGGGGGATCTGACCGAGGAGCAGGAGGAGCGGGTCGGGCTCACCCTCATGCTGCTCGAGGACCGGATGGCGGAACTGCGGGACCGGTACGGACTGCGGCCCGAGGACCTGAACCTGGACCTCGGGCCGCTCGGACCGCTGCTTCCCCGGGACTGACGTCCCGGGGAAGTCCCGTCACCTCACCACCGGTACCAGCGGCCCCTGCCCCCGCCTGCCGAGGTGCTGCGCATGAAGAATCCCAGCAGCCATACGATGAGGACCGCCAGGGCAATCCACCAGAGAACCTTTACCGCAAACCCGGCACCGAAAAGGATCAGCGCCAGCAGCAGAACGAGCAGAATGGGAACCATAATGTCAACCTCCTGACCTTCTGATTGCCCGGAAAACTCGATTCAGGCTTCCTTGCGGCAGAGAATTTCTCCGTGCAGCACGCTGAACCAGCCGTCCTCCCGCGCGCCCCATTCCCGCCACGCCGTCGACACCTCCCGCAACTGCTCCCGGGTGGCGTGGCCCCCCTCGACGGCGCGCTCCGCGTAGGCCGAGGCCACGGTGCGGTCCGCCCACAGGCCGCTCCACCAGGCCCGCTCGCCGGCGGTCGAGAAGGTCCAGGTGCCGGAGGTCGCCGTGATGTCGGTGAATCCCGCGGCGAGCGCCCAGGACTTCAGCCGCCGGCCGGCGTCCGGTTCGCCCCCGTTGGCCCGGGCCACCCGCCGGTACAGGTCCAGCCAGCGGTCCATGCCCGCCGACCCGGGGTACCAGGTCATCGCCGCGTAGTCCGAGTCGCGTACGGCGACGAAGCCGCCCGGTCGGGTCACCCGCCGCATCTCGCGCAGGGCCTGGACCGGATCGCCCACGTGCTGGAGCACCTGGTGGGCGTGGACCACGCAGAACGTGTCGTCCGGGAAGTCCAGGGCGTGCACGTCCCCCGTCGTGAAGCCGGTGTTCCCCAGTCCCCGTTCGCCGGCCGTCGCGCGGGCCTGTTCCAGGATCCCCGGCTCCCGGTCGAGTCCGGTGACGTGCCCGTCGGGAACGAGTGCCGCGAGATCGGCGGTGATCGTGCCGGGGCCGCATCCGATGTCCAGAATCCGCATGTGCGGCTTCAGGACCCCGAGGAGATACGCCGCGGAGTTCTCCGCGGTGCGCCAGGTGTGCGACCTCAGCACCGACTCGTGGTGGCCATGGGTATAGACGGCGGTCTCCCGCGCTTCCGGCATGCCGAACCCACCCCTTCCAGCTCTCGTAGGAGGGCACTCACGGTACGCTCGACGGCCGCATGATGAGACTTGGGTATCACATGGTGGTCACCGCGCTCTCCGGAAACCCGTTTGCCACCCGCGCCGGATCCCCCGCACAATCCCCACCATGGGCCACCTGGAAGCAGCACATCTGGAGTACTACCTCCCCGACGGGAGGGCCCTCCTCGGCGATGTCTCCTTCCGGGTGGGGGAGGGCGCGGTCGTCGCCCTGGTGGGGCCCAACGGCGCGGGCAAGACGACCCTGCTCCGCATCCTGGCCGGTGAGCTGAAACCGCACGGCGGATCCGTCACCGTCACCGGCGGCCTCGGCGTCATGCGCCAGTTCGTCGGCTCCGTACGGGACGAGACGACCGTGCGCGACCTGCTGGTCTCCGTCGCCGCACCCCGCATCCGGGACGCGGCCCAAGCGGTCGACCGGGCCGAGCACGCCATCATGACGGTCGACGACGAGGCCGCCCAGCTGCGTTACGCGCAGGCCCTCGCCGACTGGGCCGAGGCGCGCGGCTACGAGGCGGAGACGCTGTGGGACATGTGCACCACCGCCGCGCTGGGCGTCCCGTACGAGAAGGCGCAGTGGCGCCAGGTCCGCACCCTCTCCGGAGGCGAGCAGAAACGCCTGGTCCTCGAGGCGCTGCTACGCGGCACGGACCAGGTCCTCCTCCTCGACGAGCCCGACAACTACCTCGACGTACCCGGCAAGCGCTGGCTGGAGGAACGGCTCGAGGAGACCCGCAAGACCGTCCTGTTCGTGTCCCACGACCGCGAACTCCTCGCCCGTGCCGCCGGGCGCATCGTCTCCCTCGAACCGAGCCCCGCCGGCGCCGACGCGTGGGTGCACGGCGGCGGCTTCGCCACGTACCACGAGGCGCGCCGGGAACGCTTCGCCCGCTTCGAGGAGCTGCGCCGCCGCTGGGACGAGAAGCACGCCCAGCTCAAGAAGCTCGTGCTGACCCTGCGTCAGGCCGCCGAGAACAGCGCCGACATGGCCTCCCGCTACCGGGCCGCCCAGACCCGGCTGCGCAAGTTCGAGGAGGCCGGACCCCCGCCGGAGCCGCCGCGCGAGCAGAACATCACCATGCGTCTCAAGGGCGGCCGGACGGGAGTCCGCGCGATCACCTGCGAAGGGCTGGAACTCACCGGCCTGATGAAGCCGTTCGACCTGGAGGTCTTCTACGGCGAACGGGTCGCCGTGCTCGGCTCCAACGGCTCCGGCAAGTCGCACTTCCTGCGGCTGCTCGCCGGGGACGACGTGGCGCACACCGGCCTCCGGCGCCTCGGCGCCCGCGTCGTCCCCGGTCACTTCGCCCAGACGCACGCACACCCCGAACTGGAGGGCCGTACCCTCCTGGACATCCTCTGGAAGGAGCACGCCCAGGACCGGGGCGCCGCCATGTCCCGGCTGCGCCGCTACGAGCTCACCGGCCAGGCCGAGCAGACCTTCGAGCGGCTGTCCGGCGGCCAGCAGGCCCGCTTCCAGATCCTGCTCCTGGAGCTCCAGGGCGTCACGGCCCTGCTGCTCGACGAGCCCACCGACAACCTCGACCTGGAGTCGGCGGAGGCGTTGCAGGAGGGGCTGGAGGCCTTCGAGGGCACGGTCCTCGCCGTCACCCACGACCGCTGGTTCGCCCGCTCCTTCGACCGCTACCTGGTCTTCGGCAGCGACGGCCACGTCAGGGAAACCCCGGCCCCGGTCTGGGACGAACGCCGAGTGGAACGAGCCCGCTGACTCCAGCCCCCAGGGGCGCGGGGAACCGCGCAACGGGGGTCTGGGGGCGCAGCCCCCAGGGACGGGACGGGAAGGGGCGGCGGGGGCGAAGAAGAACTGGACACCCCCCCGCACCCGCACCCGCCCGGGATCACTTCCAGCGGAGCAAGGCCCCCAGCCCTCCGACAGGCGCATCCTCCGCACCGGCCCCGGACACCGCCACCGCCGGCGCGTCCGTGGCGACCGCCGACCGGATCAACGCGTCGTCCGCCCGCGCCGACCACGAGTTCTGCTCACCGAGCACCTTCAGCTCCGTGCGCCGCACCGCCAGCTGGTCCGGATCCTCACCGATCCACACCTCCCTGTGCGCGTCCGGTCCGTCCGGCCGGATCAGCAACTCGTCGATCCGGTGCTCGCGCGCGGCCTCGACCAGCGCCGGAACGCCCTCCACGGCACCCGACCGGCCCTCCTCGTCGGGGCTCCGGGCGGCCAGGAACCGCTCCAGCTCGTCGGCGGCACGGTCCTGGAGGTGCTCCTCGCGGATCCGCTCCACGTCCTCGTCCAGCAGCCTGCTGCCCGCGCCGTGCGAGGCCTCGACCACCAGGCCGTGCAGCCGCTGCGGCAGCCGCTCGCGCACCGCCCGCTGCTCCCGGTCGTCACCGACGAGGACGAGCAGGTCGGCCCCGGTCTCCTCCTGGGACACGGCGAGCGCGTCGGCGATCTCCGCGGCGTTGTGCTCCCAGGTGTTCTCCACCCGCAGCTGGAAATGGCGCTCCGACCAGTCGACGGAACCGGTCCGGTGCAGCGGCCACTGGCGCCCGGTGACGCCGCCGGCGTCGTCCCGGCCGAGCGCGCTGCGCAGCTCGAAGTCCGCGCCCTTGCGGTCGACGTAGGCGACGATGCACACCGGGTCCTCGCCCGCCAGCTCCAGCAGCGGCGCGACCCGCGGCAGCGGCGCCCACTCGGCCCAGTCGCGCTGCGGGGAGCGGGCCAGCGGAGGATCCAGCACCACCTTGCCGTCCCGGGCGAACAGGGCGCGGCCGTGCGGTTCGGAGGAGTGCCGCAGCTCCTCGAGCGCCCGCTGCACCGCCTGACAGGTCGCCTCGTCCGCCCCCTGGTCCGCGAGCTCCCGCGCCATCGCCCGGGCCGTCAGCTGCCGCTCCTCGGGGGTGTGCTCCGTGTGCCGGGAGGTGTCGACGTAGACGGAGGCCCAGGGGCCGGGACGTTCGTAGAGTGGATGCAGGAATGCGAGTTCCATGGCTCCCTCCCGGGTGCGTTTCGGGGTAGTGCTCGTGCCGCCGGGCGGGTACCCGGGCCGCATGGACGCACACGACGAGCGGGGCACCACGATGACCGGAGTCGAGCCGGACCACCTGGACGACCAGCAGCTCATGAAGGAGCTGGAGACCATCCACCGCACGCGCCACGACACGCTGCTGTACGGCTCCAACGACGCGCTGCGCACGCACAACGAGCGGATGGCACAGCTGGAGGGCGAGTATCTGCGGCGCAACCCGCGCCGCACGGTGGCCGCGGGCCGCACCCGTGAGGGAGCCCGCGAGCGCAACGCCGCGGACACGACCACACCCACCACACCGGGGACCTGAGCCCGGCACCGGACGCCCCGGCGCCCGGACCCCCGTACGCGCGAGCGGGGCCCGCGCGTACGCGAGCCCCGGCGCCGTGAGGCGTGCGGTGCGACCGGTGCGGTGTCAGGCCGCTTCCGCCTCGAACACCTCCAGATACTTCCCGCAGAACGCCTTCAGATCATCCGGCTTGCGACTGGTGACCAGCTTGTTGGGTCCGTGGTCGCACACCTTCACCTGCTCGTCGACCCAGGTGCCGCCGGCGTTGCGGATGTCGGTGCGCAGACTGGGCCAGCTCGTCAGCTCCCGGCCCCGGACGACGTCCGCCTCCACCAGGGTCCACGGTGCGTGGCAGATGGCGGCGACCGGCCGGCCCTGTTCGAAGAAGTCCCGCACGAACGACACCGCCTTGTCGTCCATGCGCAGGAAGTCCGGGTTGGCCACGCCGCCCGGCAGCACCAGTCCGCCGAAGGAGTCCGCCGACGTCTCGCCGACGACCTCCTGCACGGGGAAGGTGTCCGCCTTGTCGAGGTGGTCGAACGCCTGGATCTTGCCCGACCGCGTGGAGACCAGGACGGCCTCGTGGCCGGCGTCCACGGCGGCCTGCCACGGCTCGGTCAGCTCCACCTGCTCGACACCCTCGGGTGCGGTCAGAAATGCGATACGCATGATGGTCCTACGTCCCTTCGTCGGCTTTCGGCTGTTCTCGTCCGGTCACGCCGCTCGTGTCCGGCTCCGCGCGGCTGATGTCGGCCAGTGCGGATCCGGGATCCCGCGCCTCGGCCAGATCGCCGAGACTCACCAGCCCGACGGGCAGGCCGCCCTCGACGACGGGCACCCGGCGTACGGCGTGCTCCCGCATCAGGGCGACGGCCGCGGACACCGGATCGTCCGGGGCGAGCGTCAGCGGGTCGGGGGTGCACACCGACCGGACGCTCACGCCGAGGGGATCCGTGCCCTCGGCGACCGCCCGGACGGTGATGTCGCGGTCGGTGAGCACGCCGACCACCCGCTGACCGTCGGCCACCACCACGTCGCCGATGTTCTGGGCACGCATCAGCTGCGCCGCCTCGACGATTGAGGCGTCCGGGCGCACGGCGACCACGCCCGGAGTCATCACGTCCTTGATGAATGCGGCCATGAACTCCGTCCTCCGTCCGGCCCCGGCCGCCGGGGTGCCGCCGTCCGCCGCCCCGTGGGACGGCCACGACGCGGCACCCCGGGCGGGCCGGTCACGCGGTCTCCGTCTCCCGGGTCCGGGTCAGCGCCTCGGCCAGTTCCTGGACGCTGTCGTAGCGCGCCCGGCGCGGCAGCCGCTCCAGCGCCTCGATGAGGGCGTCGGGCGCGTGCCGCCGGTCCAGGGCGCGCATCAGCTCGCGCGGACCCGCGGGGAACGCCCCGCGGCCCAGGATCCTGGCCAGCTCCAGCCGCACCGACTCCAGTGACGTGGGGCCGCGGCCGGGTGTCACCGGGCCGTACGTGACCTCGGGGTCGTCGTCGGCGAACGGCTCCGGGTCGTTCCACTCCTCGGTGCGGGTGGGGTGCCCGGACCTCAGCAGACCCTGCAGTTCGTGCTTCATCTCGTCGTCACGGTGGACGCTGAGCCGGTCACTGCCTCGCTGCATGTCTCCCTCCAGATCCTTCGGGGTGCGCACCGCGTACCCGGGGAGCGCAGGCCGACACGGGCTTGCGGCGCCGGATCGTCACGGCCCGGGTTTGGCCCCCGGACGGTGGGAGACCCGGGGGGCACGCCCCCCACGAGCCACCTGGAAAGGACCGGCCATGGCGGTGCTCGCCCTGTTCATCCCACCCCTGATGCTCGGTGTGCTTCTGATGCTGGGCCGCTACGAGGATCTTCTGCTGCCGCCCGTCCGGGCCGAGGACGAACCGCGCGGGGAGACACCGCTCGGTGGTTTGGGACGGTGAGGCGGGGGCAGGGGGACAGACAGTGCTTCGGACAGGAGGCACGTCCGTGGCAGCGGCACGACGTCGCTCCGGGCGCCTGTCCCCTCAGTGCGCTCGGCCGCGGTGACCGTCCGTCCCCGAGCACTCCATGAGGGAGTTGCGACGCACATGCCGACCCGAGCGACCGCGAAGCACCATCCGCACGACGACGCCCCCGACACCGCGGCAGCCTTCCGCAGGCTCGCCGCGCTTCCCGACGGTCCGGAGCGCAACGCGCTGCGCGACGAGATCGTCGAGGCCTGGCTGCCCATGGCCCACCGCCTCGCCGGACGCTTCCGCAGCCGCGGCGAGAACTTCGACGACCTCCGCCAGGTCGCCGCGCTGGGCCTGGTCAAGGCCGTGGACCGGTACGAGCCCGAGCTCGGCAACGCGTTCGAGAGCTACGCCGTGCCGACCATCACCGGCGAGATCAAGCGGCACTTCCGCGACCACATGTGGACCCTGCACGTACCGCGCCGGGTCCAGGACCTGCGCAACCGCGTCCGGTACGCCTCACAGGACCTCTCCCAGACCATCCCCGGCCGCCGGCCGACCGTCGCGGAGATCGCCGAGCGCGCCCACCTCAGCGAGGAGGACGTCCGCACCGGTCAGGAGGCGCTGGACAGCTTCAGCGCGCTGTCCCTGGACGCCGAACTGCCTGGCAGCGACGACGGCTACTCGCTGGGCGACGCCATCGGGGCTCCGGACCCGGCGCTGGACACCGTGGTCGACCGCGAAGCCGTCAAGGACGGTCTTGCCGCACTCCCGGAACGGGAGCGGGCCATCCTCTACATGCGTTTCTTCGACGACATGACCCAGAGCGGCATCGCCGAGGAACTCGGTATCTCGCAGATGCACGTCTCCCGCCTGATCAGCCGCTGCTGCGGCCGGGTACGCGACGAGGTCATGCGCGACACCGACGAGTAGCGGCGCCGCCGCCGACGCGGTCCGGTCCGGTTGTCGCCGTGCGGGCCGGTTGTGCGCGCAGCCCGGCGCTTGCGGAATGCCTCCCCTCGCTCGGGACCGGAAGCCCACCGGGGAGGCACGACTGCCCGCGGCAGGCGGAGGAGCGTGCGGAGGTGGGGCGGGCCCGCTTGTGGGGCCGGGCTGCCGGGCCGGTGAGAAGGGTGGGCGGGGTGGTGCGCGCCGCGGTGCTTCACCCGGGTGGGTGTGCCGGTGACGCCAATGGTGTCCGGCCGCGCGCGGCCGGGCGGCGGGCGGGCTGTGATGGCTGTGGGGCAACCGAGAGCCTGCCCCCGCCGTCGCTCGAAGGAGCCCGCACCATGCGTCGCACCGCCCGTGCCCTGTCCCTCGCCGCCGTCGCCGGAACCCTCCTCGGCGCGCTCGTACCGGCCGCGTCCGCGGGAACGGCCCCCGGCAGCGGCCCGTCGTGGGGCACCGCCTCCCAGTCACCCTGTCCCGAACCCGGGGGACACGGCTGGGACGGCCACGCCCCCCAGGGCAGCTCTCCGGGCCCCGCCCGGCCGGAGGCCTCGAAACCCGGCGCTCCGGCACTCGACGCCCTGGAACCGGACGCCCTGGAACTGGAGACCCTCGGGCAGGGAACGCTCGAGGAGGAGATCCTCGAGCCGGACGCGGCCCTCCCGGAGGGCACCGCCCTGGACGAACTCGTTCCGGACGCTGCTCCCGAGGAGGATGCCGGGATCCCCGCCCCGGGACCCGAGGCAAACGAATCGAAGGCCCTGGAGTACAAGGCCAACGAGTCGAAGACCGCCGGGCCGACGACCGTCCCGCCCAAGCCGGTCGAACCCAAGCCGGTCGAACCCAAGCCGGACGAACCGAAGCCGGTGGAGCCCAGGCCCACCGCGACCAAGAGCCCCCACTGCGCCCCCACACCCCCCGCGCACCAGGGCGTCCACGCGGGCGGGGGCGGAGCCTTCACCGACTCCGTGCCCGCACTGGCCGCCGGCGGTCTGCTCATCGCGGGCGCGTTCGGCGCCGCCGCCCACCGGCTGTACCGGGACCGCACGCCGCGGACGGACGCCTGACGTCCGTGGTCCTTCCACCGGCCCGTCAGCGCCCGTGCCGTGAGCCGCACGACCCGGCCGGGACTCATGGCACGCGGCACTCTGGGTACTGACTGGCCGAGGGACGGCACGAGCGGATGCCGGGGCACCGGGCCGCCAGGGACTGCGGAGGTAACGATGCTGCGGACGGATCCGGAAGGCCACGGCCCCGTCCGCTTCGGGCCGCCCGACCCCGAGGACGGGCTCCCCGTCCTGCCCGAGCTGTCCGCCGTCCTGGCCGCGGCGGCCTCCCGGGCCGGCGCCGAGCCGGTCGGCGGCGGCACCGCACTGCTGGAGGCCGCCTGCGGCTACGGCGACCGGCGCGGACTTCCCGCCGTCCCCGACCGGGTGGCCGTCGCCCCCGGTGCCCCCGCCCTGCTGGTGGCCCTGACCGCGGCCATCGGCGGCGACGTCCTGGTGCCCAGACCCTGCGCCGCGTGGTGGGCCCCCTACGCCCGGCTGCTGCGCCGGCCCGCCTTCCATGTGCCGACCCCCGCCGAGAGCGGCGGCGTACCCGATCCCTACGCGCTGCTGGAGACCGTGCGCCGGCTGCGGGCCGAGGGCGGCGACCCGCGTCTGCTGGTGCTCTCCGTCGCCGACGACCCCACCGCCACCGTCGCCCCGCCCGAGCTGCTGCACGAGACCGTGGAGGCCGCCGTCTCCGAAGGGCTGCACCTGGTCAGCGACGAGACCTGGCGCGACACCCTGCACGACCCCCACGACACCGTGCTGCTCAGCCCCGCCGAGATGCTGCCCGAGCGGGTCACCGTCGTCACCGACCTGGTCGGCGCCCTGCTCCCGCCGGGCTGGCCCGCCGCGGTGGCCCGCTTCCCGGCCGGCGATGAGGGCCACGCGCTGCACGCGCGGGTGCTCGACGTGCTCACCGCGCTCGACGCGCGCGTCGCCGCCCCCGTCGCCGCCGCCGCGGTCTACGCGCTGTCGGAGCCCGAACCGGTCACCGCCCGCGTCGCCGCCGGCGTGCGCCTGCACGCGAGCCTCGCCGACGCCGCCCACCGCGCCGTCGTCGCCGCCGGTGCCCTGTCCCGCCCCCCGCGCTGCGGCCGGCACCTGTACGTCGACCTCACCCCCCTGGCACCGGCGCTCACCGCGCACGGCGTCGGCGACGCCCAGGAACTGGAGGACTTCCTCGGCGCCCGGCTCGGCATGCCCGCGCCGGGCGGGCACCGTTTCGGCGACGAGCTCGAGGCACCGCGCGTGCGGCTGTCCACCGCCCCCATGCTGGGCGGCACCCCCGAACAGCGTGCGGAGTGCCTGCGTGCGCCCGACCCCCTGGAACTGCCGCAGGTGCGACGCGCGTTGACCCATCTGACATCGGTCTTCGACGATCTCCGTGACGACGCCCGGCGATGGGAGTCCCCCTGATGACGCAGCGGCCCGGGTCGACCAGCAGAGCGACCACGACCACAGCCTCCGACGAGACCGCACCGGACTCCGACACCCCCGCCGCCGCGCGCCCGCACCCCGCGCCGGCCGAGCCCCGCCCGCTCGCCGAACGCCGGATGTGGCCGCGCACCTTCCACGACCGGCTGACGGCCCCGCTGCCCGGCCTCAGGGCCTTCGCCCGCTTCGCCCGCGAGGGCGCCGTACGCCCCACCCGCGACGGCCTCGCCGGCATCCCCAGGCTGCCCTACGAGCCCGGCCCGCTGCCCCGCGTGGACGCCCGCACGGTCGCCGTCACCTGGGCGGGACACGCCAGTTGGGTCCTGCGGATCGGAGGGCTCACCGTGCTCACCGACCCGGTGTGGTCCCGCCGCATCCTCGGCACCCCGGCGCGCGTCACGCCCGTCGGCGTCGCCTGGGAGGCCCTGCCGCGCGTGGACGCGGTCGTCGTCAGCCACAACCACTACGACCACCTCGACGCCCCCACCCTGCGCCGGCTCCCGCGCGACACCCCGGTGTTCGTGCCCGCCGGGCTCGCCCGCTGGTTCCACCGCCGCCGCTTCACCCGGGTCACCGAACTCGACTGGTGGGAGGCCGCCGAACTGGACGGCGTGCGTTTCGACTTCGTACCGGCCCACCACTGGTCCAAGCGCACCCTCACCGACACCTGCCGCTCCCTGTGGGGCGGCTGGGTGCTCACCGACCGCGAGGGCCGGCGCGTCCACTTCGCCGGCGACACCGGCTACGGCCACTGGTTCTCCCGCATCGGCCGCCGCTATCCCGGCATCGACCTCACCCTGCTGCCCATCGGCGCCTACGACCCCCGCTGGTGGCTCGCCGACGTCCACTGCGACCCGGAGGAGGCGGTCCGCGCCGCCCAGGACCTCGGTGCGCGCCGCATGGCCCCCATGCACTGGGGCACGTTCATCCTCTCCGCGGAGCCGGTCCTGGAACCCCTCGTCCGGGTCCGCGCCGCGTGGGAGAAGGCGGGGCTGCCGCGCGAGGACCTGTGGGACCTGCCGGTGGGCGCCTCCCGGGTGCTCCGGTGACCGCGGGCGGAGTCAGCCCGCCGTCGGCCCCCGCATCCGCCGCCACAGGCTCGGCGCCGCGCTGATCAGCACGGTCAGCACGATCGCCGCGAGCACGCCCTCCCACGGCTCCGCGAACAGCGACCCGCCGAGGATGCCGATCAGCTGGTACGTCACCGCCCAGGCCAGACAGGCGGGCAGATTGCCGCGCACGAACCGGCGCATCGGCCACTCGGCGACCAGGCAGGCCAGCATCACCGGCAGCCGCCCGGCCGGCATCAGCCGCGACAGCACCAGCACGGCCACCCCGTGGTCGGCCAGCTTCTGCTGTGCCTGCCGCAGCCGGTCCTCCGGGGCGCGCTGCCGGATCGCCTCCAGCCAGCGCGAGCCGTTCCTCGACTTCATCCCGCGCCGCCCCAGCCAGTACAGCGCCACGTCCCCGAGGAACGCGGCCAGCGACGCGGTCACGAAGACCAGCGCCATCGAGAACGGCGCCGTCCGGTGGAAGGCGACCACGGCCGCCGAGCTCACCAGCGCGCCCGTCGGCACCACCGGCACCAGCGCGCCGATCAGCACCAGCAGGAACAGCGAGGGATAGCCGATCGCCTGCTGGGTGGACTCGGGCGCCACGACCGGTATGAACGCCGACGAGGCCGCCGACGGCAGGGACGCACCGGCCGCCTGACTCAGGGCGGCGGGAAGGATCACCGCGCGACCTCCAGGCGCACGCTCTCCCCGTGCCCGAGCCGGTGCACGGCCGCTCCGGGGGCGTGCCGGGCCGCCAGGCGCTCGAACTCGTGGCCCGGCGCGTGGAATTCGTGCGGGCGCACCGCGTCCATCCCGATCGGCCAGTACGTGCCGTAGTGCACCGGCACCGCGCTGGGCGCCCCCAGCCGGCCCAGCGCCTCGACCGCGCGCCCCGCGTCCAGATGACCCTCGCCCAGGTAGGGGCCCCAGCCGCCCACCGGCAGCAGCGCCACGTCGACCGGCCCGACCTCCTTGGCCATCTCGTCGAAGAGACCGGTGTCACCGGCGAAGTACGTCCGCGCCTCGCCCTCGAGGACATAGCCGAGGGCGGGGGAGCGGCGCGGCCCGACCGGCAGCCGGCGCCCGTCGTGCCGCGCGGACACGACCCGTACGACCAGCCGGCCCACCTCGATCGCGTCGCCGGGCGCCACCTCGCGCACCCCGAGGTGCGTGAGCCGGCGCAGCCCCGGCACCGCGCGCCCGGCGCCCCGGGGCACGAACAGGCGCGTACCCGGCGCGAGCCGGGCCAGGGACGGCACATGCAGATGATCGGCGTGCAGATGGGAGACCAGCGCCACGTCCGCGTGCCGGGCCTCGGCGGGCGGCACCGCACCGCGCCGGCGCCGCAGGTGCGCGAGCCGGCGGGCGAACAGGGGGTCGGTGAGCACGCGCGTGTGCGAGTCCTCGACCGTGCAGGTGGCGTGACCCCACCACGTGACCTCCACCGGCACCCCTTCGCCTCCTTCGTGCGACTCCCCGAAGCCTACGTGCAGGAGTAGGGTCGGCGGCGAAACCGGAGGTGAGGGGGGACGCCATGGGGCCGGTGCGGGTGACGGCGATCGCGAGTCTGACGCCGCTGGAGGAACTGGACGCCGATCCCTTCCTGGTGGACGCCCGCAGCCAGCACGCCATGTGCGCCCGCTGGGCCGCCGAGCACGGATATGTGGTGGCCCGGGAACTGCTCGTGCGAGGGCTGCGGCCCGACCACTGCATGCTGTGGGAGGGCGTACGGCCCGGCACCGATCTGTTCGTGGCTCCCAGTCTGCGGGTACTGGAACGTGCGCTGTCCTCCGTGGAGGAGTTCACCGCCGAGTGCGCGCGGCGCGGGGTGCGCATGGAGACGGTGGGCCGCGCGGAACCGTCGTACGACGCGACGATGAAGGCGCGGGTGCACCGCAGGCTGTCGATGCCGACCGCCGGCTACGACGGGCGCTGAGCCGCCCACGGCCCGCGCGGCCGGGGACGAAACGCCTGCTCCGGCCGTTGTGACAGGGTGGATACGGGTCGGACCGGCCAGGACGTGAGGTGTACGGGGCGTGGGTGGCGGGCGTTGGCGACGGGTCGCCAGTCAGATCGGGCGGAGTGTCGCCGTGTGGGCGGTCTCCACCCTCACCATGCTGCTGCTCGCCGGGATCCTGCCGGACTTCCGGCTGCGCTCGGCCGACGGCGACAGCGCCACCGACATCGCCGTCACGGCCGCCCTGGGCGCCGGCGCCTTCGGTCTGCTGTCCGCGCTCGTCTGGCCACTGCTGGTGCGGCTCCTGCTGCTCGTACCGGCGCTCGTCCTGGGCCTGCTGGTGTTCTTCCTCAACGGCGCCCTGCTCTGGCTGGCCCTGTACGTCAACCCCGTCGAGCGGGGCTCCGCCGCGCCGGAGACGGCGGTGGTGGTCGCCGCGGTCATGTCCGCGGTCGCCTCCGCCACGGGCGCCGCCCTCGCCGTACGCGACGACGACGCCTACCGCCGTCGGCTGTACCGCCTCGCCGACCGCCGCCGGGGCTCCGCCCCGCCCTGCCCCACCACGCCCGGCACCGTCTTCGTGCAGCTCGACGGCGTCGGCCACGACGTCCTGCTGGACGCCGTCGGTAAGGGGCTGATGCCCACCGTCGCCCGCTGGCTCGGCACCGGCACCGCCGGCGACCGGCCCAGCCACCGCCTCACCCCCTGGCGCACCGACTGGTCCAGCCAGACCGGCGCCAGCCAGCTCGGCATCCTCCACGGCAGCAACCACGACGTCCCCGCCTTCCGCTGGTACGAGAAGGCCCGCCGCGAGGTCATGGTCTGCAACCGGCCCACCAGTGCCGCCGAACTCCAGGCCCGCGCCATCGAGTACTCCGGCCACGCGGGGCTGCTGGCCCACGACGGCGCCAGCCGAGGCAACCTGTTCAGCGGCGGCGCCGACGAGCAGGCCCTCGTGCTGTCCATCGCCACCCGCCGCCGCGGCCCGGCCGCCCGCTCCCGCGCGGGCTACTTCGCCTACTTCTCCGACCCCGCCAACGCCGTGCGCACCGCGCTGTCCTTCGTCGCCGAGGCGGGCCGCGAGATCGGCCAGTCCACCCGGGCCCGGATCCGGGGACAGCGTCCGCGCGTCTCGCGCGGCGGGCTCTACCCGTTCGTTCGGGCCTTCGCCACCGTCGTCGAACGGGACGTCGTGGTGGCCGCCGTGACGGGCGACCTGCTGGCCGGCCGCACCGCCGTCTACGCGGACCTGGTCGCCTACGACGAGGTCGCCCACCACTCCGGACCCGCGAGCCGCGACACGGAGAAGGTCCTCCAGCGCCTCGACCGCGCCCTCGCCCTGATCGAGAACGTCGCCGAGCACGCCCCCCGCCCGTACCGGATCGTCGTCCTGTCCGACCACGGGCAGAGCCCCGGCGAGACCTTCCGCTCCCGTTACGGCCTCACCCTCGGCGACCTGGTGCGGGCCGGCTGCGGACTGCCCGTGCCGCGCCGCGCCCGGCGCACCCACAGCGGCGCGGAGGCCCGCGCCGCCGTCCGGGCGGCGCTGCGCCGGCCCGTCGAGGAGGGCGCCGAGCACTACCGCCCCTCCCGCGGCTCCGAACCCGTCGTGCTCGCCTCCGGCAACCTGGGCCTGGTCTCCTTCCCGGACGTGCCGCACCGGATGACCAAGGAGGAGATCGACGCCCGCCACCCCGCGCTGCTGCCGACCCTCGCCAACCACCCCGGCATCGGCTTCCTCCTGGTGCGCAGCGAACGCCACGGCGGGGTGGTGCTCGGCGCGTACGGCGCCGAGATCCCGCTGGAGGAGCTGGACGACAACCCCGGGCCCCTCACGGCCTTCGGGCCCGGCGCCGCGGACGTCGTACGACGCACCCACACCTTCCCGCACACCGCGGACATCATGGTCAACTCCTTCCACGACCCGGCGGACGGGGAGGTGCTCGCCTTCGAGGAGCAGATCGGGTCCCACGGCGGCCTCGGCGGCGCCCAGTCCCGCCCGTTCCTGCTGTCCCCCCTCACCCTGTCCCCACCGGCCGTCGGCCGCGCGGAACTCGCCGGCGCCGAACAGATCCACCGGGTCCTGCGCCGCTGGCTCACGGAGTCCGACGAGGCGGAAGCGGCCGCGGCCCCGGACCGCAGGCGCGCGGCCTGAGCGGACCGTTGAGCCGCCGGCCGCCCTCGGGGACGATGGCACGGTGAACCAGGCCGCCGCGTACACACTGCGAGAACTCCGTGCCCTGGACCCGGCGGTGCGCGCGGACGTGCTCCGTGTGCTGGACCGCGTCGCCCGGGACCTCCCCGCCCACTGGAGCCGCCGCGCGGGCATACCCCAGCTCATGGTGTTCCTCGACGGCGACGGCGGCGCCCGGACGGAGCGCACCGACCTGCGGGAGCTGGCCCGGCACGGGTACCTGGACGAGTTCCACCGGTGGGTCGGCGGGGTCCCGGCACAGAAGGCGCGGGAGCACGGCTGCGCCGCCCTGGTGTACGGCGACCGCATCCACGCGAGGATCAACCAATTCGGCCCCTTCGGAGCGGCCCGTTTCGTTCCGGACACCCGCGCCCATGTCCGCGTGGCGCACCGGGACCTCCGCCGGGGGACGTCCTTCTCTTTCCCCTTCGACACCGAGGGCCGCTTCTTCCCCCGGCTCGTTCTCCACGACTGGGTGGCCGAGACCCTCGACCGTGCCCGGCGGGAGTGACCGCGCGAAAACGCGTTGCCCTGTTGCGGCTGTGCGCAGTTCACTGGTCCCGGCGCCCTTGATGATCCGTGTGCCCCGGTTCGACCGCCGGAGCAGCGCGCGCCCCTTCCGCCTCCCAGAACCCCTCAGGAGCCCTTGCGTGCAGGCAGCCGTCACCGTCACCCCCGCCCGTGTCCCGGAGCTGCTGCTCGGTCTCGCGACCGTGCGGCCGGTGTTCCTCTGGGGTGCGCCGGGCATCGGCAAGTCCTCCCTGGTCAGGGAGTTCGCCGAGTCGCTCGGGCTGGAGTGCGTGAGTCTGCTGGGCACCCAGCTCGCTCCCGAGGACCTCATCGGCGTCCCGCAGATCCGCGACGGCCGCTCGGTGTTCTGCCCGCCGGAGTCGATCGCCCGGGACGAGCCCTACTGCCTCTTCCTGGACGAGCTCAACGCGGCCACCCCGGACGTGCAGAAGGCGTTCTACTCGCTGATCCTGGACCGCCGGATCGGCGACTACGAGCTGCCCAAGGGCTCCATCGTCATCGGCGCGGGCAACCGTGCCACCGACAACGCGCTCGCCCGCCCCATCGCCTCCGCGCTCGTCAACCGCCTCACCCACGTCCATCTGGAGGCGTCCCCGAAGGACTGGCTGGTCTGGGCGGCGAACAACGGCATCCACCCGTGGATCACCGACCACCTCACCGACCGCCCCGACCACCTGTGGTCCAAGCCGCCCAAGACCGAGGAGCCGTTCTCCACGCCCCGGTCCTGGCACATGCTCTCCGACGCGCTGCACTCCTTCGGCCGTGACCTCGACGAGGACACGTTGAAGGTGCTCGCGCACGGCACGCTCACCCCCGCGCACGCCACCGCCTTCTGCGGCTACGTCAAGATCGTGCGCAGCCGTTTCGGCATCGACGCCGTCATCAAGGGCGAGGCCCGCTGGCCGCACCGCCTTGAGGACCGCGACCTGCTCTACTACCTGGCCGAATCGTTCCGCGGACGCCTCGTCAAGGAGCTGCCGGCGACCAAGGAGCACATGTCGGCGAACGGCCGGCAGACCGCGTACCGCGCCAAGTCGCTGCTGGTGCAGCTCGCCGAGATCTCCGTGGAGGTCGCCCAGACGGTCATCGCCTCCGACAGCGACGGCAACCCCGTCCTGCCGTCCTGGTTCCTCGTCGAGGCGGCCCGCGACATGCCCCGGCTGGTGGAGGCGCGCCGGTGAGTCGCGGCCGGACGAAGGGGCCGAAGAAGCGGGACCTCGCACAGGAGGCGTTCGACGCGGGACTGGCGCTGGTACGGGCCAACCCCGCCCTGGCGGCCGTCGAGTTCGAGGTGTGCCGCTTGGAGAACTGCGCGCTGGCGCCGCGCGAGGGACTGGTGCGGGTCGACTCAGGGGCCGTCCTGCACGCCCACCCGGACCGTATGGCCGACCCGGACGCCTGGGCGTGGGCCCTCGCCCACGCCGTCCTCCACCTCGGCTTCGGCCACGTCCCGGCCGCCCGGGGCACGCGCGAGCAGCCCGACCACTGCGAGCTGGCCGCCCGCTGCGTGGTCGTCAACCGCTTCCTGCTCGGCTTCCCCATCGGCAGCACGCCCGACCACCTGCCCGCCGCCTACCCCGACGGCGACGAGGAGCGGCTCGCCGCGCGCTGGCGCCGGGACGGGGTGCCGGCCGTGTACGAGCGCTGCGGCACCGCGGGCGGCGAGGCGGACCTCTACCTCCAGGAGTGGTACGGCTGGTACGGCAGCCCGCCCGACCACCAGCTGGCCTTCGCCACCGCCCTCACCCGCACCGTGTCCGCCGCGATGGACATGGCGGGCGGCCGCCTCGACAGCCTGGACGGAAAGCCGGCCCCACGGCGCCCCTGGGAGCGGGCGCTCGGCTGGTTCGTCTCGTCCTACCCGCTGCTCGGCGGCATCGCCTCCGGCATCACCCTCGTCGCCGACGCCGAGCTGGCCCGCGCGCACGGCATCTCCGTCGCCGCCGTCAACGCCGTGGCCGGCGAGATCTACGTCAACCCGCTGCGGCGGCTGGACGAGGAGGAATGGCGGTTCGTCCTCGCCCACGAGATGCTGCACGCCGCCCTGCGCCACGGCGACCGCTGCGGCGGACGCGACCCGTACCTGTTCAACGTCGCCTGCGACTTCGTCGTCAACGGCTGGCTGGAGGAGATGCAGGTCGGCACCATGCCCGAGGGCCTGCTGCACGACAAGGAGCTCGCCGGACTGTCCGCCGAGGAGGTCTACGACCGCATCGCCGCCGGCCTGCGCCGCATGCGGCGCTTCGCCACCCTGCGCGGCAAGGGCCTCGGCGACATGCTGGGCGGCCCCCTCGGCCCGCCCCGCGACTGCGTCGACCTCGACGGCTTCTACCGCCGCGGCCTCGCCCAGGGCCTCGACCTGCACGACCGGCAGGGACGCGGTTTCCTGCCCGGCGGTCTGGTCGAGGAGATCCGCGCGCTCAGCCATCCGCCGGTGCCCTGGGACGCCCGCCTCGCCCGCTGGTTCGACGAGTACGTACCGAGCCCCCAGCCGGTCCGCTCGTACGCGCGGCCCTCCCGGCGCCAGGCGTCCACCCCCGACATCCCCCGCGCGGGACGGTACTTCCCGCCCGAGGAGATCGCCCGCTGCACCTTCGGCGTCGTGCTGGACACCTCCGGCTCCATGAACCGGGTGCTGCTCGGCAAGGCACTGGGCGCCATCGCCTCCTACGCCGAGGCCCGCGACGTACCCGCCGCGCGCGTGGTGTTCTGCGACGCGGCCCCGCACGACGCCGGCTATGTGCCGGTCACCGACATCGCCGGGAGGGTGCGGGTGCACGGACGGGGCGGCACGGTCCTGCAGCCCGGCATCGACCTCCTCCAGCGCGCCGACGACTTCCCGCCCACCGCGCCGGTCCTCGTCATCACCGACGGGTGGTGCGACGTGCTGCGGGTGCGCCGCGAGCACGCCTACCTGATCCCGCAGGGCGCGCGGCTGCCGTTCACCGCGAGAGGGCCCGTCTTCCGGGTGAGTTGAGCCGTGATGTGATCGGATGGGGGAGGGCACCCGGTGACACGGGGGCCCGGACCGAGCACCGCCGGACACACGGCCGGACATTTTCGAAAGGATGCGTCATGGCAGCCACGCGCTCCGCACACACCGTTTGGGAAGGCAGTCTCTTCAAGGGCAGCGGGGTCGTCGCCTTCGACTCCTCCGGCAGCATCGCCGAGCAGCCGGTCACCTGGGCGTCGCGTGCCGAGGAGGCGAACGGGAGGACCAGCCCCGAGGAGCTGATCGCCGCCGCGCACTCCAGCTGCTTCTCGATGGCCCTCTCCAACGGTCTCGACAAGGCCGGCACCCCGCCGACCAAGCTGACCACCTCCGCCGACGTCACCTTCGTGCCGGGTGAGGGCATCACCGGCATCCACCTCACCGTCGAGGGCACCGTCCCCGGCCTGGACGAGGCCGGTTTCGTCGCCGCCGCGGAGGACGCCAAGGTGAACTGCCCGGTCAGCCAGGCGCTGAAGGGCACGAACATCACCCTGACGGCGAAGCTCGCCTGACCGGCTCGCCGCGCCGAGCCACCGCAGGCCGCTCCCCGGGGAGCGGCCTGCGGCACGTCCCCCTCCGGGAGCGACCACCATGACGCCACGACCCGCCGTCTCTGCCCACCAGGGAGGCTCCGAGCGCGCAGGACCGGCCACCTGGGAGGCGTACGAGGACGCGCTCGCGTCCGGCGCGGAGTACGTCGAGTTCGACGTCCGGCGCACGGCCGACGGCGTGTTCGTCGTCCACCACGACCCCCGGGTGGGCCGCACCGGCCCGCACCTGTCCACGCTCACCCACGCGGAGCTCAACGCGCGCGCCGGCCACCGGGTGCCCGTCGTGGACGAGGTCATGGAGCTGATCTCCGGGAGGCTCGTGGGACATCTCGACCTGAAGGAGACCGGCCACGAGCGGGAGCTGATCGGCCGCGCCGTCGCCCTCCTCGGCGAGGACGGCTTCGTCGCCACCACCCTCGAGGACCGCTCCGTCGCCGCGATCACCGCGGCCCACCCGCGCGTGCGCACCGTCCTGTCCCTCGGCCGCGACGGCCGGGACATCGACCGGCGCCGACTGCTGGCCACCCGGCTCAGCGAACTGCTCCCCATGCGCCGGGTCCGCGCCTGCGGCGCCCACGGGGTCGCCGTGCACCAGCGTCTGGCCCGCGCCACCGTGCTGCGCGAGGCCGCCCGTAACAGACTGTTCACCATGGTGTGGACGGTCAACGAGGACGGGGCGCTGCGGAACTTCCTCGGTGACCCGCGGGTGGACGTGCTGATCACCGACCGTCCCCGGCGCGCGCTGGAACTGCGCGGGCACACGGACGCCCACACCCGCCGTTGACAACCACCCGTTCACACTATTGACAACAGGGCGCTCAAGTTTTGTGCTGGAAGTCCGGAGAGGTGCCCTGGCGGAAGGGGACAGCGATGGGACGTGCCGTCGGAATCGACCTGGGAACCACGAACTCGGTGGTGGCCGTGCTGGAGGGCGGTGAGCCCACCGTCATCGCCAACGCGGAGGGGGCGCGCACCACCCCCTCGGTCGTGGCCTTCGCCAAGAACGGCGAGGTGCTGGTCGGCGAGGTCGCCAAACGGCAGGCCGTGACCAACATCGACCGCACCGCCCGCTCGGTCAAGCGGTACATGGGCGACGCACAGTGGCGTTTCCCCTCGGAGGGATCCGTCGACGGCACCCGCTACCGGGCGCAGGAACTCTCCGCCCGGGTGCTGCAGAAGCTGCGCCGGGACGCCGAGGCGTACCTCGGCGAGGACGTCACCGACGCCGTCATCACCGTACCGGCGTACTTCGACGACACCCAGCGGCAGGCCACCAAGGAGGCCGGGGAGATCGCCGGCCTCAAGGTACTGAGGATCATCAACGAGCCCACGGCGGCCGCCCTCGCCTACGGCCTGGACAAGGAGAACGACCACACCGTCCTCGTGTTCGACCTGGGCGGCGGCACCTTCGACGTGTCGCTGCTCGACATCGGCGAGGGCGTCATCGAGGTGAAGGCCACCAACGGCGACACCCACCTCGGCGGTGACGACTGGGACCAGCGTGTCGTCGAGTACCTCGCCAAACGCTTCAAGGGGCAGTACGGCGTCGACCTGGCGCAGGACAAGATGGCCGTGCAGCGGCTGCGGGAGGCCGCCGAGAAGGCGAAGATCGAGCTGTCCTCCTCCACGGAGACCACCATCAACCTGCCCTACATCACGGCATCCTCCGAGGGCCCCCTGCACCTCGACGAGAAACTCACCCGCGCCCAGTTCCAGGAGCTCACCGAGGACCTGCTGGAACGCTGCAAGACGCCCTTCCACCAGGCCGTCAAGGACGCCGGTGTGAAACTCTCCGCCATCGACCACGTCATCCTCGTCGGCGGCTCCACCCGTATGCCCGCCGTCACCGACCTGGTCCGCGAGCTCACCGGAAAGGAGCCGCACAAGGGCGTCAACCCCGACGAGGTCGTGGCCCTCGGCGCCGCGCTGCAGGCCGGCGTCCTGCGCGGCGACGTCAAGGACGTGCTGCTCCTCGACGTCACCCCGCTGTCCCTGGGCATCGAGACCAAGGGCGGCATCATGACCAAGCTGATCGAACGCAACACCACGATCCCCACCCGGCGTTCGGAGATCTTCACCACCGCCACCGACAACCAGCCCTCGGTCGGCATCCAGGTCTACCAGGGCGAACGTGAGATCGCCGCCTACAACAAGAAGCTCGGCGTCTTCGACCTCACCGGCCTTCCCCCGGCCCCGCGCGGCGTCCCGCAGATCGAGGTGGCCTTCGACATCGACGCCAACGGGATCATGCACGTGTCCGCCAAGGACCTCGCCACGGGCCGTGAGCAGAAGATGACCGTCACCGGCGGCTCGGCCCTGCCCAAGGACGACATCGACCGTATGATGCGCGACGCCGAGCAGTACGCCGAGGAGGACCGCAAGCGCCGGGAGGCCGCCGAGACCCGCAACCAGGCCGAGCAACTCGTCTACCAGACCGAGCGGTTCCTGCGCGACAACAGCGACAAGGTGCCCGGCGACACCAAGGGCGAGGTCGAGTCCGCCGTCACGGAGCTGAAGCAGCTGCTGGAGCGGGAGGGCACCGAAACGGCCGAACTCCGCGCCGGCGTCGAGAAACTCGCCTCGGTCAGCCAGCGGATGGGCCAGGCGATGTACGCGCAGACCTCGACGGGCCCCACCGAGGACGCCGGACAGGACACCGCACCGCAGGACGACGACGGCGTCGTCGACGCGGAGATCGTCGACGACGACAAGGACACCGACACCGGCGAACGCAAGGACGGCGCGGCCTGACCCCCGTGGCGGGCGCGGGGCTCAGTAGTGTTCCCGGCACTCCCGCAGCAGCTTCTCCGTGCGCTGCGTCGAGGCCGCCCGCGCCGTCATGTGGTCCAGGACCTCCAGATGCACCGCGACCTCCTTGCGGGAGTCCAGGTACAGGGCCCCCGTCAGATATTCGGTGAACACCATGTCGGGCAGCTCCGGCTCGGCGAAGCGGAACAGCGAGAAGGGCGCGTACGTCCCCGGGTGCGGACCGTCCGCGAACTCGGCGATCTGGAGCGTGACGCGGTCCCGTTCGGCGTACTCGAGAAGCTTGTCGAGCTGGTCCCGCATCACCCGGCCGTCGGCGCTCACCGGGCGCCGCAGGACCGTCTCCTCCATCAGCACCCACAGGTGCGGGGGATCGCTGCGCTCCAGCAGCCGCTGACGCTCCATGCGCAGGGACACATGCCGCTCGACGGCCTCCCGCCCCGCGTTGCCGATCGTCCCCGCCTTCAGGACGGCGCGCGCGTAGTCCTCGGTCTGCAGCAGCCCCGGCACGAAGTGCGGCTCGTAGGTCCGGATGATCCGGGCGGCGCCCTCCAGGCTCACATACATGCTGAACCACTCGGGCAGCACATCGTGGTACCGCTGCCACCAGCCCGGCCGGTTCGCCTCCTCGGCGAGCTCCACGAACGCGACGGACTCGCTGTCCGGCACCCCGTACGCGGTCAGCAGCAGCTGGACGTACGGGATCTTCAGCGCGACCTCGGCCGTCTCCATCCGCCGCACGGTCGCGGGCGCCACCCGCAGGATCCGGGCCGCCTCCTCCCGCGAGAGGCCCGCGGCCTCCCTCAGCTCATGCAGCCGCCTTCCCAGAACCACCTGGCCCACGGTCGGTGCGGCCCGCCGCTCACTCACGCCACGCCTCCCCAACGCGCCCGGGCATGCGCTCAGTCTTTCATGTCCCTCCGACACTCTCACGGGCCGCGGTGAACCGCCTTGTTTCCCTGCTCCCTCAGCCGTATTACCCGGCAGGTAATCGACCTGCCGCCGCCCCCACGGGATCGTGGACGCACCGGGTCCCGGGCCGGCTCGCACTCCGGCCCGGGACCCGGCACCGGCCGCCGCCACCGATCCCGACGGAGGGTGATTCGTCATGTCCGCGACCCAGCTTGCCGCGCTCGCCCGGACCGTGGAGCCGCAGCTGATGCTGCGCCGCTTCCTGGCCCTGGACGCCGCGGTGACCGGCGCCAACGCGCTCGCCTATCTCGCCCTCTTCGGCCCCCTCGGACGCTTCCTCGGCGCCGGCTCCGGCCTGCTGCTGGGCCTCGGCGCCTTCCTCGCCGTCTACGCGGCCGGCGTGGGCCTGCTGGCCGCCCGCCGCCACCCGCCCACGGCGGGCGTACGGATCGTCGTCGAGGCCAACCTCGCCTGGGCCGTCGTGAGTCTCGCCGCCCTCGCGCTGTGGCTCACCCCGACCACGGCGGGCGCGGTGTGGACGGTCCTCCAGGCGCTCACCGTGGCGGGCTTCGCCGTACTGCAGCACATGGCGCTGAGGGCGCGTCAGCTCAGCCAGGACTGAAGGTACTTGGCCGTCGCCGGGTCCGCCGGGAGCAGCGTCTCCACGGCCAGCTCGGCGACGGTCACGTCCATGGGTGTGTTGAAGGTGGAGATCGACGACACGAACGACAGCCGCCGGCCCTCGTGCTCGATCACCATCGGCAGCGCGAAGTACGCCACCGGCGCGTCCTGTTCCTCCGGCCGCCGCTCGCCGGTGTCCGGGACCGGGAACGCCGCGACCTCCTCGTACAGCGCCCGCAGCGGCTCGGAGCGGCGCAGCGCGATGTCCCGCCGCATCTGCTCCAGCAGATGCCCCCGCCACTCCCGCAGATTCAGGATCCGCGGTGCCAGCCCCTGCGGGTGCAGGGTGAGCCGCACCGCGTTAAGCGGCGGCGTCAGCAGCGACTCCGGGACGCCGTCGAACAGCATCATCACCCCCCGGTTGGCCGCCACGACGTCGTACATCGCGTCCACCACGAGCGCCGGATACGGTTCGAAGGCGCTGATCAGCCGCTCGATGCCGTCCCGCAGCGCGTCCAGCGCGGGGTCGTCCAACGGGGTGTGCGGGAACCGGGGAGCGTACCCCGCGGCGAGCAGCAGGGCGTTGCGCTCCCGCATCGGGACGTCCAGCTCCTCGGCCAGCCGCAGCACCATCTCCTCGCTGGGCCGGGAGCGGCCGGTCTCGATGAAGCTGATGTGCCGGGCGGAGGAGTCGGCGCGCAGGGCCAGCTCCAGCTGGCTGACCCGCCGCTGCTCCCGCCAGGCACGCAGCAAGGGGCCCACGCCGTCGGTGCCGGCGGTGGCTTCGGACGGGACTGTGGTCATGTCAGGACCGTAGTCGACAGGCGGCCGTCCCGGGGAGCCGCCCGTGTGCGACCAGGGTCCCGGGGCCCCTTCTGTGGCAGCCTGGGAATCCGGCACGAGACCCGAACCCGGCGAAGGAGCGCAGCCCATGCCCGTCGAACCGCTGTCGCAGAAGGAGATCGAGGACCGGCTGGCGGAACTGCCGGGCTGGTCGCTCGAGGAGGGCCGCCTCACCCGTTCCTACCGGCTCGGCTCGCACTTCGCGGCGACGGCGATGGTCGTGCACATCGCCCAGGTGCAGGAGGAACTGGACCACCACTCCGACCTCACCCTCGGCTACAACACCGTGTCCCTGTCCGTGCACACCCACAGCGCGGGCGGCGCCGTCACCGCCAAGGACCTCGAGCTCGCCCGCAGGGTGGAGGACGTGGCGCCCGGACACGGTGCACACTGAGGCACGTGCTGGACTACGACGAGGAAGCGGAACGGTACGACGCCCTGCGCGGCGGTGAGGCCCGGGCGGCGGCCGCCGCCGAGGCCGTGCTGAGTCTCGTGCCGGGCGGTGCGCGCGATCTGCTGGACGTCGCCTGCGGCACCGGCATCGTGACCCGGCGGTTCGCCGCCGCCCGCGCCGGCCTGCGGGTGACGGGGGCCGACCTCGCCCCGTCGATGACCCGGATGGCCGCCGCCCGCCTGCCGGGCGCCGTCGTCCGCGCGGACAGCCGCCGACTGCCCTTCGGCGACGCCCGGTTCGACACCGTGGTCAGTGTGTGGCTGCTGCATCTGCTGTCCGGCCCGGAGGAGGTCCGCACGGTCGTCGGCGAGTGCGCCCGCGTGCTGCGGCCCGGCGGGGTCTACATCACCACCGTCCACAAGGGTGCCTCCCACAACGTGGGCAGCGACATCGACGCGGTCCTCGCCGCCCGCCCGCCCAGCCCGGTGCCCGACGCCCCCGCCGATGTGACGGCCTGGGCCGCGGGGCACGGACTGCTCCCCGCCGGACAGGCCCGCTTCCGGGGGCACGGTCAGGGCCGCAGCCCCCGTCGCACCATCACGGACCTGCGCCGCGGCTGGTTCGTCACGCTGCCGCCCGGGGAACCGATCGCCGAGCAGTTCGCCGCCCGGCTGTCCGAGCTCCCCGACCAGGACCGGCCCCGCCCCGACCCCGTGTTCCGCCTCCGCGCCTACCGCAAGCCGGCACCCGGCGACCCCGTGCTCACGCCCTGAGCGGCCGGCGCCCCAGGGCCCGCTCGTCGGCCGAGCCCTCGTCGACCACCAGCGGGTTCCCGGCGAACCGGGGACGGGCGTGCGGGAGCCGGGCGGCCCTCCGTGCGCGAGAGGGCCGCCCGGCCGGATGGTGGCCCCGGCGTCAGGTGCCGGGGCCGGTACACGGAGCCTCGGCGGGGACTATTCGAGAAGCTCCGCGTACGAGCCCATGGCCAGGGCGATGTCGGCCTGGGCCCAGAACCGGTGGTACGTGAACGTCGGCGCGGCGCCGCCCTCGAGATAGCTCTCGATCTTCGACCAGGCCGGGTCGTCCTGGTAGAAGGACCGGATCGAGGCGAAGGTCGACGACGAGTCGATCCGGTCGCCGTTCGGCATGGTGCCGCTCCAGCCGCTGGGGACGTACACCGGGTCGTCGAAGCGGTTGTAGTCGGCGCGGGTCTCCGGGACGGCGATGCCCAGCGCGTCCTGGTTGTTCTCCCACATGCCGTCCAGCAGCGCCTTCGCCGTGGACGCCGCCTCGGTGTCACCGGAGCGGTCGGCGTAGTACGTCAGCGTCTTGGCGTAGGCCGCCGCCACCCCGACGTCGTTGGTGTAGTCCGCGACCGTGACGTGCAGATCGCCGTTGTCGCCCGGGGACGACGCGTTCCAGGTGTCCGGCTTGCCCGACCACTGCAGCGTCGACGGGATCCGGAAGGAGCCGTCGGGGTTGATCGTGGTCTCGGAGAGCGCCCAGTCCACCCACTTGTCGAGGACGGACTTGGCGAGCGCGTTGCCCGTCTGCTGGTACAGCTCCGCCACCCGCTCCATCGACCACGCCTGGAAGCCGAACCACTGGTTGGACGGCGGGTCGTGGTAGACGGGCTTCTCGTCGTAGTACATGCCGTAGAAGGTCGGCGTGCCCGACGGCGGGGAGGTGTACCGGCCCGCCCAGCTGTTGGTCGCGCCGCCGGCGATGCCGCCCTCGTCGGACTGCAGCCAGCGGTAGAACTCCAGCTGCCGCTGCATCGACTTGCCCCAGTCGTCCGCGCCCGTCGCCGACTTCGGCTTCAGCGGCGCGTACTCGCTCAGCGCGTACGCGGCGAGCGGGTTCTGGTAGCCGCCGTGCGCGTGGCTGGAGCCGATGCGCCAGGCCCAGCCCGCCGAGGTGTCGGTGGCACCGCCCCAGGCGTAGTACCAGGACAGCAGGTAGTGCGAGGCGTCCTTGCCGGTGCCGGCCGGGCACGAGGGACTGGAGCAGTTGCCGATCTTCTTGAAGTACTTGTCGTACATGGCGTAGCGCAGGTAGTCACCCATCTTCGCGGCCTTGGCGACGGTCGCGGACACCTGGGAACCCTTGCCCTGGTCCTTCGCCCACAGGTCCGCCCAGTAGGCGGCCTGCACCGCACGCGCGTCGGCGTCCGGGGCGTTGGTGAACTTCCACTGCTTGGCGTAGGACGCGTCCTTGGTGAACAGGTCCAGGTAGCCGTTGGTGCCGCCGTACTTGAAGGCGTCGCAGGTGGGCTGCGGGACGGTCTCCCAGACCGACTCCTGCGGGCCGCGCTGGAAGGTGTTGATGTACGACGGCCCGGTGTCCGACGGGCCCGCCTCGCACTTGCCGGGCGAGTTGCCGTAGCCGTACACGTTGTCGACGTCCTGGATCCAGTGCATGCCGTAGACGTCGTCCGTGCCGTACGCGCTCCTCAGTTCCGCGGCGATCGGGTCGGGGCCGACGGAGACACCGGAGTCCAGCTGCGACGGGTACTCGTCCGGGGTGTCGTGCTCGGGCGCGTAGGTCGCCGGCTTCGAGGCGTTGTAGAAGGAGTTGGTCGGCTGGTCGGCGTGGGTCGGGATCATGTACTGCTCCATGATCTCCCAGGCCTCGTTGAACTTCGACCAGTCACCGGTCACCTTGCCGTACATCGCCTGCAGCCACAGCAGGTAGCTGTAGGCCTCCGAGGTCGTCTCGTGACCGTGGTCCGGTGCCTCGACGATCAGCGTCTCGACGGAGTGGTACGGGATGCCCTCGGGGGAGAAGTAGCCGTTCGCGGGGTCGGTGATCTTCCCGTACAGCTCCAGGAAGCGGGCGTCGTACGTCTTCTCCGCCCCGAGCTGGGTCACCGTGACCGCCGCCTTGGCGTGGCCGGGTGCCGAGGACTCGAAGACGGCCGAGCCGCTGCCGGAGTCGTCGGCGGAGATGGTCACCGTCTGCGCGGTGTTCCAGTTCGACGCCGTGAAGGTGAGCGAGGCGCCGCCGGAGACCGACAGCCCGGAGTTGCCGCTCGCGCGCGTCGTGGTGACGGTCACGCTCCCGGTCGGCTGCTTGGACAGCTTGACCTCGTAGGTGCCCGACTCACCCTGCTGAACGCCGAGTTGGGACGGCGTCGCCACCACGGCGGGACCCGAGGCGACCGTGATGCCCACCGGAGTGGAGTCGGCGGAGGCACCCATGCTGTCGTGGGCCTTCGCCACCAGCGAATGACTGCCCACGGTCAAGTCGGCGACCGAGAGCGTGAAGGGCGCGCTGGTGTCGGTGCCCAGCAGCTCGGTGTCGTCGTAGAACTCCACCTTGGTGATCGTGGCGTCGTCGGCCGCCGCGGCGGTGGCCGCGAGCGGGACCGTCTCGCCCTGGGTGTAGACGGCGCCGGCCTCGGGGCTGGTCAGCACGGCGATCGGCGGCTGGTGGGCGCCGGTGCAGGTGGTGCCGTTGATCGCGAAGGACGTGGGGGCGGCGTTGCTGCCGCTGTAGGTGAACTGGGCGCCGGTCGTGACCGCGCCGCCGGCGGCGATCCGGGCGTTGTACCCGGCGTCCTTCACGGTCACGGTCCGGCCGGACTGCGACCAGGTGCCGTTCCAGCCGTTGGAGAGCTTCTGGTTGCCCGCGTAGTCGTACGTCAGGGTCCAGCCGTCGATGGCGTCGGTGCCGCGGTTGGTGAGGGTCAGGTCGGCGGTGAAGCCGGACCCCCAGTCGTTCGTCTTGTAGTCGACGCTGCACTGGACGGCGGCCGCCTGAGCGGCAGTCGAGCCCGCCGAGAGCATCGTGAGCGGGAGCGCCAGAGCTGCCGCGGCGGCCGTTAACAGCCGTCGCACGCCCCTGCGTCTCCTGGGTGGGGGATGCATGGTGCTGGTTCCTCCTGCGACTCGTCATGTCAAGCCTTGAACCAGTGGGAGCGCTCCCATAGTGGGGACGGGGTGATGACCGGTCAAGCCTTGTGGAGAATCGAAAAGATTCGACGCTTCGAGTTGAGTGAATGTCAGCAGTCCCCCTGTTCTTCGCCGTCACTTGGCGCTAGCTTCATGTGCACCAGTGGGAGCGGTTCCATCAGTCGACGCGTCCGTTGCGACGCGTCCGAGCTGCAAGGAGTCGCTCGATGCGCCACCCCCCGCGTTCAGTACTTTGAGCCATCCCCGAGCACACGTGGAGCACCTGACGCGGGGTCGCTCGTTCCCGTGGGATCCCCTGTGCCGTGCGTGCCGTCCGGAATGTCCGGCCGGCCCCGCGGCCTGTCCCGACCAGGCCCGGACGGTACCCCCACCCGTAAGGCACCAGGCCGCGCGCTCGTTCCCGCGGCCCAGAAGGACAGCCCCCTACGGATAGGAAACCCGCACCATGAGTCGCACCAGAACCGCGCTCCTCGCCGCCATGACGCTGGTCGCCGGCGCCACCGGGACGGCGATCGCCGCCGTCCCCGGCGACGCCGGCGCGGCCGCCGTCCCCTGCACCGTGGACTACAAGGTGCAGAACCAGTGGGACACCGGCTTCACCGCGTCCGTGACGGTCACCAACAACGGCGCCGCGAAGTCGTCGTGGGCGGTGAAGTGGTCCTACGCCGGTAACCAGAGGGTCACCAGCGGCTGGAACGCCAAGATCACCCAGTCCGGCGCGAACGTCACCGCGGCCAACGAGTCCTACAACGGCACGCTCGCCAACGGCGGTTCGGCCACCTTCGGCTTCCAGGGCACCTACAGCGGCAGCAACGCGGTCCCCGCCACCTTCACCCTCGACGGCGTGACCTGCAACGTCGACTCCGGCGGCCCGACCGATCCGCCGGACCCGACCGACCCGCCCGAGGGCGACCGGGTGGACAACCCCTATGACGGCGCCAAGGTGTACGTGAACCCCGAATGGTCCGCGAACGCCGCCGCCGAGCCGGGCGGCGACCGCATCGCCGACCAGCCCACCGGTGTCTGGCTGGACCGCATCGCCGCCATCAACGGCGCAGGCGGCAAGATGAGCCTGCGCGACCATCTCGACGCGGCGCTCGAGCAGAAGGGCTCCGGCGAACTCGTCGTCCAGCTCGTCATCTACAACCTGCCCGGCCGTGACTGCGCGGCCCTCGCCTCCAACGGCGAGCTGGGCCCGACGGAGATCGACAAGTACAAGACCGACTACATCGACCCGATCGCGGAGATCCTCTCCGACTCGAAGTACGCCGACCTGCGGATCGTCACCACGGTCGAGATCGACTCGCTCCCCAACCTGGTCACCAACGTGTCGCCGCGGGAGACCGTGACCGAGAACTGCGACATCATGAAGGCCAACGGCAACTACATCAAGGGCGTCGGCTACGCCCTGAACAAGCTGGGCGACGCCCCCAACGTCTACAACTACGTGGACGCCGGCCACCACGGCTGGCTGGGCTGGGACGACAACTTCGGTCCCTCGGCGGAGCTGTTCAAGCAGGCCGCGAACGCCGAGGGCGCGACCGTCGCCGACGTGCACGGCTTCATCGCCAACACGGCCAACTACAGCGCCCTGAAGGAGGAGAACTTCTCCATCAACGACAACGTGGCCGGCAAGTCGGTGCGCGAGTCGGACTGGGTCAGCTGGAACCGCTACGTCGACGAGCTGTCGTACGCCCAGGCGCTGCGTGAGGAACTGGTCTCGATCGGCTTCGACTCCGGCATCGGCATGCTGATCGACACCTCCCGCAACGGCTGGGGCGGCGCGGACCGGCCCACCGGCCCCGGCGCCACCACCGACGTGAACACCTACGTCGACGGCGGCCGCTACGACCGCCGCTTCAACACCGGCAACTGGTGCAACCAGTCGGGTGCGGGACTCGGTGAGCGGCCCCAGGCCTCCCCGGAGCCCGGGATCGACGCCTATGTGTGGATGAAGCCCCCGGGCGAGTCCGACGGGGCGAGCGAGGTCATCGACAACGACGAGGGCAAGGGCTTCGACCGGATGTGCGACCCGACCTACGAGGGCAACCCGCGCAACGGCAACAGCATGTCGGGGGCGCTGCCGAACGCCCCGATCTCCGGACACTGGTTCTCCGCCCAGTTCCAGGAGCTGATGAAGAACGCGTACCCGCCGCTGTCGTGACGGGCTGACCACCGGTCCGCCGGGTCCGGGCCGTCCAGGCCCGGACCCGGCGGACCGCCGCGCGTCTCTCCCCGGCCCGCCTTTTTGCGCGACCGGCAACAACGGTTGCTCCGGTCCGGTGCGTCGTCGCACCCTGACGGCATCCGAGCGGAGAGGCTGACACCATGGCGCACCACCACGAGCACGAGCAGGGACACGGCCACGGGCACGGGCACGGGCACGGGCACGACGACATCGACTGGGCCGAGCTGGCGCCCCTGCTCGAATCGCAGGCGGAGCTGTTCACCCCGCTGTACGAGCGCGCCCTGAGCTGGCTTGCGAAGGAGGTGACCGAACCGGGACTGATCGTGGACGCGGGCAGCGGTCCCGGCGTCATCGCCGCGCTGTTCGCCGAGACGTTCCCGGGGGCCCGGGTCATGGCCGTCGACGGCTCCGAGCCGCTGCTGGAGCGGGCCCGCGCGCGGGCGGAGCGGCAGGGGGCGGCCGACCGTTTCGGCACCCTCGCCGGTGAACTCCCCGGCGTGCTCGACGAACTGGACTACCCGGCCGACCTGCTGTGGGCCAGCCGCAGCATCCACCACCTGGGGGACCAGAGCGCCGCGCTCGCCGCCTGCGCCGAGCGTCTGGCGCCCGGCGGCACGCTGGCGGTGATGGAGGGCGGCCTGCCCGCCCGCTTCCTGCCCCGTGACATCGGGTTCGGCCGGCCGGGGCTCCAGGCGCGCCTCGACGCGGCGGAGGAGGAGCGGTTCAGCCGGATGCGCGCCGAGCTGCCGGGCTCGGTGGCCGTCGTGGAGGACTGGCCCGCGCTGCTGGCCTCGGCCGGTCTGCACCACACTCGCACGCGCACGTTCCTCCTCGACCTGCCCGCCCCCGCCACGGACCGCGCCCGCGCCTACGCGGTCGCCGTCCTCACCCGCGCTCGCGAGATCATGGCCGAGGACCTGGACGCCGACGACCGCGCCGCCCTCGACCGCCTCCTCGACCCCGACGACACGGCGAGCGTGCACCACCGCCCTGACGTGTTCGTCCTGGCCGCCCACACCGTCCACACGGCGGTGCGGCCCGTGTGACGGCTTGACGGAGGGCTCTCCCGGCGATGGACCGAGAGGGTGCTGACCAACGTCCTCGGCCCCGCCCTGCCGATCCGCGCCTCCATCGACGCCCTGAAGGAGACCCGCGGACGGATCGTGCTGGTCGGCAGCGTCACCGGGTTCGTGCCCATGCCGGGCAATCCGTACGGCGCGACCAAGTACGCGGTGACCGGGCTCGCCGAGAACACCCGGCGGCAGGTCGCCGACTGGGACGTCGGCGTCACACCCGGCCGCGTGGAAACCCCGTTCGGGGACGCCCACGGCAGCCTTCCACCCGGGCATCTGCTCACCGCCGACCGGATCGCCGACTCGGTGGTGCGGGCCCTGGACCAGTCGGAGGGAGTCGACGTCAACACCGTGGTCGGGCCGCCCCGTCGGCCGGCCCCACTGGGGCCTGTCATGTGGATCGCCCTGGCGTCGCGGGGCCGGCTCGGCCGAGATGCACCGTCGGCCACGGCCAGGCGATCCCGGCGAAAGGCCCTGAGCGGTCCGACGGCCTCCCCGGGTCCGGGGAGGCCGTCGGGTGCCGGGCGGGTCAGCCGGCGTTGAACTCCGCCGGGTGCGAACCCAGCCGCCGGTCCTCGTTCAGCGCGCTGATCGCGGCGAGGTCCTCGGCGTCCAGAGCGAAGCCGAACACGTCGATGTTCTCCGCGATCCTGGACGGCGTCACCGACTTCGGGATGACGATGTTGCCCAGCTGGAGGTGCCAGCGCAGCACCACCTGGGCCGGCGTACGGCCGTGCTTCTGCGCGATCGCGACGATCGCCGGGATCTCCAGGATGCCCTTGCCGGAACCCAGCGGCGACCACGCCTCCGTGGCGATGCCCTGCTCGGCGTGGTACTCACGCGCGGCGTGCTGCTGCAGATGCGGGTGCAGCTCGATCTGGTTGACCGCCGGGACGACCGACGTCTCGCCGATCAGGCGCTCCAGGTGCTCCGGCAGGAAGTTCGACACACCGATGGCACGGACCCGGCCGTCGGCGTACAGCTTCTCGAACGCCTTGTACGTGTCGACGTACCGGTCGCGGGCGGGCGTGGGCCAGTGGATGAGGTACAGGTCCACGTGGTCGAGGCCGAGCTTCGCCAGGGACGTGTCGAAGGCGCGCAGCGTGGCGTCGTACCCGTGGTCGCTGTTCCAGACCTTGGTGGTGACGAAGAGCTCCTCGCGCGGGATGCCCGACGCGGCGACGGCCCGGCCGGTGCCCTCCTCGTTGCCGTAGATCGCCGCGGTGTCGATGCTGCGGTAGCCCGCCTCCAGCGCCGTCGCCACGGCCGTCTCGGCCTCCGCGTCCGGTACCTGCCAGACGCCGAACCCCAGCTGAGGCATCTCGACGCCGTTGTTCAGGATGATCGGGGGGACCTTGCTCACGAGCTCTCGATCCTTCGTTTGTGGTCAGGTGTTACCCCATCGTCAACGATCACTGCCCGCGCCGCATTCCTGACCGCCGTATTCACACGCGGTAGAGCGCCTCGACCTCTTCCAGGTACGCCTTCTCGATCGCCTTGCGCTTCAGCTTCAGTGACGGGGTGAGCAGCCCGTGCTCCTCGGTGAACGGCTGCGCCAGGATGCGGAACGTACGAATCGACTCCGCCTGGGAGACCAGGGTGTTGGCCGCGACCACGGCGCGCCGCACCTCCGTCTCCAGGTCCGCGTCCCGCACCAGCTCGGCCGGCGGCAGCTGCGGCTTGCCGCGCATCGTCAGCCAGTGCTCCACCGCCTCCTGGTCGAGGGTGACCAGGGCGGCGATGTACGGGCGGTCGTTGCCGACCACGATGCACTGGTTGACCAGCGGATGGTCGCGCACCCGCTCCTCCAGCACCCCCGGCGACACGCTCTTGCCGCCCGAGGTCACCAGGATCTCCTTCTTGCGCCCGGTGATGGTCAGATAGCCGTCCTCGTCCAGGGAACCGAGGTCCCCGGTGGCCAGCCAGCCGTCGTGAAGGGCCTCGTCGGTGGCCTTGGGGTTGTTGAGATAGCCCTCGAAGACGTTGTCGCCGTGCAGCCAGATCTCGCCGTCGTCCGCGATGTGCACGGTGACCCCCGGGACGGGTTGGCCGACGGTGCCGTAACGGGTGCGTTCGGGCGGGTTGGCGGTGGCCGCCGCCGTCGACTCGGTGAGTCCGTACCCCTCGTAGATGTGCACACCGGCGCCCGCGAAGAACAGCCCGAGCCGGCGGTCCATCGCGGAGCCGCCCGACATGGCGTGCCGGATCCTGCCACCCATCGCCGCGCGGATCTTGGAGTAGACGAGCTTGTCGAAGAGCTGGTGCTGCATCCGCAGCGCCGCGGACGGTCCGGGACCGTCGCCCCAGGCCTTCGCCTCCGTCGCGTCCGCGTACTTCACGGCCACGTCGACGGCCTTCTCGAACGGCCCCGAGCGGCCCTCCCGTTCCGCCTTGCGCCGCGCCGCGTTGAACACCTTCTCGAAGATGTACGGCACGCCCAGGAAGAACGTCGGCCGGAAGGCGGCCAGGTCGGGCATCAGCGCCGCCGCGTTCAGCTGCGGCTGATGGCCGAACTTCACCCTCCCGCGGATCGCCGCCACCTCCACCATCCGCCCGAAGACGTGCGCGAGCGGCAGGAACAGCAGCGTCGACGCCTCGTCGCCCCTGCGGGAGTGGAACACCGGCTCCCAGCGCTGGATGACGGTGTCCGCCTCGTACATGAAGTTGCCGTGCGAGAGCACACAGCCCTTGGGGCGGCCGGTGGTGCCAGAGGTGTAGATGATCGTCGCCACCGAGTCGGGCGTGACCGCCTGACGGTGCCGGTGCACCACCTCGTCGTCGAGGTGCGCGCCCGCGTCGTACAGCTCCTGCACGGCGCCCGCGTCCAGCTGCCACAGCCTGCGCATCCGCGGCAGCCGGTCGATGACCGTGGCGATCGTCATCGCGTGGTCCTCGTGCTCCACGATCGCGGCGGTCACCTCGGCGTCGTGCAGCATCCAGAAGCACTGCTCGGCGGAGGAGGTGGGGTAGACGGGGACGACCTGCGCGCCGACCGTCCACAGCGCGAAGTCGAAGAGGGTCCACTCGTAGCGGGTGCGGGACATGATCGCCACCCGGTCGCCGAACCGGATGCCGCCCGCCAGCAGGCCCTTGGCGAGGGCGAGCACCTCGTCGCGGAACTCGGCGCTGGACACGTCCCGCCAGCCGCCGGTGTCGTCCTTGCGGCCGAGCGCGACGCGCAACGGGTCTTCCTCGGCATACCGGAAGACCACGTCGGCCAGACCGCCCACCGGAGGCTCCAGGGCCAACGGAGGGTTGGTGAACTCGCGCAATCCCGCTCCCGCTCCTGAGCGCTCGGACTGGGGCGGGACCACGTCGTCCCGCACAGCGCCGTGAAAGCTACCCCACGGCGCCGCGCGCCGGGAGGGGGCGAAAAGATGAGCGCGGCTCTCGTTCGCGCTGGTCAGGGACGGAAAATGCGCTCACATGCGGAAGGGTCGGACAGAAACCTGACCGGAGAGTAAGTTTCGGTGGAGCAATCTCCACGGAATCTGTACGAGCCCGTGACCGTGCCTTGGGGCGGCCGGACGGCCCCACTCGTCCCAGCGTGCGCGCGCTCCGTACCGTCACCCCCGCCCGCCGCGGTGCAGCCGGTCACCGCCCGCGAGGATCGCCGCCGCCAGGGCGTCGGCCGCATCCTGGGCGGAGGGCCGGCGCCGCCCGTGCGCCACCACGAAGTCCACCTCGCCCGGTTCCGGCAGCCCCGCCCGCTCCGGCACCCGCGCCAGCCCCGGCGGGATCAGCCCGCGCGAGTGCACCATCACCCCGAGCCCGGCCCGGGCCGCCGCGAGCAGACCGTTCAGGCTGCCGCTGGTGCAGACGATCCGCCACTCCCGGCCCTCCCGCTCCAACGCCCGCAGCGCGAGGGCCCGGGTGATGCCCGGCGGCGGGTAGACGATCAGCGGCACCGGACGGCCGGGGTCCAGCCGCAGCCCCGGCGCCCCGATCCACACCAGTTCGTCGTGCCAGACCAGGCGGTGCGGATCCGTGCGCGGGTCCTCCGGCCGCCGCTTGGCCAGCACCAGGTCCAGCCGGCCCGCGGCCAGCCGCTCGTGCAGGATGCCCGACAGTTCGACCGTCAGTTCCAGATCGACCTCCGGGTGCTCGTGCCGGAACCGTTCGAGGATCTCCGGCAGCCGCGTCAGCACGAAGTCCTCCGACGCCCCGAACCGCAGCCGCCCGCGCGGCCGGGTGCCGGTGAAGAACTGGGTCGCCTGCTCGTGCACGTCCAGGATCCGCCGCGCGAAGCCGAGCATCGCCTCGCCGTCCTCGGTCAGCTCCACCGAGTGCGTGTCCCGGGTGAACAACTGCCGTCCGGTCGCCTCCTCCAGCCGCCGCACATGCTGGCTCACGGTCGACTGACGCAGCCCGAGCCGCCGCGCCGCCTGCGTGAAGCTCAGCGTCTGCGCCACCGACAGGAACGTCCGCAGCTGCGTCGGGTCGTACATGCCGTCAGCGTAACCGTGTCATCGCGGAACATGATGACAGTGAGAGCGGTATACCGGATTCCCGATCACGGGCGCGGAAAGCAGGATGGAGAGGGGGACACCCGTGACCACCGGACGAGGGCTTCCCCGGACACCGCGCGAGCACGAGCACGAGCACGAGCAAGTGGAGCACAGTGAAACGCCTGCACTGGCCGAGCCGGCTGCCGATCGACCCGTACATCCTGCTCCTGCTCGGGACGGTCGGCGTCGCCGCGCTGCTGCCCGCACGGGGCACGGGCGCGGACCTCGCCTCCGGCGCCTCCACCGCCGCGATCGCCTTCCTCTTCTTCCTCTACGGCGCCCGGCTCTCCACCCGCGAGGCCCTGGACGGGCTCAAGCACTGGCGGCTCCACGTCACCGTGCTGGCCTGCACCTTCGTCCTGTTCCCGGTGCTCGGCCTGGCCGCTCGCGGACTCGTCCCGGTGTTGCTGACCGACCCGCTGTACCAGGGTCTGCTCTTCCTCACCCTTGTGCCGTCCACCATCCAGTCGTCGATCGCGTTCACCTCGATCGCCCGCGGCAACGTGCCCGCCGCGATCTGCGCCGGCTCCTTCTCGTCGCTGGTCGGCATCGTCCTCACCCCGCTGCTCGCGGCGACGCTGCTGGGCAGCAGCGGGGGCGGGTTCTCGGCCGGTTCCATGATGCGGATCGTGCTCCAGCTGCTCGTGCCGTTCGTCGCCGGGCAGCTGCTGCGCCGCTGGATCGGCGGGTTCGTCGCCCGGCACCGGAAGGTCCTGGGGCTGGTCGACCGGGGCTCGATCCTGCTCGTCGTCTACACCGCGTTCAGCGAGGGCATGGTCCGGGGCATCTGGCAGCAGGTGAGCCCCGCCCGGCTCGGCGGACTGCTCGCGGTGGAGGCCGTGCTGCTCGCGGTGATGCTACTGCTGACCTGGTACGGCGCCAAGGCACTGCGGTTCGGCCGGGAGGACCGCATCGCGATCCAGTTCGCCGGTTCGAAGAAGTCCCTGGCCGCCGGTCTGCCCATGGCGAGCGTCCTGTTCGGGGCGCAGGCCTCGCTGGCCGTGCTGCCCCTGATGCTGTTCCACCAGATGCAGCTCATGGTGTGCGCGGTGATCGCCAAACGCCGGTCGCACGACCCGGTCGACGCGGCGGCCGGGGAGGTCACCGTCCCGGGCCGAGCCGGACGCTCACGAACCGGGGCCGGTACAGGGACACGTTCCGGCTGAGCATCCCGGCCGCTCCGGCCGTCTCCAGCCAGTTCACGTCGTAGCTGAGCACCAGCCGCCCGTCGTCGCTCAGCTCCGGGTGCGTCTGCGGGTTGTAGGCGGCGGTCCCGCCCTGCGGCAGCGCGGGGGTGAACCGCCGCGCCGGTCCGTGCCACGGACCCGTCGGGGAGCAGGCCCAGTACGACGCCACCGTGGTCAGCCCCTCGGCACCCGCGGCCATGGTGAACAGCACATACGTCCGCTCGTCCCGCACCACCGAGAACGCGCTGCCCACGCCGGTGCGCCGCCCGTCGCCGAGCACGGGGCGCGGACGGGCGCGGGTCTGCCAGGCCGAGCCGTTCCAGTACTCCCAGGCCGCCGGATCGGCGAGCCCGCCCTCCGGGACACGGGCCACGTACGCGTGCGAGGCCGGGCGGGCGGCGGGCCGGCCGTCGTCACCGCCGAAGACATACGTCCAGCCGTCCTCCTCGACCAGCGTCGTCCCGAACAGCACCCGCCGGGACGGATCGGCGACCCCCCGCTGGTCGAGCACCGTCGCGACCGACTCGAGACGCAGACCGGGCAGGGAGAGGGTGGCGACCTCGGTCGCCGTGGGCATGCCGTAGATCCACGGTGGCTGTGCGGAGTCACGCACCCACAGCAGGACCCGCAGCACCTGCTCGGCGGAGCCGGGGGAGCGGGGCTCGACCCGGGCGGCGACGGGCCAGCGCCACCGGTGCGGCGCCGGGTCCGGGAACAGCGGCGCGGGGAGGGTGCCCTCCAGGCGGCCGTCCCGCATCAGCACACCCGAGTTGCGCACCAGTGGGGCGGTGGTGTCCCGCCAGGCGTGCGACTCGCCGACCGGGTTCGGCGGGCGGTGCACCCGGCCCAGGTAGGTGTCGGAGAACAGCCACAGCAGCCGGCCGTCGGGCAGGCGCACCGAGTGGGTGCCGTCGCCGCCGGTCCAGTCGTCGGTGCGGCCGGGGTCGTCGCCGTAGCGGGCGAACTCGGCGGTGAGGGTGTCGTCGGGGGCCCAGGACGTGACCGTGCGCGGCCGGCAGTCGTCGTCGCGCGCCCCGTCGTCCCCGTCCGGCCACCCGGTGACCAGCACGGCCGCGAGGACCAGGGCCAGCGCCAGCGCGATCCCGGTCCCCGTCCGCCGCCGTGCACCGGCTGTCCCGTCGGGCATGGTCGGGGACGCTAGCGGGTGTCGCGGCCCGGGTCCATGGCGCCTCGGAGCCCTCGGAGATCACTCCCGGTGGGGAACCGGCATCATGAGCACGTCGTGCCGGCCGGGGGAGCCGTGCCGTGCAGGAGGTACGTGTCGACGGTGTGCGTCGCGCACCGGTTGAAGGGGTAGGACCCGTGACCCTCCTCCCGCACCGTCAGCAGCACACCGACCCCCTCGCCCAGCTCGGCCGCCATCCGCTCGGCGCCCTCGTAGGGCGTCGTCGGGTCGCCGGTGTTGGCGACGACGAGGATCGGAGCGGCACCGTCCGCGCCGACGTCGGGGGTGGCGCTCTCGCCGTCGTACGGCCACTCGTAGCAGAGGTAGCTGCCGTCGGACCATGTCCTGCCGAAGACGGGGGAGGCCGCCTCGATCCGCTTCGTCAGCGCCTCGTCGTCGCCGGAGCCGGGACGCAGGTCGGAGTCGGCGCAGGTGATCGCCACGAAGGCGGACGTGCCGTTGCCGCCCGAGGCCCCGGCGCGGACCACGGCGCCGGCCCGGGTGCCGCGTGCCTGGGTCTCCGGGCCGTGGTCGTACGCCTCTTCCATCAGCGCGGTGCCGTCGCCCCGCTCCATGACCTCGCGGAGCGCCTTCGCCAGCGGCTTCCAGCCCTCCTTGCCGCTGTCCAGGTGGTTGGCGATGGCGTGGGCGGCGAGACCGTCGTCGAGTTCCTCTCCGCCGTCGGTGGGCGCGGGCTTCTCCGCGAGCCCGTCCAGCAGCTCGGTGACGCGCTGCCGGGCCACCTCGCGGCCGCTGCCGGTCGGGCAGTCGTCGTAGGCCTCCGCGCAGTGTGCGGCGAAGCGGTCGAAGGCGCCCTGGAGGGCCTTGACCTGGCTGAGATCCTCCTGCTGCCGGTCCAGCGTCGGGTCGACCGGGGCCTCGAGCACGAGCCGGCCCACGTTCCGGGGGAACAGATGGGCGTAGACGCCGCCCAGCCTGGTGCCGTAGGAGACGCCGAAGTAGTGCAGTTGCTCGTCACCGAGGAGATAGCGCATCAGGTCCATGTCCCGCGCCGTGTGGGAGGTGCCGACGTACGGCAGCAGCTCACCGGAGTGCTTCTCGCAGGCGGCGGCCCCCTCGTACTCCTTCTCCCCGCAGATCACGGGGGCCGTCCCGCCGACGCCGCGCGGATCGAAGCTCACGAGGTCGTACTGCTCGCCGAGCGCGGCGTAGTCGCTCGCGAACCCGGGGAGCCCCACGACGCCGGACTGGCCGGGACCACCGAAGTTGAGCAGCAGCGATCCGATCCGCCTCCGCTCGGGTCCGGTGGCCCTCTTGCGGATCATGGCGACGTCGATCGTGTCGCGGCCGGGCCGCTCGTAGTCCAGCGGCGCCTTCATCGTGGCGCACTCCCAGCCGTCGCCCGGGGCGTCACCGTCCCCCTGAGCCCCCGAGGGCGCCGGGCAGGCCGACCAGTCGAGCCGCTGGCGGGTCGTGAAGGCCGCGGGCAGCCCCGGCGGCGGATTCGTCGCCCTGCCTCCGTCCCGGCCGGGCGCGTCACCGCCCTCGGAGGACGCGGACGGGCCCGGGTCCGGGCCTGCGACGACATCGCATCCGGCGCCCGCGGCCGTCACGCACACGACCGCGAGGGCGAGCAGGTACGCGGCCGCGCGGCGGGGCCTGCGGAAGGGCCGGGCCGAACGGTCCGAGTTCCGAAATCGCCTACGCATGTGCGAGCCCCCCCCTGCCCCCTGGCACGCCGGAACGGCGTGCCGTTCGATGTCCGACCCGGTCTTCGACGGCTCGAACCTACTGATCATCCGTCGTCGACCGCAATCGACCAGGGGCCCGGCGGGAGACGTCAGGGCGCGGCGCGGTACGGGGCCGAGGCGGGGCCCCGCGGCGCAGGGGGCGCTCCCCGCCGGCAGGGGCCTTGCCGCCGTGCAGCGAGCGGGACCGGTCAGCCCCGGGCGGCCGCGGCCCGCAGGGCGATGCGGTCCTCACCCGCGTACACGTTCATGGAACTGCCGCGCAGGAAGCCCACCAGGGTCAGCCCCGTCTCCGCCGCCAGGTCCACCGCCAGCGAGGACGGCGCCGAGACCGCCGCCAGCACCGGTATGCCGGCCATGACCGCCTTCTGCGCCAGCTCGAACGAGGCCCGGCCGGAGACCAGCAGGACGGTCCGGGACAGCGGCAGGCCGCCGCTCTGCAGCGCCCGGCCGACCAGCTTGTCGACCGCGTTGTGCCGGCCCACGTCCTCCCGTACGTCGAGCAGCGCGCCCCGCTCGTCGAACAGGGCCGCCGCGTGCAGGCCGCCGGTGCGGTCGAAGACCCGCTGGGCCGCGCGCAGCCGGTCCGGCAGGCTCGCCAGCAGCTCCGGCGCCAGCGTCAGCGGGGGCGCGTCCGCGATCGGGTGGCGGGTGGTGGTGCGCACCGCGTCCAGGCTCGCCTTGCCGCACAGGCCGCAGGAGGAGGTGGTGTAGACGTTGCGCTCCAGCGTGACGTCCGGGACGACCACGCCTGGGGACGTCTTCACGTCGACCACGTTGTAGGTGTTCGAACCGTCGACGGTGGCCCCCGCGCAGTAGACGATGTTCTGCAGATCGGAGGCGTCGGCCAGCACCCCCTCGCTGACCAGGAAGCCGGCGGCGAGCGCGAAGTCGTCCCCGGGCGTGCGCATGGTGATCGCCAGCGGCCTGCCGTTCAGCCGGATCTCCAGGGGTTCCTCGGCGACGAGCGTGTCCGGACGGCTGGAGACCGCCCCGTCCCGGATGCGGAGCACCTTGCGTCGTTCCGTGACTCGTCCCATGTCCCTACCAGTTCCGCTCAGTCCCGGTTCTGTACGTGCGTGAAGCCGCAGCGGCCCTCGATGCGCAGATTGCCGTGGGCCACCGGATTGTCGTGCGGCGAGGTGACCTTCACGATCTCATTGTCCTGCACATGGAGCGTGAGGTTGAAGTCCCCACCGCGGTACGCGCAGGACCAGGGGAATCGCCGCGTCTCTGTCGACGAAATATTGTCCACAGTATGGAGAGGGCCGTAGCAAGGCTTTGTGCAGTACCAGTGGTTGTCTGCTCAACTGTCTTCTCAACGGCCGGTCGTCTCCCTACGGTTGTGGACTCATGAGTCCCCCCGTCGCACCCCCGGGCTGGAGCCGCTGGCTCGTCCCGCCCGCCGCCCTCTCCGTCCACCTGTCCATCGGCCAGGCCTACGCGTGGAGCGTGTTCAAGCCGCCGCTCGAGTCCGCGCTCGGCCTCAGCGGCACCCAGAGCGCGCTGCCCTTCCAGCTCGGCATCGTGATGCTGGGCCTGTCCGCCGCGTTCGGCGGCACCCTCGTCGAACGCCGCGGCCCGCGCTGGGCGATGACCGTCGCCCTGGTCTGCTTCTCCTCCGGCTTCCTGCTCTCCGCGCTGGGCGCGGCGACCGAGCAGTACTGGCTGATCGTCCTCGGCTACGGCTTCGTCGGCGGGATCGGCCTGGGCATCGGCTACATCTCACCCGTCTCCACGCTGATCAAGTGGTTCCCCGACCGGCCCGGCATGGCCACCGGCATCGCCATCATGGGCTTCGGCGGCGGTGCGCTGATCGCCTCGCCGTGGTCGGCGCAGATGCTCGAGTCCTTCGGTGACGACAACGTTGGCATCGCGCTCGCCTTCCTCGTGCACGGGCTCACCTACGCCGTGTTCATGCTGCTCGGCGTGCTGCTGGTCCGGGTGCCGCGCACCACGCGCCCGGTGGCCGGGACGCCCGCGGTGTCGCACGGGCCGCAGGTGTCGGCCCGTTCCGCGGTGCGCACCCCGCAGTTCTGGCTGCTGTGGCTGGTGCTCACCCTGAACGTCACCGCGGGCATCGGCATCCTGGAGAAAGCCGCCCCGATGATCACCGACTTCTTCGCGGACACCTCCGCTCCGGTGTCGGCGACCGCCGCCGCCGGGTTCGTCGCCCTGCTGTCGGCGGCCAACATGGCGGGCCGCATCGGCTGGTCGACCACCTCCGACCTGATCGGCCGCAAGAACATCTACCGGGTCTACCTCGGCGTCGGCGCGCTGATGTACGCCCTCATCTGGCTGCTGGGCGACACCTCCAAGCCCCTCTTCGTGCTCTGCGCCCTGGTGATCCTCTCCTTCTACGGCGGCGGCTTCGCCACCGTCCCCGCGTATCTCAAGGACCTGTTCGGCACCTACCAGGTGGGTGCCATCCACGGCCGGCTCCTCACCGCCTGGTCCACCGCCGGGGTGCTCGGGCCGCTGATCGTGAACTGGGTCGCCGACCGCCAGGAGGAGGCCGGCAAGCACGGACCGTCCCTCTACGGAACGACGCTGGTCATCATGATCGGACTGCTCGTCATCGGCTTCGTCGCCAACGAACTGGTCCGGCCCGTCCATCCCCGTCATTACGAGCCCGTTCCCGGGACGCCGAAGGAGGCCGCCGATGACCGGCGACAGCAGTCGGAATCCGCATAGCGGGGACCGCCGTGGTCTCATCGCCTTCTCCTGGCTCTGGGTGGGGGTTCCGCTCGGCTACGGTGTGTACGAGCTCGTGCGCAAGGCGACACAACTGTTCACGGGCTGACCGCGGACGCCCGGGACCGGCTCGAGGAGGCTGAGGGAAGCCGACAAGCCAGACGCCCGTTTCCTGTCGCTCCACCTGCCCTCGTACCGGTGAGTCACTGATCAGACTGGTGCATCCCGCAACCGGAAACGAGGGGGATCACCCATGATCGGCTCGCGCATCGCCGCCGTCGGCCACTACCAGCCCGCCCGGGTCCTCACCAACGAGGATCTGGCGGGCATGGTCGACACCAGCGACGCGTGGATCACGAGCCGGGTGGGCATCCGCACCCGTCACATCGCCGGCCCCGGCGAACCCGTCGACGAGCTGGCCGCGCACGCCGCCGCCAAGGCTCTGGCGGCGGCCGGCCGCACGCCCGACGAGATCGACCTGGTCCTGGTGGCCACGTCCACCGCGATCGACCGCTCGCCCAACATGGCCGCCCGGGTCGCCGCCCGCCTCGGCATGCCCGGCCCCGCCGTCATGGACCTCAACGTGGTGTGCGCGGGCTTCACCCACGCCCTCGCCACCGCCGACCACACCGTGCGGGCCGGCGGCGCGAGCCGGGTCCTGGTCGTCGGCGCCGACAAGATGTCCGACGTGGCCGACTGGACCGACCGCTCCACCTGCGTCCTCGTCGGCGACGGGGCGGGCGCGGCCGTGGTGGAGGCCTGCGTACCGGGCGAGGAGGCCGGGATCGGACCGGTGCTGTGGGGTTCGGTGCCCGAGATGGCCCACGCGGTGCGGATCGAGGGGACGCCGCCGCGGTTCGCGCAGGAGGGGCAGAGCGTCTACCGCTGGGCCGCCACCCGACTGCCGGTCATGGCCCGCCAGGCCTGCGAGAAGGCGGGACTGGTGCCCGAGGACCTCGCCGGGGTGGTGCTGCACCAGGCCAACCTGCGCATCATCGAACCCCTCGCCCGCCGGCTGGGCGCGGTCAACGCCGTCGTGGCCCGCGATGTCACCGAATCCGGCAACACCTCGGCCGCGAGCATCCCGCTGGCCTTCTCCAAACTCGTCGAGCAGGGCGCGCTGTCGAGCGGCGACCCGGTGCTGCTGTTCGGCTTCGGCGGGAACCTGTCGTACGCCGGCCAGGTCGTACGCTGCCCGTGAGCTCCCCGTCCTCCGGACGGAAGTGACGAGGCCGACTCGTCGGCCCCCGGCACGCGTGCCGCCGTAGGCTGTGGACAAAAGACAATCACTACGGGCGTCCGCGGTGACACCGGCGTTCGAGGTGGTGCACGGCGCTGCCGAGGAGGGGGACCGCGAAGGTGTCGACAGGACTGCCCCAGGGGGCGGTGCCGAAGCTCGAACGGCCGGGCCCGCTGCGCGACCGCGTCTACGAGGCACTGCTCGAACTCATCACCACCCGCGCCCTGCAGCCCGGCCGGCATCTCGTCGAGAGCGAGCTCGCCGGTCACCTGGGCGTCTCACGCCAGCCGGTGCGCGAGGCGCTCCAGCGTCTCAACACCGAGGGCTGGGTCGATCTCCGTCCCGCACAGGGCGCGTTCGTGCATGAGCCGACGGAGGAGGAGGCCGACCAGCTCCTCACCGTCCGCACCCTGCTGGAGGCCGAGGCGGCCCGGCTCGCCGCGCGCAACGCCGACCGCGCGGGCATCGAGGCGCTGCAGGAGATCCTGGCCCGGGGCCTCGAGGCCGTCGACGCCGACGACGTGGACGCCGCCGTCGTCCTCAACGCCCGCTTCCACGCCAAGGTCATGGAACTGGCGGGCAACGCCGTGCTCGCCGAACTCGCCGGCCAGGTCGACCGGCGTGTGCGCTGGTACCACACACCGGTCGCCCGGCAGCGCGGCGCGCAGTCCTGGGCCGAGCACCGCGAACTGATCGCCGCCATCACGGCCCGCGACGAGCAGCTGGCCACCCGCCTCATGCGCGAGCACACCGAACACACCCGCCGCTCCTACCACGCCCGGGCGGACTCCTAGGGGGGTCTGACACATGCCCGCGGCGTCGCGGCGTCGCGGCGTCTGGCACGCACGCTCGCCGCGTTGCCGCCTTGCGATCGCACGCACCGGACGCCGCTCCTTCTCCCGCGCTCATGTGTCAGACACCCCCTGGGACCGCAGCAGGGGGCAGAGGGATCCGGTGTCGCGGCCGGGTGCTCGCGCGGGGGTGCCGGGTGGGCTCGCGGGTTCCACCTGGCGGCCCAGGACGCGTGCCCGAGCGGCCGCGGCTCAGGAGCAGTCGTAGACGAGGCGGGCCGTTGCCGCCCGGCCGGAAGGGGACAGGACCCGGAGCTCCGCCGTCGCCTCGTAGCGGCCGGGGCCCTCGAAGGTCCACAGCAGGTGCAGACGCGCCTGCCGCTGACCCCGCGCCACCTTTTCGCGCAGCAGGTCGGACCGCGTGCCGTCGCTGCGTATCCAACGGTAGGTCAGGGTGCCCGGGCGGCCGTTCGTCGTGACGGTGCCCACCAGGTCCGCGGTGCCGTCGCATTCCACCGCGGTGGGCGGGGCCGTGACCGTCGCCGCCCGCACCGTGAGCGGGCCGACCCGCTGCCAGGCCAGCAGCACGAGGACGGCGAGCACGACGAGGGCGGGCAGCGCGTGCCGGCGGAGACCTTGCCGCCGGGGCGGGGACGGCGGCGGCAGCGGCGTCCGGGCGGTGCGGTGTGCGAGGGCGCCCGGCACGCCGGGGCCGAAGCGCAGCACGGCACCTTCCCTCCGGTCCGGCCGGACGGCGTCGTCGTGCGCCGTGGCGGTCACCGTCGTCGTGGTGTCCGGCTCCGGCCGCTGGATCCAGTGGCTCGCGAGCACGGTGGCGCTGTAGTCGTCGTCGCTTCCCGGCCGCGCGCCCCCGCCGGGCTCATCGGTCGCCTTCATCGCAGATCGCACCGCCTGGTGAGGAGCTGCCCGGACGCGCCCCCGTCGGCGGACGCCGGGGCGGTCGTCGCCGTCACCGTCCAGTAGCAGCCGAGCTGCTGGAAGACGTGCTCGGCGGTCACCGTGTACTGCGTGGCTCCGCTGCGCCGGAAGACCTGTCCGGCGCCGTCCGGGGACCCCGGTCCGCCCGGGGTGTCGCCCGTGAGCCACCGGAGGTCGATCGACACCGGTCCGGTGCCGTCCGTGACGACGGTGACCGTGGTGGTGGCGGTGGTGGGGCCCGTCTGCCGGAACTCCGCCACGGTGACGTCCTTGACCGAGGGCGCGGCCGGGGCGGTGTCCGTGGGGGAGGCGGCCGGGGAGCCGGGCTCGGTGGCCGGGCCGGCGGGTGTGCCGGGTCCGGGGTCGGTGCCCGGATCCGTCCCGGGGCCCGTCCCGGTGCCGGTGGCCGGGTCCGTGCCCGGGTCCGGCGCCGTTGCCGTGGCGGAGGCCGAGGGTGCGCCGGGGCCCGCGGAGGCCGGGTCGGACGGGGACGCCGTGGGAGCGCCGGCCGTCGGGGACGCGGACGCCGACGGGGCGGTCGGGCCTGAGGTCACGTCCGGGTGGGCGCTCGTGGTGGCCAGGGCCTCGGCCGTACGCTCCTGCGGCCCGACGGAGCCCGGGGGCGCGGCGTAGGCCAGCAGGACGGCCAGCAGGGCCGCCGCGGCGGCGGCCAGCATCCCCGGCCCCGTGGGCTTCCAGGCCCCCGCCCAGCCCCGGTCCGGCGCCTGCCGCAGCACCGTACGGGCGGTGTCGGTCGTCGACTGCCCCGGAGTGCGCGCCGACGGGAGCAGCAGCGGGAGCAGCGCCACCAGGGCGGCCAGCCGCCCGCGGCCCCTCTCCTCCCACCCGGGCCCGTACGCCGTGCCCGCGACCGCCTCCAGCTCGGCGACGAACGCCTCGGCGTCGGCCGGCCGCCCCACGGGTTCCTTCGCGAGTCCCCGGCGGACCAGTGACCGCACCGCCTCGGGCACCTCCGCCGCCGGGACCGGCGCGTCGACGTGCCGCAGGGCGAGCTCGGCGATGTTGTCGCCCGCGTACGGCTTGCGGCCGGTGAGGCACTCGAAGAAGGTCGCCGTGGCGGCGTACACGTCGGTGGCCGGGGAGGCGGGTTCGCCGCGCCACTGTTCCGGCGCCATGTAGGCCGGCGTGCCCGCCACCCCGGCGCGCGCACTCGTGCCGACGGCGATCCCGAAGTCGACGAGCTTGGACGCGCCGTCCGGCGTGACCAGGACGTTCTCCGGCTTGTAGTCGCGGTGCACCACACCGGCCCGGTGCGCGTCGGCGAGGCCGAGCAGCGAACCCTTCAGGATCAGCAGCGCGGCCTCGGGATCAAGGGGCCCCTGGCCGGCCAGCACGGCCCGCAACGACACCCCGTCCACGAGTTCCATCACGATGGCGGCCCCGGCCGGGCTCTCCACGTACTCGTACAGCCCGGCGACATACGGGCTGTCCAGACCGCCGAGCAGCCGCGCCTCGGTGCGGAAGCCGTGCACGAAGCCCGGGCGGGTGTGCAGCGACTCGCTGAGGTACTTGACCGCGACCGGGACGCCGGTCCCCTCGTGCACCGCCAGCACCACGCGTCCGCTCGCACCTGCGCCGAGCTCCAGCGACTCGGTGTACCCCGGAACCGTCCATGTGCTCATCGAGATCCCCCCGGGGCCGGTCTCCGTCCCCCAGGAGTATCGCGCCACTCCGGGGCATCCGGCCCTCGCGATGACAGACACACTTTCGGCCGCCGCGGTTGCGGTGCCGTCGGTGTCCGCGCACCGGTGGATTTCCGCACCCGAGGTCCCGTCCGTTCCCCCGGCGACGGTCGCCCGGGGTGCCGCGCGGGCGCTCTTTGTCCTGTGAGTGGAAAAAGTAGGGGCCAATTCCTGCGAGACTTCTTCCCACCTCCGGCAAGCGCTGCTACTTTCCCATCCGAAGGAACGCCACACACGTGGCCGGAATCCGGCGCGCACAGGCCGATGAGGCGGGGAGGGGCTCGTGAGACGTATGACCGCGCGACCCGCCAACGCCCACCAGGCACGACTGCTCAGGCTGCTGCGCGACGGTGGCCCCAACTCCCGTGCCCAGCTGGGTGACCAGGTCGACCTCTCCCGGTCGAAACTGGCCGTGGAGGTGGACCGGCTGCTGGAGACGGAACTGGTCGTGGCCGACGGACTCGCCGCCTCGCGCGGCGGCCGGCGCTCCCACAACATCCGGCTCAACCCGCATCTGCGGTTCCTCGGCGTCGACATCGGCGCGACCTCGGTCGACGTCGCCGTCACCAACGCCGAACTGGAGATCCTCGGGCACATCAACCAGCCCATGGACGTACGCGAGGGACCGGTCGCGGTCTTCGAGCAAGTACTGTCCATGGCCGCCAAGTTGAAGGCCTCGGGGCTCGCGGAGGGGTTCGACGGCGCCGGCATCGGCGTCCCGGGCCCGGTCCGCTTCCCCGAGGGCGTCCCGGTGGCTCCGCCGATCATGCCGGGCTGGGACGGCTTCCCCGTGCGGGAGGCGCTCAGCCAGGACCTCGGCTGTCCGGTCATGGTCGACAACGACGTGAACCTGATGGCCATGGGGGAGCAGCACGCGGGCGTCGCCCGCACCGTGCACGACTTCCTCGTCGTCAAGATCGGCACCGGCATCGGCTGCGGCATCGTCGTCGGCGGCGAGGTCTACCGCGGTACGACGGGCAGCGCGGGCGACATCGGGCACATCCAGGCCGTGCCCGACGGACGTCCGTGCGCCTGCGGCAACCGGGGCTGTCTGGAGGCGCACTTCTCCGGAGCGGCCCTCGCCCGGGACGCCACCGAGGCCGCCCAGCAGCAGCTCTCCGCCGAACTCGCGAGCCGGCTGGAGGCGAACGGCACGCTCAGCGCCGTCGACGTCGCCGCCGCGGCCGCGGCCGGTGACGCCACCGCCCTCGATCTGATCCGCGAGGGCGGCAACCGCACCGGCCAGGTCATCGCCGGCCTGGTCAGCTTCTTCAACCCCGGCCTGGTGGTGATCGGCGGCGGGGTGACCGGCCTCGGCCACACCCTGCTCGCCGCGATCCGCACCCAGGTCTACCGCGGGTCGCTGCCCCTGGCCACGGGCAACCTGCCCATTGTCCTGGGGGAGTTGGGCCCCAGCGCCGGAGTCATCGGCGGAGCCCGGCTCATCAGCGACCACCTGTTCTCGCCCGCGTAAGCAGCACCGCACCCCGCCCCACCCGCTCCACCGCACGGCACAGCACCGCCCCGTCACCTCCGTGTCCACCACCGTCAACAAGCGCCCGCCAACGCTCTGCTCCGCCCTGCCTGAAAGCGCTTGCCCCGCAAGGGGATCGCCCTGACACCGGCCCGTACGCCCGCCGAGGGGAATCCGCATGGCACCAGAACCACCGCTGCTCAGCATGTCCGGCATCACCAAGTCCTTCCCCGGAGTCCGGGCCCTGGACGGCGTCGACCTCGACGTCCAGGCGGGCGAGGTGCACTGCCTGCTCGGCCAGAACGGCGCCGGCAAGTCCACCCTGATCAAGGTGCTGGCCGGCGCCCACCAGCCCGACTCGGGCACCATCCGCTGGCGCGGCGACGACGTCACCCTGCGCTCGCCGATCGCCGCCATGCGTCTCGGCATCGCCACCATCTACCAGGAACTCGACCTGGTGGAACACCTGTCCGTCGCCGAGAACGTCCACCTCGGCCACGAACCCACCACCGCCGGCTTCGTCGTCAGGGGAAGGGCCGCCAGGGCGTCGACCGCCGAACTCCTCAAGCGGCTCGGACACCCGGAGGTCGACCCGGCCCGGCTGGTCGGGGACCTGTCCGCGGCCCAGCAGCAGATCGTGTCGATGGCACGGGCGCTCTCCCACGACGTACGGCTCATCGTGATGGACGAGCCGTCCGCCGCGCTCGACCCGGACGAGGTCGACAACCTCTTCCGGATCGTCGGGGACCTCACCGCCGACGGGGTCGCCGTCGTCTACATCTCGCACCGTCTGGAGGAGATCCGGCGCATCGGCGACCGGGTCACCGTCCTCAAGGACGGCCGGGCCGTGGCCGGCGGACTGCCAGCCAAGTCGACGCCCACCCGTGAGGTGGTCGCCCTGATGACGGGACGCAACGTCGAGTACGTCTTCCCGGAGCGGCCCGGCGCCGTACCGCAGGGCGAACCGGTGCTCACCGTCGAAGGACTGTCCCGCCGGGGCGAGTTCGCCCCGCTCGACCTCGAGGTGCGCCCCGGGGAGATCGTCGGGCTCGCCGGACTCGTCGGCTCGGGACGCTCCGAGATCCTGGAGACGATCTACGGCGCCCGCAAGCCCGACACCGGCCGGGTCCTCGTCGACGGACGGCCGCTGAAGCCGGGCAGTGTGCGGGCCGCCGTACGCGCCGGGCTCGGGCTCGCCCCCGAGGAACGCAAGGCGCAGGCCCTGCTCATGCTGGAGTCCGTCACCCGCAACGTGTCGGTCTCCTCCATGTCGCGCTTCGCGAGGGCCGGCTGGATCGACCGCGGCGCCGAACTGGGGGCGGCGCGCGCGGCGGTCCGCGAACTGTCCCTGCGGCCCGACAACCCCGACGTACCCGTGCGCACCCTGTCCGGCGGCAACCAGCAGAAGGCCGTGCTCGCCCGCTGGCTGCTGCGCGGCTGCCGGGTGTTGCTGCTCGACGAACCCACCCGCGGCGTCGACGTCGGCGCCCGCGCCGAACTGTACGCGGTCGTCCGCCGGCTGGCGGACGAGGGCCTCGCCGTGCTGCTGGTCTCCAGCGAGGTGCCCGAGGTCCTGGGCCTCGCCGACCGCGTCCTGGTGCTGCGCGAGGGCGACGTCGTCCACACCGCGCCCGCCCGCGAACTCGACGAACACCGTGTACTCGACCTGGTCATGGAAGGAAGCCCGGCGTCATGACGCAGAACGTCTCCCCGCCGCGGGACAGCACCGGAAAGGTGCCGTCGGCCGCCGAACAGCCACCCTGGCGCGCCGTGTTGTTCCGCGCCGACGTCCGCACGATGTCGCTGCTCGGCGTACTCGCCGTACTGATCCTCATCGGCGGCATCACCAAACCGGACCAGTTCCTGGACACCCGCAACCTCCAGCTCGTCCTCACCCAGGCCTCCGTCATCGGGGTCGTCACCGTCGGCATGACCTTCGTCATCATCTCCGGCGGCATCGACCTCTCGGTCGGCGCGATCGTCGCCCTCGCCTCGGTGTGGGCCACCACGGTCGCCACCCAGGAGTTCGGCTTCGGCGGCATCCTCTTCACCGCCGTACTGGTCGGACTGGGCTGCGGACTGGTCAACGGGGTGCTCATCGCGTACGGCGGGATGGTCCCGTTCATCGCCACCCTCGCCATGCTCGCCTCCGCCCGCGGACTCGCCCTGCAGATCACCGACGGGCGGACGCAGATCGTCACCGTCGACGGCGTCCTCGACCTCGGTGAACGCGACTCCTACATCCTCGGCATACCGCCGCTGGTCCTGGTGTTCGCCGCGGTCACCGTCATCGGCTGGCTGGTCCTCAACCGGACCACCTTCGGCCGCCGCACCGTCGCCGTCGGCGGCAACGCGGAGGCCGCCCGGCTCGCCGGCATCGACGTACGCCGCCAGCAGCTCTACCTGTACCTGCTGTCCGGGCTGTGCTGCGGCATCGCGGCCTTCCTGCTGATCGTCCTGGCCGGCTCCGGCCAGAACACCAACGGCAACCTCTACGAACTCGACGCCATCGCCGCCGCGATCATCGGCGGCACCCTGCTCACCGGGGGCCGGGGCACCATCGTCGGCTCCGTCCTCGGCGTCCTGATCTTCACCACCATCACCAACATCTTCGCCCTGAACAACCTGCAGAGCGACGTCCAGCAGATCGCCAAGGGCGCGATCATCGTCGCCGCCGTGCTGGTCCAGCGCCGTACCGCGAGCACGACCTAGGAAAGGGTTCACCGCCATGCCAGAGACACCTTTCGCCAGCCGCAGAGGACTGCTCTTCGGAGCGGCCGCCGTATCCGCCGGCGTGTTCGTCACCGGCTGCACGAGCAACGAGTCCAGCGACGACAAACCGGCCGCGAACGACCAGCCCGCCGCCGACGACAAGCCCGGCAAGCCGGTCACCATCGGCTTCGCCGGACCGCAGGCCGACCACGGCTGGCTCAACGCCATCAACGACAACGCCAAGAAGCGCGCCGAGAAGTACTCGGACGTCACCCTGGAGATCACCGAGGGCTCCAACGACACCGCCCAGCAGATCGGCCAGATCGAGACCCTCATCAACAAGAAGGTCGACGTCCTGGTGATCCTGCCCGCCGACGGCAAGGCCCTCACCCAGGTCGGTCTGAAGGCGATGCGCGCCGGCATCCCGGTCGTCAACCTCGACCGGATCTTCAACACCCCCCAGGCCTACCGCTGCTGGATCGGCGGCGACAACTACGGCATGGGCCTCAACGCCGGCCACTACATCGGCGAGAAGCTCAAGGACAAGCAGAACGCGAAGGTCGTCGAGCTGGCCGGCCTGGACAACCTGGAGCTGACCAAACAGCGCACCCAGGGCTTCGACGACGCCCTGAAGAACTACCCCAACATCAAGAAGGTGGCCCGCCAGGCCGCCGAGTTCACCGTCGAGTCCGGCCAGGCCAAGATGGCCCAGCTGCTCCAGGCCCAGTCGCAGATCGACGCGCTGTGGAACCACGACGACGACCAGGGCGTGGGCGCGCTGCGCGCCATCGACCAGGCCGGGCGCGACGAGTTCCTGATGGTGGGCGGCGCGGGCGCGCTCTCCGCCTTCGAGGCCATCAAGGCCGACAACGGTGTCCTGAAGGCCACCGTCCTGTACCCGCCGACCATGGCCGCCTCCGCGATCGACCTCGCCCGCGCCCTCGGCCAGGGCAAGGGCGTCGGCGGTCTCGCCGAGTTCGAGATCCCTTCGTCGGTGACCTGCTACTCGGCCGTCGTCGACAAGGAGAACGTGGACCAGTACATGTCCACCGGCTTCAAGTGAGGAGCCCCGCCCCACGGGCCTGACCAGCCCACCGGGCGGGGCCCACCCCCGCCCGACACGACGACGAGGAGGACATCCGAATGGCACAGCCGCAAGCGTCCGAAGGGGATCGGACGGGTAAGCCACCGCTGCGCATCGGCATGGTCGGTTACGCCTTCATGGGCGCCGCCCACTCCCAGGGCTGGCGCACCGCGGGCCGCGTCTTCGACCTGCCGCTCAGCCCCGAACTGGCCGTGATCTGCGGCCGGGACGTTGACGCCGTGCGCGCGGCGGCGGACCGGCACGGCTGGGCGGAGGCCGAGACCGACTGGCACGCCCTGGTCCAGCGGGACGACATCGACCTCGTCGACATCTGCACCCCCGGTGACAGCCACGCCGAGATCGCACTGGCCGCCCTCGCCGCGGGCAAGCACGTGCTGTGCGAAAAACCCCTCGCCAACACCGTCGCCGAGGCCGAGGCGATGGCCCGCGCCGCCGAGGAGGGACGCTCGCGCGGACAGCTGGCGATGGTCGGCTTCAACTACCGCCGTGTGCCGGCGACCGCGCTGGCCCGGCGGATGGTGGCCGAGGGCCGCATCGGCACCCTGCGGCACGTGCGCGTGGCGTATCTGCAGGACTGGCTGGTCGACCCCGCCTTCCCGCTGACCTGGCGGCTGCGCCGGGAGCAGGCCGGCTCCGGCTCGCTCGGCGACCTCGGCGCGCACATCGTCGACCTGGCGCAGTACCTGGCCGGGGAGCAGCTCGCGGGCGTCTCCGCGCTCACCGAGACGTTCGTGCGGGAGCGGCCGCTGCCGACCGCCCCCAGCAGCGGCCTGGCCGCCGTCTCCGCCGCCGGCACCGGACAGGTCACCGTCGACGATGCGGCCCTGTTCACCGGCCGCTTCGCCTCCGGCGCCCTCGCCTCCTTCGAGGCCACCCGGTACGCCACCGGGCGCAAGAACGCCCTGCGCATCGAACTCAACGGCGAACGGGGGTCGTTGGCCTTCGACCTGGAGCGGCTCAACGAACTGGAGTTCCACGACGGCACCGAGCCGGCGACCCACGCCGGATTCCGCCGCATCCTCGTGACCGAACCCGAGCACCCCTACCTCGAGGCATGGTGGCCGCCGGGCCACGGCCTCGGCTACGAGCACACCTTCGTGCACCAGGCCCGCGACCTGGTCCACGCGGTGGCCGAGGGCCGGGGCCCCGACCCCTCCTTCGCCGACGGGCTGCAGGTGCAGCGCGTCCTGGCGGCGGTGGAGGAGAGCGCCGAGAAGAACTCCGTCTACACACCGATCGCCGCCTGAGAGGACGGACACGCATGCCGCGCAACTTCACGCTCTTCACCGGCCAATGGGCCGACCTGCCGCTGGAGGAGGTCTGCCGACTCGCCCGCGACTTCGGCTACGACGGGCTCGAACTCGCCTGCTGGGGCGACCACTTCGAGGTGGACAAGGCCCTCGCCGACCCCTCCTACGTGGCCGGCCGGCACCAGCTCCTCGACAAGTACGGCCTGAAGTGCTGGGCGATCTCCAACCACCTCGTCGGGCAGGCGGTCTGCGACGCCATCATCGACGAACGCCACCAGGCCATCCTGCCCGCCCGTATCTGGGGCGACGGCGAACCCGAGGGCGTACGGCAGCGGGCCGCCGCCGAGATCAAGGACACCGCGCGCGCCGCGGCCCTCCTCGGCGTCGACACCGTCATCGGCTTCACCGGCTCCGCCATCTGGCACCTCGTCGCCATGTTCCCGCCCGCCCCCGAGTCGATGATCGAGCGCGGCTACGAGGACTTCGCCGAGCGGTGGAACCCGATCCTGGACGTCTTCGACGCCGAGGGCGTGCGCTTCGCCCACGAGGTCCACCCCAGCGAGATCGCCTACGACTACTGGACCACCGTGCGCGCCCTGGACGCGGTGGGGCGGCGGCCGGCCTTCGGCCTCAACTTCGACCCCTCCCACTTCGTGTGGCAGGACCTCGACCCGGTCGGCTTCCTGTGGGACTTCCGCGACCGGATCTACCACGTCGACTGCAAGGAGGCTCGCAAGCGCCTCGACGGCCGCAACGGCCGCCTCGGTTCCCACCTGCCCTGGGGCGACCCCCGGCGCGGCTGGGACTTCGTCTCCGCCGGTCACGGGGACGTCCCGTGGGAGGACGTCTTCCGCATGCTGCGCTCCATCGACTACAAGGGCCCCGTGTCCGTCGAGTGGGAGGACGCGGGCATGGACCGGCTCCAGGGCGCCCCCGAGGCGCTGAACCGTCTCAAGGCCTTCGACTTCGAGCCGCCCAGCGCCTCCTTCGACGCCGCGTTCAACAGCTGACCGCAGGACCGACAGCAGGTCGGGGACGGGGGCCGGCGACAGCGCCGGTCCCCGGTCCGCCCTGCCCGCGTCCCGCTTTGTCCTGAGTTGGGAAGAAGTTCAACCAGAAGTGTTCCAAGGGGTGTTGGCCCCGGAAGAACGCGGTTACCGTCCCTGAAGTGTTCGCGACACCCACGTCTCCGGGGTGACGGCGCACCCCGGCGCCCGCACGTACCGCACCCGCCACTCGTCTTCGCACCTGTTCCGCAAGGCCCCACCCCGTTCCCGGAGGGACTTCGTGCACAGAAGCAGACTCAAATCCAGCAACGCCACGAGGCGTCACAGACTTCGCACCCCCCTCGCCCTGTTCACCGGCCTGCTGCTGGCCGTGGGCACCCCGGCCACCGTCGCCGGCGCCCAGCCGACTGCGGCAGAACCGGCAGCCGCCGAGGGCCAGTTCCAGCAGGTGCCGCTCGCCAAGGGCGAGCCCGAGACGGGCGAGCCGATGTCGCTCGCCGTGCTCCCCGACCGCAGCGTCCTGCACACCTCGCGCGACGGCACCCTGCGGATCACCGACCAGGGCGGCGTCACCAAGGTCGCCGGCCGGCTCGACGTGTACAGCCACGACGAGGAGGGCCTCCAGGGCGTCGGCGTCGACCCGGACTTCGAGAACAACCGGGCGATCTACCTCTACTACGCCCCGCCCCTCGACACCCCCGCGGGCGACGCCCCGGAGACCGGCACCGCCGAGGACTTCAAGAAGTTCGACGGCGTCAACCGCCTGTCCCGCTTCGTCCTCAACCCCAACGGCACGCTGGACATGGCCAGCGAGAAGAAGGTCCTGGACGTCGCGGCCTCCCGGGGCATCTGCTGCCACGTGGGCGGCGACATGGACTTCGACGCCGAGGGCAACCTCTACCTGTCCACCGGCGACGACACCAACCCCTTCGCCTCCGACGGCTACACGCCGATCGACGAACGGGCCGACCGCAACCCGGCCTTCGACGCCCGCCGCAGCTCCGGCAACACCAACGACCTGCGCGGCAAGATCCTGCGCATCAAGGTCGCCGAGGACGGCTCCTACACCGTCCCGGACGGCAACCTCTTCGCACCCGGCACCGAGAAGACCCGCCCCGAGATCTACGCGATGGGCTTCCGCAACCCGTTCCGGATGAGCGTCGACGACAAGACCGGCATCGTCTACGTCGGTGACTACGGTCCCGACGCCGGCGCCGCCGACCCCGACCGGGGCCCGGCCGGCCAGGTCGAGTTCGCCAAGGTCACCGAGCCTGCCAACTTCGGCTGGCCGTTCTGCACCGGCGACAACGACGCCTACAGCGACTACGACTTCGGCACCGGCGCCTCCGGCGGGAAGTTCGACTGCGACGCCCCGAAGAACACCTCGCGGCACAACACCGGCCTCGTCGACCTGCCGCCCGCGCAGCCCGCCTGGATCCCCTACGACGGCGGTTCCCTGCCCGAGTTCGGCAGCGGCTCCGAGTCGCCGATGGCCGGCCCGGTCTACCGCTACGACCCCGAGCTCGACTCCTCGGTGAAGTTCCCCGAGGCCTACGACGGGGACTTCTTCGCGGGCGAGTTCGGCCGCCGCTGGATCAAGCGGATCGAGCAGAACGAGGACGGCTCCGTCGCGAAGATCAACGACTTCCCGTGGACCGGCACCCAGATCATGGACATGGAGTTCGGCCCCGACGGCGCGCTCTACGTCCTGGACTACGGTGTCTCCTGGTTCCAGGGCGACGAGCACTCCGCGCTGTACCGGATCGAGAACGCCGAGGACGGCTTCTCCCCGATCGCCGAGGCCGGCGCGGACAGAACGTCGGGCGCGGCGGGCCTGAAGGTCAAGTTCACCGCCTCCGCCAAGGACGCCGACTCCCCGGACCTCACCTACAGCTGGGACTTCGGCGACGGCACCACGGGCGAGGGACTCACCCCCACCCACAAGTACAAGAAGACCGGCACCTACACCGCCACCTTCACCGCGAAGGACCCTGAGGGCAACACCGGTAACGCCAGCGTCCGGATCGTGGTCGGCAACACCGAGCCCACGGTGACCATCGAGGTCCCCGGCAACGGCACGCTGCTGCCCATGGGGGAGCCCATCCCTTTCAAGGTGAAGGTCACCGACCCCGAGGAGACGATCGACTGCTCCAGGGTCAAGGTCGCCTACAGCCTCGGCCACGACTCCCACGCCCACGAGCTGACCAGCGAAATGGGCTGTGAGGGCACCCTCACCCCGCCGCCCGGCGACGGCGGTCACGACCCCAACGCCAACATCTACGGTGTCGTCGGCGCCAGTTACACCGACGGCGGGGCCAACGGCCAGGAGGCCCTGACCGGCACCGCCCGCACGGTGATCCAGCCGCCGCACCGCCAGGCCGAGCACTTCGGCACCCAGCAGGGCGTGTCGGTGATCGACAAGACCGGCGCCAACGGCGGCAAGACCGTCGGCGACATCAACGACGGCGACTGGATCTCCTTCGGCCCCTACCGGTTCGACGGGCAGAAGAAGATGACCGTCCGAGCCTCCTCCGGCGGCTCCGGCGGCTTCATCGAGCTGCGCACCGGCTCGCCGAACGGCAAGCTGCACGGCTCCGCGTACATCCCGCCGACCGGCAGCTGGGAGACGTTCCAGAACGTCGACGTGCCGCTGCGGTCTTTGCCCAAGCGCACCACGGAGATCTACCTGGTCTTCCGGGGCGGCGACGGGGCACTGTACGACGTCGACGACTTCGAGTTCTCCAAGGAGCCGTTCAAGAAGGGCAAGAAGGTCCTGGTCTTCTCCAGGACGGCGGGCTTCCGGCACGACTCCATCCCGGAAGGCGTCGCCGCGCTGAAGGAGCTGGGCGGCCCGGCCGGCATCTCCGTCACCGCCACCGAGGAGGCCCGGCAGTTCACCACCGCCAACCTCGCCAAGTACGACGCGGTGGCCTTCCTCTCCACCACCGGTGACGTGCTGAACGCCGAGCAGCAGAAGGCGTTCGAGAACTACGTCAAGAACGGGGGCGGCTACATGGGCATCCACGCCGCCGCCGACACCGAGTACGACTGGGAGTTCTACGGCGGCCTCGTGGGCGCCTACTTCGACTCGCACCCGGCCATCCAGAAGGCCACCGTGCGCGTCCACGACCATGACCACCCGTCCACCGCGCACCTCGGCGACACCTGGGAGCGCACCGACGAGTGGTACAACTACCGCACCAACCCGCGTGAGCAGGCCAAGGTCCTCGCCACCCTCGACGAGACCACCTACGAGGGCGGGAACATGAAGGGCGACCACCCGATCGCCTGGTGCCAGAGCTACGGCGGCGGCCGCTCCTTCTACACCGGCGGCGGCCACACCAAGGAGTCCTACGCCGACGAGGCCTTCCGGGCCCACCTGCTCGGCGGTCTGCAGTACGCCACCGGCCAGGTCAAGGCGGACTGCAAGCCGGACAAGGGCTACCGGGAGATCTTCAACGGCGAGACCCTGGACGGCTGGAAGCAGGCCGGACCCGGCACGTTCGTCGTCAAGGACGGCGTGATGGAGACCGAGGGCGGCATGGGGCTGCTCTGGTACCAGGCCAAGGAGCTGAAGTCGTACTCCCTCAAGCTCGACTGGAAGATGCAGGGCGACGACAACTCCGGTGTGTTCGTGGGCTTCCCCGCCTCCGACGACCCCTGGTCCGCGGTGAACAAGGGCTACGAGATCCAGATCGACGCCACGGACGCGCCGGACCGCACCACGGGCTCGGTCTACTCCTTCAAGTCGGCGAACATCAAGGCCCGTGACCAGGTCCTGCGGCCGCCCGGCCAGTGGAACTCCTACGAGATCAAGGTCCGCGGGGAACGCCTCCAGGTGTTCCTCAACGGAGTCAAGATCAACGACTTCACCAACAAGGACCCCGAGCGGAGCCTGACCGACGGCTACATCGGCCTCCAGAACCACGGCGCCGACGACCAGGTCTCCTTCCGCAACATCCAGCTGAAGGAACTGCCCTCCTAAGGGCGAACGAGACGGCGGCGGGCGGAGGACGCCGGACCTCCGCCCGCCGTCCCGCCGGGCCCGGCCGCCCGGCACCCCCGCTCGTCCCCCCCCCGCCGGCGCTCGCACCAGGTTCGCGTACGACAAGGAGGCTGCCCATGTCCGCCGAACCGTTCCTCCCCACCCCCTCCCCGGCCCCGCGCTTCGGCGTCTGGCTCATCGGGGCACGCGGATCCGTGGCCACGACCGCCATCGCGGGCTGCGCCGCCGTCGCCGCCGGGCTCCACCCGCCGACCGGCATGGTCACCGAGACCCCCGACTTCGCCCCGTGCGGCCTGCCCTCGCTGTCGTCCCTCGTCTTCGGCGGTCACGACACCGTCGACTGCCCGCTCCCCAAGCGGGCGGAACACCTCGCCGACGGGGGTGTGCTGCCGCACGGCCTGCCGTCCGCGGTGCACGCCGAGCTCGTCGCCGCCGACCGCGAGATCAGGCCCGGCGGTCCCGTGCCCGGCGACACGGACGGCGGCCCCGCCCGCACCGACGACGACTGGATCGACGTGTTCGCGGCCGACATCCGCGACTTCGTCCGCCGCCAGGACCTCGCGGGCGCCGTCGTCGTCAACGTCGCCTCCACCGAGCCCGCGCCCGCCGACGGCTCCCTGCCGCCCAGCTCCCTCTACGCGGCCGCAGCCCTGCGCGCCGGCTGCCCCTACGTCAACTTCACCCCCTCCACGGGCCTGCACCACCCGGCGCTGGCCCCGCTCGCCGCGTCCTCGGGCGTGCCGTACGCGGGCCGCGACGGCAAGACCGGGCAGACCCTGCTGCGCTCGGTACTCGGCCCGATGTTCCAGCAACGCGCCCTCGCCGTGCGCGCATGGTCCGGCACCAACCTGTTGGGCGGTGGCGACGGCGCCGCCCTCGCCGACCCGGCGGCCGCCGCCGCGAAGAACGCCGGCAAGGAACGCGTCCTCGCCGACACCCTCGGCTCCACTCCGGAGGGCGAGGTCCACATCGACGACGTACCGGCCCTCGGCGACTGGAAGACGGCCTGGGACCACATCGCCTTCGACGGCTTCCTCGGCTCCCGCATGATCCTCCAGACCATCTGGCAGGGCTGCGACTCCGCCCTCGCCGCCCCGCTCGTCCTGGACCTGGCCCGCCTGACCGTCCGCGCCCGGGAGAAGGGCCTGACCGGTCCCCTGAGCGAACTGGGCTTCTACTTCAAGGACCCCGTCGGGGACGGTCCGTCGTCACTGGCCGAGCAGTACGCGGAGCTGAGGAGGTTCGCCGAACGGCTGCGCGACGACACCGGCACCCCCGGGACCCCGCGATGAACCGCCCACCCGTCCCGGCCCGGCACACGCCCGCTGAACCCGACACCGAGCCCCGTAAGCGGCACCGGGGCCGCGCGGCCGAGTTGGCCGAACGGCTGCTCCTGCCCGCGCTGTCCTCCGTCCGCGGCACCGCTGTGGCGGGCAGGCCGGTCCCTGAGGTGGGCACCGCCCTCCGTGTCCCCGGCTCCCATCGGCGCCGCTTCGGCCTACGGACCGGGCTGCTGCGCCTGCCGGCGCGGTCTACCGTCCCGGGCGACGCGGTGGCGGGCGGCCCGGCCCTCGAGGGCGGCGTCGCGCCTGGCACGGGCCGGCCGGGTGCCGATCACGGCACCGCGCCTCGCTCGGGCGGTGCGGGCACGTGGGCCGAACCTCTGGGCCTGCCCGTGCTGGTCGCCGTCGCCGGGGCCGCCCTGGTGGGTGCGAGGGCGGGCGGACCGGCTCCCGGGGACGGCGTGGCATCCCGTACCGCGCGTCCGGGCCGGGCGGGTGCCTGGGCCGAACTGCTGCGGCTGCCCGCATGGTTCACGGTCCGGGGTGACACGGTGGCGTCCGAGCCGGTCTCCGAGAAGGGTGGCTTGTGGCGCGATCCCCGTCGCCGTTCCGGGTGGGCGGGCGCGTGGGGTGGGCCGGTGGGTCTGCCGGCGCTGGTCGCCGTCGCCGGGGCCGCCCTGGTGGGCGCGGGGGCGGAGGGGCCCGGCGGCGGTGCCGCGTCCCGTACCGCGCGTCCGCGTCCGGGCCGGGCGGGTGCCTGGGCCGAACTGCTGCGGCTGCCCGCCCTCTTCACCGTCCCCGGTGACGCCCTGGCCGGCGCGGCCGCGGTCGGTGCGCGACCCGGACCGCGGACCCTGCTCGCCATCGGCTCCTCCCTGTGCCTGTACGAGGCGGGCATGGCCCTCAACGACTGGGCCGACCGCGCCGAGGACGCCGTCGAGCGCCCGCACCGCCCGATTCCCTCCGGCCGCGTCGAGCCGGCCGCCGCCCTCGCCACCGCCTGCGGCCTCACCGGCGCCGGTCTGGTGCTCGCCGCCCGGGCCGGACGGCCCGCGCTCGCGGTGGCCGCTCCGCTGGCGGCGACCGTCTGGTCCTACGACCTGGCGCTGAAGCACACGCCCGCCGGACCCGTGGCCATGGCCGCGGCCCGCGCGCTGGACCTCCTCCTGGGCGCGGCCGCGACCGGCGGCGGCACCCGGGCCGCGCTGCCCTCCGCCGCACTGCTCGGCAGCCACACCCTGGCGGTCACGGCCGTGTCCCGCAGGGAAACCACCGGCGGCTCGGCCCTGGCCCCCCTGGCGGCGCTCGCGACCACGGGGCTGCTGACCCGGCTGGTCACCCGCCGCCGCACCCGACTCCCGGCAGGCCGGCAGGCAGCAGCCGCCCCCGGCCTGCCGGGCTCCAGCCCCGCCGCGGAACCGAGCACCACCGGCGCCCTCGCCACCGCCCTGGGCGCCGCCTACGCGGCGACGGCCGCCCGGCCCTACGTCCATGCCGCGCTCAACCCCTCACCCCCGCTCACCCAACGCGCCGTCGGCGGCGGGATCCGCGCCACGATCCCGCTCCAGGCCGCGCTCGCCGCACGCTCCGGCTCGGCCGTCACCTCCCTCCTGACCGCGGCCCTCGTCCCGGCCGGCCGAGCGTTCGCCCGGAGGGCCGCCATGAGAAAGGTGAGCATCACGTGAGCCGGAATCCGCACCAGGGCGCAGACCGGACCACGCCCCGGGGCGCGCCCGACCGCCCGGCCCGGCACTCGGGCCGCGACGGGGGCGAGGACCTGCCACGGGACGTCAGCCGGGAGGCCCACGTGCGCGGTTCGGACACGGCCCGGCCCACGGCCCGGGAGGGAGACGACTGCCGGGCCCGGGACGTGAGCCGGGAGGCGAACGTGTGCGGCCGGGACACCGTTCGGACCGGAGGCGGGGCCCCCGCTGGGAACCCAGGACCGGGTGGGGGCGAAGGCGCCGGCACAGCGCTTCGTTTCGGCTACGGCACCAACGGCCTCGCCGATCTCCGTCTTGACGACGCCCTCGCCCTCCTCGCCGACCTCGGCTACGACGGCGTGGGCCTGACCCTCGACCACATGCACCTCGACCCGCTCGCCCCGGACCTCGCCGCCCGCACCCGCCGGGTCGCGCACCGGCTGGACGAGCTCGGGCTCGGCGTGACCGTGGAGACCGGCGCCCGGTACGTGCTCGACCCGCGCCGCAAGCACGGCCCGTCCCTGCTGGACCTGGATCCGGACGACCGCGCCCGCCGCGTCGACCTGCTCGTACGCGCCGTCCGTGTCGCCGCCGAACTCGGCGCCCAGGCCGTGCACTGCTTCAGCGGCATCGTCCCCGACGGCACCGACGAGGACACCGCCTGGAAACGCCTCGCCGAAACCCTCACCCCCGTCCTCGACGCCGCCGCGACCGCCGGCGTCCCCCTCGCCGTCGAACCCGAACCCGGCCACCTCCTCGCCACCCTCGCCGACTTCCACCGGCTGCGCCGCACGCTCGGCGACCCCGAGCCCCTCGGCCTCACCCTGGACATCGGCCACTGCCAGTGCCTCGAACCCGCCCCTCCCGAGGACTGCGTGCGCGACGCCGCCCCCTGGCTGCGCCACGTCCAGATCGAGGACATGCGCCGGGGCGTCCACGAACACCTCCCCTTCGGAGACGGCGAGATCGACTTCCCGCCCGTCCTCGCGGCCCTGGCCGCCACCGGGTACCAGGGCCTGACCGTCGTCGAACTGCCCCGCCACTCCCACGCGGGCCCGCACTTCGCCGCCCACTCCCTCCCGTTCCTCCGCAGGGCCGGCCGACTCGCGTCGGCCGCGACCCCCTCCGTCCCCGTCCCTCCGCACGGCGATCCCTCCGCCACCCCCGAAGGGAGCAGCACCTCATGAACCACCCCCAGGTCACGCCGGAAGCCGGCACCACCGGCAGACCGGCGACCACCGGTGACGGCACCACCCCCGCCCTCACCCCGCCCGCCGAACTGCGCGGCCGTCTCGCCGGCCTGCTGGGCGGCGCCGCCCGCGCCTGGCTCGACCAGGCCCTGGACGAGGCCGCCGCCCACCCCGGCACCCACGGACCCATCTCGGTGTGGGAACTGCGTCTGGCCGAGGCCGGCCGCCGCTGCGGTCCCGCGCACGCCGACGCCGCCCGTGTGCTCATCCTGCACGCGGCCCACGCCGACGCCGACGCGCTGACCCGGGTCTACTACCAGGGCACCGCCGACGAACGCCGGGCCGTGCTGCACGCCCTGCCACACCTCGTGCCGGACAGCCCCGACGCCCTCCCGCTCGTCGAGGACGCCCTGCGCACCAACGACACCCGGCTCGTCGCCGCCGCCCTCGGCCCCTACGGCGCCCGCCACCTGGACGCCCACGCCTGGCGGCACGCCGTACTGAAGTGCCTCTTCACCGGCGTCGGCCTGGACCAGGTCGCGGACCTGGCCCCGCGCGCCCGGGGCGACGCCGAACTCGGCCGCATGCTCGGCGACTACGCCGAGGAGCGCCGCGCCGCCGGCCGCCCCGTACCGGAGGACCTGCACCGCGTTCTGGCCCTGACCGGATCCGCCCCCGCCGCCCCGGCCCACGGCACGGACGACCCCCACGGCAAGGAGTCCTGATGCGCATCTTCGACCCCCACATCCACATGACGTCGCGCACCACCGACGACTACGAGGCCATGTACGCGGCCGGCGTCCGCGCCGTCGTCGAACCCGCCTTCTGGCTCGGCCAGCCCCGCACCTCCCCGGCCTCCTTCCTCGACTACTTCGACTCCCTCCTCGGCTGGGAGCCCTTCCGCGCCGCCCAGTACGGCATCGCCCACCACTGCACCCTCGCCCTCAACCCGAAAGAGGCCAACGACCCGCGCTGCACACCCGTCCTCGACGCGCTGCCCCGGTATCTGGTCAAGGACAACGTGGTGGCCGTCGGTGAGATCGGCTACGACTCCATGACCCCCGCCGAGGACGCCGCCCTCGCCGCCCAGCTCCAGCTCGCCGCCGACCACGGCCTGCCCGCGCTGGTGCACACCCCGCACCGCGACAAGCTCGCCGGGCTGCGCCGCACCCTCGACATCGTCCGCGAGTCCGCGCTGCCGATGGACCGTGTCCTGGTCGACCACCTCAACGAGACCACCGTCAAGGAGGCCAAGGACAGCGGCGCCTGGCTCGGCTTCTCCGTCTACCCGGACACCAAGATGGACGAGGAGCGGATGGTCGCGATCCTGCGCGACCACGGCCCCGAGCGGGTCCTGGTCAACTCCGCAGCCGACTGGGGCAGAAGCGACCCGCTCAAGACCCGCAAGGTCGCCGACCTGATGCTCGCCGAGGGCTTCACCGAGGAAGACGTCGACCGGGTGCTGTGGCGCAACCCCGTCGCCTTCTACGGCCTCAGCGGACGCCTGAACCTCGACGTCGCGGCCACGGACGCCACCCACGAGGGCAACTCCATCCTGCGCGGCGCACCGAGAGACGAGCCACGGCCGGCCGGCGCCCCCGCCACGGGGGCGTGAGCCATGCGCTTCCGCCACCCCGACGGCTCCACCGTCCACCTCGCCTACTGCACCAACGTCCACCCCGCCGAGACCCTCGACGGCGTCCTCGCCCAGCTCCGCGACCACTGCGAGCCCGTCCGCCGCCGCCTCGGCCGGGACAGGCTCGGCATCGGCCTGTGGTTCGCCAAGGACGCCGCCCACGCCCTCGTCACCGACCCGTCCGCCCTGCGCGGGCTGCGCTGCGAACTCGAACGGCGTGGCCTCGAAGTCGTCACCCTCAACGGCTTCCCCTACGAGGGCTTCGGCGCCGAGGAGGTCAAGTACCGCGTCTACACACCGGACTGGGCCGATCCCGAACGCCTGGAGTACACCGCCGCGCTGGCCCGGGTCCTCGCCGGACTGCTCCCCGACGACGTCACCGACGGCAGCATCTCCACCCTGCCCCTCGCCTGGCGCACGGTCTACGACGAACAACGCGCGCTGACGGCCCGCACCGCCCTGCGCACCCTCGCCGACCGCCTCGACGCGCTCCAGGAGCTCACCGGACGCTCCATCCGCGTCGGCCTGGAACCCGAACCCGGCTGCGTCGTCGAGACCACCCGCGACGCCGTCGCCCCGCTCACCGCGATCGGCCACGACCGCATCGGCATCTGCGTCGACACCTGCCACCTCGCCACCTCCTTCGAAGAACCGCACACCGCCCTGGACGACCTCACCCGGGCCGGTGTGCCCGTGGTCAAGTCCCAGCTCTCCGCCGCACTGCACGCCGAACAGCCCCACCTCCCCGAGGTCCGCGAGGCCCTGGCCACCTTCGCCGAACCCCGCTTCCTGCACCAGACCCGCACCTCCACCCTCGCCGGCCTGCGCGGCACCGACGACCTCGACGAGGCCCTGGCCGGCGACACCCTGCCGGACGCGGCACCCTGGCGCGCCCACTTCCACGTCCCGCTGCACGCGGCCCCCACCGCGCCCCTCACCTCCACGCTGCCGGTCCTGCAATCCGTGCTGACCCGGCTCGTCGGCGGCCCGCGCCCGCTCACCCACCACCTCGAGGTCGAGACCTACACCTGGCAGGCCCTGCCGCCCGCCCTGCGCCCCCGCGGCCGCGGCCGGCTCGCCGACGGCATCGCCGCCGAACTCACCCTGGCCCGCGACCTCCTGACGGACCTCGGCCTGAAGGAACTCCCATGAGCGACCCCACCCCCCTCCTCGTTCTCGACGTCGTGGGTCTCACCCCCCGTCTGCTCGACCACATGCCCCACCTCAAGTCGCTCGGGCAGTCCGGCTCCCGCGCCCCGCTGGGCACCGTCCTGCCCGCCGTGACCTGCGCCGCCCAGTCCACCTTCCTCACCGGCACCATGCCCTCGGAGCACGGCATCGTCGGCAACGGCTGGTACTTCCGCGAGCTGGGCGACGTACTGCTGTGGCGGCAGCACAACGGCCTCGTCGCCGGCGACAAGCTCTGGGACGCCGCCCGCCGCGCCCACCCCGGCTACACCGTCGCCAACATCTGCTGGTGGTACGCCATGGGCGCGGACACCGACATCACCGTCACCCCCCGCCCCGTCTACTACGCCGACGGCCGCAAGGAACCCGACTGCTACACCCGGCCGCCCGCCCTGCACGACGAACTCACCCAGAAGCTGGGCACCTTCCCGCTGTTCCACTTCTGGGGCCCCGGCGCGGACCTGGTCTCCAGCCAGTGGATCATCGACGCCACCCGCCACATCATGCGCACCCGGCACCCCGACCTGACGCTCTGCTACCTCCCTCATCTCGACTACGACCTGCAGCGCTTCGGCCCCGACGACCCGCGCTCCCTGCGGGCGGCCGCCGACCTGGACGCCGCCATGGCCCCGCTGCTGGACGACGCCCGCGCCGAGGGCCGTACGGTCGTCGCCCTGTCCGAGTACGGCATCACCCGCGTGAACCGGCCCGTCGACATCAACCGCGCCCTGCGTCGCGCGGGCCTGCTCGAGGTGCACACCCAGGACGGCATGGAGTACCTCGACCCGATGGCCTCCCGCGCCTTCGCGGTCGCCGACCACCAGCTCGCCCACGTCTACGTCCGCCGCCCCGAGGACCTCGACGCCACCCGCGCCGCTGTCGAGGGACTGCCCGGAATCGAGCAACTCCTCGACGACGAGGGCAAGAAGACCCACCACCTCGACCATCCGCGCGCCGGCGAGCTGGTCGCCGTCGCCGAACCCGACGCCTGGTTCACGTACTACTACTGGCTCGACGACGCCCGCGCGCCCGACTTCGCGCAGCTCGTCGAGATCCACCGCAAACCCGGCTACGACCCGGTCGAACTGTTCATGGATCCCCTCGACCCCTACGTCAAGGTCAAGGCGGCCACCGCCCTGGCGCGCAAGAAGCTCGGCATGCGCTACCGCATGGCGGTCGTGCCCCTGGACCCCTCACCTATTCGGGGCAGCCACGGCCGCCTCCCCGCGAGCGACGACGACGGTCCGCTCCTCATCTGCTCCACCCCCCGCGCTGTCGGCGACCGCGTCGCGGCCACCGATGTGAAACAACTCCTGCTCCGGCTGGCCGGACTCGGCTGACACCGCACCACGCACGGCCGCCGACTTCCGACTACCGAGAGTGAAACACACGGCACTGACAACGGCCGGTCCCGGCGGCACCGGAACCGGCCACGACCGAGAAGGCAGGCCACTCGTGACCCTGAATTCCGACCCCACCCGCACCGACGCCGCCACCGCCGACGCCCCGGACGAGGGACTGCGCCGCAGCCTCGGTGTGGGCAGGCGCCGCTTCCTCAGCACATGCACCGCCGTGGCGGCCGGAGCCGTCGCGGCCCCCGTCTTCGGCGCGTCCCCCGCCCTGGCCCAGGACCGCGACAGAGACCACGGACACGGGCACGGCCACGGGCACGGGCATGTGCTCGTCCCGCCGCACAAGCGCGGCATCATCCTCTACACCGTCCGTGACGCCACCGCCCGCGACCCGCTCGCGAGCGACCTGCCCTCCGGTTTCCGCGAGGTGTTCAAGCAGCTGGCCCGCCACGGCTACCGCCAGGTGGAGTTCGCGGGCTACCGCCAGCACGCGAACGCGCCCGGGGGCGACAACCTGGAGACCGTGCAGGGGGCGAAGCTGCTGCGCCGCTGGCTCGACGACTACGGTCTGCGCGCCCAGGGCAACCACGGCTTCATCCCCTCCTCCTGGCCGCTGACCCAGGCGGACAAGGACACGTTCAAGAAGCACCTGGAGATCGCCAACATCCTCGGCATGGACCACATGGGCACCGGCGGCGACCCCACCGGCAGCTCCTACCGCGCCGACTGGGACGTCGCCGCCGACAAGTGGAACGCCATGGGTGAGATCGCCCGCCGCGAGGGCATCAAGCTCTACACCCACAACCACGACAGCGCCTACGGCTTCCTGCTCGACGGCGGCCCGCTGGACGACCAGGGCCGGCCCACCCGCAGCTCGGGCATCCGCAAGCTGGAGTACTTCCTGAAGATCACCGACCCCCGGCTCGTCTGGCTGGAGATGGACATCTTCTGGGCGCACGTCGCCCAGTACAAGTTCCACACCTACACCGCCCACGACGGCTCCACCCGCAAGAGCGTCTTCGACCCGGCAGCCCTGGTCGCCCGCCACAACAGGCGCTACCCGCTGTTCCACGCCAAGGACGGCGTCGTCGACACCACCAACGGCATGGGCTGGGACATGGTGCCCTTCGGCACCGGGGACATCGACTACACGACGTTCTTCTCGCGGGTCGGGCAGCGCAACTACCGCAACCCGATGGTCGAGGACGACAACGCCCCGAGCGCCACCGACCCCGCGCAGTCGCTGCGCGAGGCGAAGATCAGCTACGACGGCATGGCGGCCCTGCGCAAGCGGCGCTGCTGACCGGCACACGGACCGGGCGGCCCCTCCCGCATGCCGCGGGAGGGGCGAACGGGGGGGAGCGGCTGCCCGGCGACTTCCCGGAGTACCGGCTCAGGCCCTGATGCACGTGACCGGCCGGACACACACCGTGCACTGCCGCCGGGAGGGGCGGAAAACGCAGGTGAAAGGCACTGCGAAAGCTTGGTATGGTGGTCCATGTCGCCGCGAGGGAATGCCCTGCCGAGGCGGCAGACACCTTGTCCGGGTGGCGGAATGGCAGACGCGCTAGCTTGAGGTGCTAGTGCCCTTTATCGGGCGTGGGGGTTCAAGTCCCCCCTCGGACACCAGCGGATCCCTCCGGCCACACAGTGGCCGGGGGGATCTTCGCATGGCGGTCCGTGGTCAGGCCGACAGCACACGGCAGACGCTCCCGTTGCGGTCCCGCCAGGCGGCGCGATGTGCACGTGCCGCGGACTCGGCCCGATGGACGGCCGCTGCCGGAACCGGCAGTCGGCACAGGGTTTCCAGCGCGGTGAGCGTCTGCTCGGCGAAGCGCCGACCGAGGCCGGTCAAGCGGCCGGACGACAGGACGACATACGTCGCCTCGCGCGCTGCCAGACGCCAGCGCGCGAACTGGATGTGCGCGGCGGCGCGCATCTCCGGATCCGTTGCCGTCTCCCGGCGGCGTTCCCAGAACCGGGCCACGCCGAGATGCGCGTACGCGCCGTGAAGCAGACCCACCAGCGGCCGGGGGTCGGGACGCCAGGGCGCGTAATAGCTCTCTTCCCCTTCCGGTTCGAGCAGGTCGAAGAGGTGCAGCAGCGCCGCCAGCTTGTTGTGCTGCATCTCGTGGACCACGGTCACCGCGAACCCCGTCGCCGTCGCCGGACGGGACAACGCCACACAGCCGAACGACTCGGCGCTGCTCCCGCTGGTCTGGCCCGGCCCGGGATGAGCCAGGGGCACCAACGTCACCGGGCCTGCCGCCAGCTCCTCGTACGGTTCGGGATGGTGGGCCCGCAGCAGCCCGGCCGCCCGCCGGGCCATTGTTTCCCACCGCGCGACCTCCCCGGCCCCGAGGCCGTCGGCCGGACCGGCGGCGTTCGGGAAGGGTGCCTGGTCCATGACGTCGAGCAGGAGGGGAGCACCCTCGCTCAGAGTGTTCAGGAGGTGGGCCCCCTGCCAGTGGCCCGTGCGGCCGTAGCGGTCGACAGGCACGGGTACCGGTTCACACGTGCGGCGGCCGCACGGATCGGTGACCGCGATCCGGGAGCGGCCGCCCACGTCGACGACGACCTCCACCCGCTGACCGGCGACGGTGCCCGGGAACAGGGCCCGGCCGAGCGACGGAAGGGCCACCCACGGTCCGTCCGCCGGCCACCCCACCCGCGTCCGCAGGCCCGCACGGACAGCGGCCGCGGCGGCCAGCGCGGTGAGCCAGTGCACCGGAGCCGGGCGTCCCGCCTCCGGCAAACGACTGCCCCCACGTCCTGGCCACTGTGGTGCTTCCTCCCGCGGCAGCGGGTTCCGCGGGGATTCGCGCCCCTTTTCCCGCATCAGGTCGGCGAGCAGCCGGGACAGGACGGGTCCGGCTGCTGGATGGCCCAGGACTGCCGTTGCCCCATCCGCGCTCGCGCACGCCGCGGCGGACAGCAGGTCCCAGGCGGCCTCGGCCTCCTCGGCCGTCCGCCCTCCTGCCTCCCGGGCGACGACCGTCAGCGCGTAGGCGCACGCCAGACGCCGGCTGAGTTCCGCGCGGGCCAGGAAGCGCCAGGCCGCTGACCCGCCACCGCCCGCGGCGACCTCGTCGAACATCGTGCCCGGCATTCGGTGCCGCACCGGCGTCATGCCACCTCCGCAGACATGGACTCGCGGCCACAGGGTTCCGGCGACAGGAACACGGAGCGCGACAGGTCCGCCGCGAGCTGTCGCCGCACACGTCGGATCAGCGCGGCCAGATCAGCGCAGTACACACTGGGGTTCGCGAACCCGGTGGAGTGTGCGTAACGCGTGGCGTAGTGGCCCCCGCCGCAGACGCGGTGTACGGGACACGCACGGCAACGAGCGGCCAGTGCGTCCACACCCCACTGACGGGCCGCGACCCCGGGGTGCGTGAGCAGATCGTCGAAGCAGTTCCGCCGGACGTCCAGCCCCGTGGCAGTGGCACCGTCGTACGCGGTGCGCAGGGCGTCGTCCTGGGTGAGGGAACCGTCGGTGTCCACGACCGCGTACCGCACCGGGGACAGGCCCCAGGTTTCAGTGTGCGGGGTGGCGCCGAGCAGCAGGGCCATCAGATCGTCCAGCAGCCGTATGCCCGTCCTTTTCACCGGTGCCCCGTACCAGTGCTCGAACACCGCCCAGAGCCAGTCCGCGTACGGTGTCCGCCGGCCGTCCGGGTCCAGGCCCGGCGGTGGGGTCCCCCAGTTGCCCAGCGGCAGCAGGAAGTCGAGGACCGGTGGACGGTGGACGAGCAGGTCCTCATAGGTGCGGACGGGGTCGTTGCGCAGGTCGATCGTGCACAGCAGCCCTCCGAACAGGTGCCGGTGGCGCTCACTCGACAGAAGCTCGAGAGCCGCCCGCACACGAGCATGGCTGCCGCGTCCGTCGGCGCGGCGCCGGTGCCGGTCATGAGCGGCGCGCCCTCCGTCGGTGCTCACTCCGATGCGCAGCCCCAACGTGTCGCACAGTGCCAGGCGGTCCTCCGTCAGACGTGTGCCGTTCGTCTGCAGGGACAGATGGAGCCGGACGCCGTCGCCGACAGCGGCGCGCAGCGCCTCGGCCGTCCGCGTGAGCGCCTCGTCCCCCATGAGCAGGGGCTCGCCGCCGTGCAGGACCACGCCCGCTTCGTCGACGTCGTGTGTGGAGAGGTGTTCGGCGATCCGCTCGGCGGTGCGCAGCACCGTGTCCTTCGACATCGTGCGTGGCTGGGTGCGCCAACTCTGGTCCTGCGCCCGGTACATGTAACAGTAGTCACAGGCCAGGTCGCACCTGCTGTGCACCTTGAGGACGAACGCGTGGAAGGGGTGTGGAGTCCAGCCCGCTGCCCGATGCTCCGTCACGTCGGCGGCGCTCGGCCAGGGCGGCTCGACATGACGCAGTCGCGGTCGGCTCATCCGCTTCCCCCCGAGGGCGTACGCCGCGGACCTCGGGCCGGGCGCGGTCGGCGGCGCACTCTGTTCGACCAGTATTCGTTCGCGGTGCCCCGAGCGTCAACATCATGAATTGGACAACGGGGGGCGCGCCAGGCGCAGTTCACCGCTGTCCGCACGCTCCGTCTGCTGCCGTCAGAGCACTCCGCGGCGCTACGCTGAGACGACGGACCGCCATGGCGTCCCGGACGTCGGCGATCACCCCGTGACGGGGCGGCGCGCGTCGCCCCGAGAACCCGAGACCCGTGGAGCGGACACCATGGCAGTTGACGAGGCCGCCTTCCCGGTGGAGGCCGGCACGGGAGGTGACCGGAGCAGGGCGGCGGACGTCGAGTCGGTGGTGCTCGACATCGCGGCCCTCCCGCCCGAGGCCGTCGCGGCTCTCCCCGACACCGTACTGGGGGCGACCCTGCGTCGGCTGTACGAAAGTTGCGCGGACGGCGACCCGTTCGTCACCGGGCACAAAGAGAGTGCATGACGCGCGTGACACGGGTTCCGGGCCGCACGGCAGCCTATGGGGCGCTCCCTATACTGACGTGGCCGAATGGCCGAATTAGTAGTGTTCGCGCAGAAATGCCTTATCCCTGCCGCGCTCGGTTGTCGTGCTTCGTTCGGTTCCACCCGTCGTCCCGCGTCGAGCGGAGAGGCCATGCCTGACGCCCACCTCGCCCCCCGGGGGCCCTTCGCCGTCTTCCTGGCGGCGTCGGAGAACCTCGGTCTGCGGACCACCCTGCGCAACGCCGGGGACATCCTCGCCGAGGGCAACCGCAGCGTTCTCCTCGTGGACGCGCGCTCCGGCATCCCCGCCACGGGCGCACCACTGCCCCCGCCGGAGCCCGGACGCGTACACACAGCCGCCGTGCCCGACAGGGCGGCTCTGTCCGCGCTCGCCGAGAACCCGGTCGCCCGGTCCTACGACCACGTCCTGATCGCGGCGCCGTTCCCGGAGGCGCCGGATGCGGCGGAACCGGCCGACGCGGTCGCCTTCGCCGACGTCTTCGTCCTGTGCTTCGCGATGACCGCCTGGTCCATCGACGGCGCCGGTGCCCTCGCCGAGGAGGTGACGGCCCGCCGTGCCGACCGACCCGTACGGCTGCTCACCCTCGGACTGAAGAGCTACGTCGGCGTCCATGACAGGCTGCGCGACGCACGCGAGCGGGTGCGCCGGAGGTTCCGCCCGCTCGTCCAGGCGCTGGGGGAACCGGACGTCCCCTTCATCGAGATCCCGTACAACCCCGTGTACGAGGACAGCCGCAGTCTCGCGGTGGAGGTCGAGGAAGCCGGTACCGTGCAGGGGCTGCGCCCCTACTACGAGCGGCTCGCCGACTGGCTGCGCGCCCGCCGCCCCGCCCGCCTCACCGACGTCGTGGTCGTGCACTCCGCACGCCACGCCGGCTGGGCGGCCTGGCTGCGTGACCGGCTCGCGGCCAAGGACGTCCGCACGGAATTGCGCAGGACCGACACCTACACCGGCGAGCGCCCCGACCAGGGGACCGCGCTGCTGTTCCTGTCACCGGGCGACGCCGACGACACGCTGCTCGCCCAGCTCGCCGAGCTCTCCCACACCGACGTCCGCATTGTCCTGGTCGACGAGGCGTTTCCGCACACCGCGGCGGCACATCACGAGCGGATCGATCTACGGGGGACCGGAGAGAAGGAGGCGCTGCGGCTGCTCTACGCGGGTCTGGGACTCGGCTTCGCCGACCCCGCCGACACGGTGGGCGGAGCACCGTTCCCGCGACTGCCCGAGATCTCCAACGTAGCGCCGCACAGCCCCGGCATCGTCGGCCGTGACGCCGTCCTGACCGCACTCGACGACCGGCTGCGCGCGGCCGGGGCCAACGGGGCCTGCCTGGTTCTCCACGGACGCAGTGGTTGGGGCAAGAGCGAGACCGCGCATGAGCTGTGCCACCGCATCGGACCGGGATACGACGTGGTGTGGTGGGTCCGCGCCTGGGAGCGGACTCGGGTGGAACGCGGCCTCGCCCGGCTGGCAGGGCGGCTCGGCACTTCCGGGGAACGCCTCGGCGCCGCGTCCCACCGCACCGTGTCCCGCCTGCTCACCGGGCTGTCTCGTCCCGGCGCCGACGCGGGCCGTTGGCTTCTCGTCTACGACGGTGTCACCGACCCTGCCGACCTGCGCAGTCTGCTGCCCGTGCCCCATGAGCGCGGCCACGTCCTGATCACCAGCCGGCTCCCCCCGGCCCCCGACGGCGCGAGCCGCACGGACGGGTCGAGCTCGGGACGGCCACCTCACCTCACCCCGTTCGAGATGCCGCCGATGGACCCTGACGAGGCCCGCGCGCTGCTCGCCGAGCAGGTACCGGACATTTCCGAGTCACAAGCCCGTCAGGTCGCCGGCGTCGTGGACTTCGTCCCCCACGCGCTGCGCATCGCCGCCCATTGCCTGGCCGAACGCACTTCCCTGCACCGGCGCGAGGGCCACCTCAGCCAGGATGCCTGTCTGCGCGCCGCCGTCGAGGACCTGATCGCCGAATTCCGCTCCCGCAAGACCGAACTGCTGCGCGACACCGGGACGGTGACCTCGGTCGCGGTCATGGTGCAGGTGGCCCGGCGCTTCGTCCAGACCACCCCGGGCGCCGTCGCCTGGCGCGCCGAGAGTCCCGACCGGGACGCCATCGGCTGGCTGCTGGACGCAGCCTCTCTGCTCACCGGCCGTGGCATGGGTCTGGAGCTTCTGCGCTCGCGGCGCATCCTGTCCGAGCTCGCCCGGGACGACGACGCCGACGGACCCCGGGATCCCGGAGGGCTCCGTCACCACGACGAGGACGTCCAGCTGCCCGATGAGCACATGGTCAGTGTCGCCCTGTGGTCTCTCGCCCAAGTCGGCCTCATCGACATCGACTTCGACCGCACCCAGCAGCCGCTTGCCCAGCACCACGGGCTGCGCGACCTCATCCGGGAACGCATGGATCCCGCGGAGCGGCGGCACATCGAGTCGGTCCTGCGCAGCGTCCTCGCCGAGTACACCTCCCACGAGGACGAGGACCTGCCGGCCGACTGGGCCCGCGAGGTGTATTCCCTGCGCCTGTGGGAAGACACCCGGCCGCGGGTACGGCGCTCCCTGCTGCGCCATCTGAAGGCCCTCGGCCAACGGGCCGAGCCCGCCGACCTCGATCGCCTCCTCGACATCGCCGCCCGCGCTCGTACGGAATGGCACCTGGACGGCGACGAGCAGTCCCCCGAGTTCCTGCGCCTGCTGAACCTCGCCGCCCGTGCGCATCGGCTGCGCGGCGACTACGACCGCTCACGCCAGCTCGCGCAGGAGGCTCTGGGCGGCCACCGCCGGCTGCTGGGCATCACCCACCCGCGCACGCTTCTGTCCGCGGACTCCTACGCGGCCACACTCAGGGCACTCGGCCGGTTCGAGGACGCGCTGCTCGAAGTCAGGCCCGCACTGGAGGGACTGACCCTGCTCCTCGGCTGGAAACATCCGGCCACCCTCCAAATCGAACACAATCTGGCCCTCACCGAGGCTCTCACCGGCCGCTTCGCCGCCGCTCTGACCCGTCTCCTGAACCGCTTCCGCCACCGGCAGGCCGTCGGGGGCGCGGACGACGAACTCGCCTGGGAAAGCGCAGACCTGCTGGCCTACCTGTACCGCTCCACGGGACGCGACGGCGAGGCCCGGGACCTGCTGCGCCAGCGGCTGCGCCGGCTGGGCGACAGCTGGAGCGGGGAGCGTCTGCGCACCGAGGTGAGCCTCGCGGTGACCGAACGCCGTCTCGCCGACGGCTTCCCCGCCGTCCGGGACCCCCGGTACGGCTACGAACTCGCCCACGAGCGCGACCTGCGGGCCCTGGGCCTCTACCTCAGCCGGTTCGGTGCCGAGCGCTACGACACCCTGCGCTGCCAGTTCAGTTACGCCGCCGACCTGCACGCCCTGGGCAAGGCGGACGGGGCGGAACACCAGGCGCGCCAGTGCACCGAGACTCTCACCCGCATGTTCGGGCCCGGCCACCCCTACGCCGGACTCTGCCATGTCCGCCACGCCGTGTACCTGCGAGCGACAGGCGATGTACGGTCGGCCGAGGAGATCGGCCGGAGCGCGGCGAACCTGCTCGAGCACAAACTCGGCCGGGCCCACGCGTGGGTCGCCGCCGCGGAGAACTCCCTCGCCGTCACTCTGGCGGCGGCAGGCCGTACCGAGGAGGCCGCCGGTTTCGCCGAGGCCGCCCTGACCCGCCTGTGCGACCTGGGTGTGGCACACCGGCCCGACGGACGCCGGGTCCGCGCCCACCTGCATCGACTCCAAGGCGGCTCGGGCAACCGCCCGGCGCCGCCCTCCGGCTACGACATCGACCTCGAGTTGCCCGGCGTGTGACAACTCCGGCACACAGCACCGCTGATCACCCACGGAAAGGCGAGCACCTGTGGCAGCACCAGTACCCCAGCGCACACACACGCTGAAGGAGTCCCACTGGACCGTCAAACGCCACGGCGTGATCACCTCACTGTGCGAGGAGGCGGTGGCGGAGACACCCTCGATTCGATCCCTGTGCCACTTCAGCAACGGCATCCTCGACTTCGCGGTCCTGCGCCTTTCCCGGTCCCCGCTGAGCAGTCTGGTCACCGAGGCGGGCGACGAGTGCCGCAACGAGGCGCTGCCGGGCAGCCGACTGCTGCTGTGCGCCCAGGACCTTGGAGCGGTACTGCGCCCGCTCGGCACCGGCGAGTTGATGCGCACCGTGCTGGCCAACCACGGCGGCGGCCTGTGGGGCGGCCGGGCTCGGCCCGGTGAGTTCCTCGCCGCTGTGGCGGAGGACCCCGACGGGGTCGCCGCCATGGACGAGACGATGAACCATCTGATCACCCGTATCCGCACCGAGGTGCACTCCCTGCCCGACGAAACGCTCGGTGGTGACCCAGCGGCGAAACCCCACGCGGCCGGAACGCGACCGCGCAAGCAGGGGACCGAGGCGCCCCGCATCGACTTCGGCACGGCCGCGTCACCCGACACGGGCCACGAGGAGCGGATCAGGGACCTGTGGCGCACCCACGTGAACACCACCGACCTGCACTACGCGGGCTACTACCGGGACTGGACCCTGGTCTGCGTCGGTGACGTGTTCGAGGCGCAGGAACTCGGCCCGCGCTTCATCGACGTCAGCGTGCGCACCCGGCGCACCGCCTACCGCGACCTGTCCCGCAGCCTGCGCGGCCACCTGGTCCGGCTCACCGACGCTCTCGGCCTCGTGGCGCCCACCGTGTCCGGGCACGCCGACCTCGACCGGCTCGTCCTGGACGTCCAGGAGGGCGCCGTGATCGTCCTGTGGCCCTCAGCACGTTCCTTCCTGGTGGGCGTCACACTCGATCAACGGCAGGTCGACAACGCCGAGCAGCGCCTCGCGGAGCTTGCGTCGGCCGTGGACGCCATCACACCACCGCCGCGCTGAGCGTTCCCCACACCTCCTCCGCCAGTACTTCCACGGTCCGGGCCGGCGTCAGCGGATGCCGGGCCGTGGAGTCGCCCAGCAGATGCACCGGCAGAATCTCGACCGCCGACTCGTAACTACGGCAGATCCGGCGCAGTTCGCCCAGTTGCTGCTCCGTCGGGGTGCCGCTTGCTGCTGCAGCGGCCCAGTCCGTCACGGCACCGCGGAACTCCTCCGTGAGCGTCCGCACCAGCGTGGCGCAGCCAAGAGCGCTCAGGTCGCCCGCGGTTGCCGCGGCGCGCCGGGCCATCGCGCGGTCGGCGACCCGCTGGGTCACGGTTTCGAGCATCACCAGCGCGTCGCGGAACCGCCGCCGTACCGGCCCCGGCAACTCCGTGACCCCGGGCGACGGATCACCGGAAGCCGGAGGGTGCGTGCGGGCCGGCCGGGAAGAAGTCAGGCCCGCACGGCTCTCCATGGTCAGCGTCGCCAGGGAGCGCCGCACCTCCTCGAGGTGGGCGGACTGCTGCTCCAGATCACGTCGCATACGCTCACCGAGCTCCATCAGCTCCCCCTCGCGGCCCTGCTCCGCCAGACGCCGGTCGAGCTGCAACAGAGCCTCGTGCACCGCCTGCGCGCAGCCCGGCCGGTACACGAGCGGCCGTGACCCGATGGAGCGCCCGAGCCGGTCCTGCATCGACTGCGACACCAGGCCGTTGACCACCAGCAGCGCCTCGATCCGGCCCGGGCGCACCGCACCGCGCAGCCCGTGCACCAGTGCGGTGATCCGCTCGGCGTCATCGGCCCGCAGCACGGACCGGGCATAGACCACCGCCAGATAGGTGTTCGGCGCCGGCGACAGCCAGTACATGACTTCCTCCCGGCCGCCCGGCGTGCGGGACAGCCGGGCCGGCACGGGGTCGCGGGACGCGACACGCCACTGCCCCAGATCGAGGGCGTCGTGCACCTCACCGAGCACCTGACGGTACGTGACCCGTTCGTGCAGATGGCGCACCGCGGCCAACACCGTCGCACCCCGCACCACCCGGACCAGGCCTTCGGCGTCCTCGCTGAGCTGCCAGGCCTGTCGGCAGGTCTTGAGCACCTCCCGGGGTACCCCGTCCGTGAGTTCGTGCAACAGTCGCAGTGCTTCCTTCTCGAACGGGGCGGTGCCGGTCCGGGGCGCCTCGGCCGCATCGTCGTCGGCGGCGAGATAGCGCGCCACCAGTTCCCGGGTGTGCCCCTCGTCCAGCCCGGTCGCCCAGATCTGCACCGTCCGCTCGTGCACACTCGGCCGCAGGGCACGCAGGCCGCCCGGCGAAGTGCAGAACACCATCAGACCACCGTGACTGGTATAGATGTTGACGAGACGTTCGAAGGCGTCCATGAAGGTGCGCCGGATGTCCTCCGGCCAGTCGAGCACCTTCTCGAGGGAATCGATCAGCAGGACGTAGGGTGTGCCGACCCTGCCGTGCAGGAAGCCCTGCACCGCGAGAGCGTCGAAGACCCGGTCGATGCCGGAGGCGGCGTCCGAGCGGCCCTGGGCGGGGCCGATCGGCTCGGTGATACCGCGCTCCCGCAGCGGGGCCGCCGGTTCCTCGCCGTTGAGCCACTGCCACACCATGCTCTGGAAGGGCGTCTCGAGGAGCAGCGCCAGCGCGGTGGCGAACGTGCGGTGCTCGGTCACTTCTCCCAGGGTGCCGCGCAGGTCGGCATGGATCACCTCGGGGTCGTACCGCAGGGCGGAGACCACCTTGTCCGGGTCGAGCGTACGGTCACGCAGGCCGGCCGCGATCTCCTGGAGCGCGTCCCGACGGGGATCGTCGTCCTGGGCACCGACCCAGCCTGCTGTCACATAGGCGTAGTAGTCCCGCACCAGTTCCTCGAACGCCCGGCGTCCCTGGCGGGTGTATCCGGGGCCGCGCAGCCGGTCGCGGTAGAGCCGCCCCATGTCCTGGGCCGGTTCGTCCACGATCCACAGGGCCGCGTCGCTGTGCTGAGCGCTCACCGTCTGGTACGTCCGCCGCAGGGCGTGACTCTTGCCGAGCCCGAACTCGCCGACGAGGGCGACGGCCACACCGCGTCGGCCGCCGGCGGCGGGCGGTGGGAAGTAGTCGGCGACCAGCCTGTCCACCTCGGCGACGAGCGGGGTGCGCAGGTGGGCATTGCCCGAGTCGCCTCCCCGGACCGTCGGATCACCCAGGTTGGATGAGGGCCCGAGACGCACGACCGGGCTGCGCGGGAACGGGTTCCTGTGCCAGATGTCGCTGTCTGGGGCCACGATGGCACTCCTCGTGTGTCCGGTTGCGGCGTTCCGAGCGGCGGTCGGGTGCGGGTGCGGATGCGGGTGGGCGAGCCGGTCAGGTGCCCGGCGGTGGAGCGGGCTGCCGCGGCACGCCCACCGGCGTAGCGGGTCTGCGCATCATCGACGCCAGATCCGGCGTGGGCGAGGGCAGGTCGGCGGCGGTGACCCTTACCCGGCCGTGCGTCGTGCGCTGCTGCTCGGCGAGGGTGAAGCACATCTTGCGCAACTGCCGTACGTCGGACCGGCTCCAGGCGTCCGGATCGCGCGGCGCGTCCGGTACGGGGGGTACCCGGCCGTCGGGATCGGGGTGGCCGGAGCGGACGGCCTGACTGAACTTCACGGTGTCCTCCGGGGTGAGGCTGCCGAGGGAGAGATGAGTGAGGGCGGGCTGGCGTCCCAGCACCTTGATCACGTCTTCGTGTGCCGTCCGCGGATCCTGGTGACGCACCTCGACGAACAGTACGATCCTGCTGCGCGCGTGTCTCAGACAGCTCTTGAGGAATTCCGTGCGCACCGACCCCATGTCGTCCCGCCAGTCCATGTGCGGCACGAGAACCAGCAGAAGCGCGTCCTGTTCCGCGAGAAGCCGGCTGGTTTCCGCGAAGGTCTCGCCGACGTCACCGTCACCCGGCACCCGGTTCTTGACCTCGGTGAACTGCAGATGCAGTTCGGAGACGATCTTGTTGCGGATGGCGCCGTTGATGCCGTCCGTGGTGGCGAACTGTCCGCGTTCGTCGACGCTGATGGTGCCGGCATGGTTGTCGTATCCCCCGGTCATCACCACCACGGGGCGTGGTGGCCGGATGGTTCCCGGCGGCAGTTCGCTCGCGCCGGCCGCCAGCTGCAGTTCCCGCAGACGTTCCCGGGTCAGATGGATGCACCGGTGTATGAGGGTGGTCTTCCCCATGCCCATCGGCCCGGTGACCACCACCACATGGCCACGGTCCACCTCCGGCATGAGCATCTGGGGGAGTTGCTGGTCCAGACACGACCGGAAGGCGCGTACCTGCTCCTCGGCATGGTCGACGTCGACCCACTGCCGGGCGTGGCCCTCCTCCTCCCAGGGCACCAAGGGGTGGTCGTCCATCAGCGGCGGTGCCATCCACGGGAACAGGGACCTGCTGCGCGGCACGTACACGCCGAACGGGTTGTCCTGAACCGAATGTGTCATGCGGCCGCCCCCCGGGTCGTGTGCCGTGCGTTCCGCTCCCGCACGGTGAGCAGGCTCCAGTGGAAGAGCGAGCGGTTCAGGCCCGCCACGGCGCCCAGCACGCCGTTCACCGCTTCGGCGGCACGACGCGCCTCGCCGGCCCGTGCGTCCGTGCCGAGCACGCGGCCGCCCTCCGAGGCCGGCAGCGGCTCGGCCAGGGGGAGCCGATCGGCGACGCGCCGCGCGGCGCGCCGCCGGGCTGCCGGGCCTCGGACCCGGAACAGAGTCCCGGTCAGGGCCTCGCGCGCGGCGTGCACGGTCGCGTGGTCGGCATGCGGGTTCTGCTCGTAGGCGGCCAGATACGTACGCGCCGACGTGCGGAACGCCGCCTCGTCGGCGACCAACTGCTGTCGGATCTGTCGCCGTTCGGACGACACGCGCTCGTACATCTGGCCGCCGACCGTCAGCAGGGCGCCGGCGAGAAGCAGCGGCAGTCCCTTGACGAACGTGAGCAACCAGCCGTCCCCGCCCTTGTCCTGTGCGGCGGCGGACGGCGCGTCGGAGTCGGCTGCCATGAGAGCGGAGCAGGCACGGGTGAAGTCCTTCTTGTGCCGCTCGGCCCACCGCTCCACCCCTATGGTTGTCTTGGAGCGCTTCGGACGCACGGAATCCGGCCCCTGACCGCCGCCCGCGTCCAGCAGACCGAGACGCCGGGCGGCGGCGACGAGGTCGTCCCGGTGGGCGGAGTCCAGGCAGTACACCAGCTGAACGTCGTCCGTCTCGGTGGCGGACGGTGCGGCCGACGCCGGGGCGACCGGTGACAGAAGGACGGCGGAGCAGGCGATCAGGAGCGCCGGTAACCGCGAGTGGCGCGGCAGGGCCCAGCGGCCGGCGAGCCGTGCACCGGGCGGGTGGCCGCCACGCGCCGCCCCGCACGTGCCCTGCACCGTCCACTGTCTCATTCGCCTCTCCCCGTCCGGCCTCTCGGGGCCGCCGCCTGGTGCGTCTCCGGGCCGGCACACGGCTGCCGGCACCCTCCCGCTCCGCGCCTACACGATCGACCGCTCGTCCGCAGAGCACTCCGCCGGATGTCCCACCGGCGGCTTGTCCTGCGGTGAACGACGCCCGTCCGCGTCACTGCGTTCCTCCACCGCTCGGCGCGACCACGGACGGGGCGGATGTGCCCGCAACGCCCGCGAGAGGCCGTGCAGTACGTTCACGGTGACAATGGCGGGGCCGACCGTGGCCACCGTGCCCGGGAAGTCCCGTTCCAGGGTCAACGCGATGAGCACGGCCGTGATGCCGTTCTGCTGTGCCAGGCCCAGTTCGACGCGGTCCGTGTGCGAAAGCCGCCGCAGGAACAGCGGCATGACGGCGAAGGCCACCACTGCCTGGGCGCCGAAGGCCGCCAGTCCCAGGACGAACCCCGCCCACCAGGCCACGTCGTGGGCGAGCAGCAGGCCCAGCGCCGCGAACGCGATGACGAAGGCCCCGACGACAGCACGGTCCGCCGCCCTGCCGAGCAGTTCCGTGCGCACCACCAGGCCGGCCAGCGCCACCGCGAGCATCAGATGCTCCGCCGCCGCGAGCAGGAGCATGGTGATCAGGAGCAGCGCCGCGGCAGTGTGCTTGAGCCGGCGGACCGCGGGAGTCGCCGACATCCGCCCCGCGACCCGCCGGCCCGCGAACCACAGCAGCAGTACGCCTGTCAGCAGCGCCGCGTTGAGCCCCAGACCCGTCAGATAGCCGGCCGCGCCCTCGTCGACGACCTCGGGCCCGGCCCCCTCGCCCGCCGCGGAGTGGGCCAGTCCCGCGAGATACAGCGTCAGCAGCACGGTCATCGGATCGTCGAAGGAAGCCCACGCCCTCAACAGCGACTGGGCGCGGGGGGACATCCGTCCGTTCCGGCCCAGGGCAGCGACGGACAGGGGGTCGATCTGCGCCACCGCGACGCCGAGGACAAGAGCCTGTGGCCCTCGGACGACGGCGTACACAGCCGCGGTGATCAGTGCGGCTTTGAGGACGACGCCGAGCGTGACCGCCGCGATCACGCCGGTCAGATCATGGCGCAGTGCTGTGAGGTCGATCGAGTACGTACTGCCGTAGAGGCCGACGGCGAGCAGCACACCCACGAGGAACAGATATCCGCCCGAGTCCACCAGGGCAGAGGTGTCCGCGGCGCCCGTGGCGTCCAGGAGCAGTCCGCCTGTCACACCGCACACCAGAGCGGCCGCTCCGCCGACCACCAGTGTGGGCGGAGCCGTCGGCCATCGCCACGAACGGGCGCGTTCCGGTGGTGCCGTCATGCCCGTTCCCCCCTTCGTCCAGGCCTCGTACCCGCACGGGCGGCCCGTCCTCTCCTCCGCGATCCCCGCACCGCGCCCGTGCGGCACGCGCCACGGGGCAGGTGAATCGTAGGGGCCCCGCACACTGTGCCGGAAGCAGGACACCGGCCTCTCGCAAGGTGGTTGACAAGCCTGGCTCCGCATGGTCGTGCCGCACGGCGCCGTTGCTGTGCCGCTTGCCCAGACGATGCCCCTCCCAGGGCGTCGCCGAACCCGCCGGGGGAGTCAACACGGCGCCATCGGACGGCCGCTATCGAGTGAATCGGGCGCGGGTGTGCGCACGGCGGGCGCACACCGAGCCGAGAACCGGACGCTTGCCCTCCCGTCGACGGCCCCGGTGCCTCACCTGCCGGTGACCACGGCCGTGCCACCTCACGCCACCCCTCCGGGAAAACCCGGTGCCCCCGTCCCCCATGTCTCCGTAGACTCACGGAACATCGTCGGACCACACCGGCGGAGTGCCGCCGTGACGAGTGAGGGGAGCCGGGCCGTGCGTGACCGCGTCGCCTGCGTCGTCCCCCGCTGTGGACACCGTTCCGAGGTGATCCTGGTGTCTCCGGCCGCCCGGTGCCCGCTGCGCGGCCGGTACCGGACACCCATGACGCACGGCTGAACCGCGCCGCACCCGGGAGCCCGACGCAGGAGGACCCTCGCGGCCGTGTGCGCCCCCGTGCGTCAGGGAAATCGCGCTGCCCCTTTCCTCATCTCCGAAAGGCCACGGGCCATGCGCACCAACCCCCTTGCCACCGTCCGCAACCTGGGCATCCTCGCCCATGTCGACGCCGGCAAGACCACCGTCACCGAGCGGATCCTGTTCGCCACCGGCACCACGCACAAGCGTGGCGAGGTGCACGACGGCACCACCGTCACCGACTTCGACCCGCAGGAACGCGACCGGGGCATCACCATCTTCGCCGCCGCCGTCAGCTGTACCTGGGACGGTCACCGGATCAACCTCATCGACACCCCGGGCCACGTCGACTTCGCCGACGAGGTGGAACGCTCCCTGCGCGTCCTCGACGGCGCGGTCGCCGTGTTCGACGCCGTCGCCGGTGTCGAGCCGCAGAGCGAGTCGGTGTGGCGGCAGGCGGACCGGCACGGTGTGCCGCGCATCGCGTTCGTCAACAAGATGGACCGGGCAGGCGCCGAGCTGGACGCCGCCGTCGCCTCCATACGGCAGCGGCTGCACCCCGCACCCCTGGCGGTGCAGCTGCCGATCGGCGCGGAGGACACCTTCACCGGCGTCGTCGACCTGCTGCGCATGCGGGCCCTGACCTGGACCGACGAGGGCGAGGCCCGTGACCCGGCGCCCGTGCCGGAGGAACTGCGTCAGGAGGCGCACCGGCGGCGCCGGCTGCTGGAGGAGGCCGTCGCCGAGCTGCATCCGCGGGCGCTGGAGGAGTTCTGCGACGCGGGCGCGGTCGGCACCGGCACGCTCACCGAAGCCCTGCGGGAGCTGACCCGCAGCGGTGACGCCGTCGTGGTGCTGTGCGGCTCCGCCTACCGCAACCGCGGCATCGAACCGCTGCTCGACGCCGTACTGGCCTACCTGCCGTCGCCGCTCGACGTGCCCCCGGTGCGCGGCCGGCACGACGACGGCACCGAGCGGCAGCGTGCCGCAGACCCGGGGGCACCGCTGGCCGCCCTCGCGTTCAAGGTGAACGCCACCGCCACCGGGCGGCTGACCTACCTGCGCGTCTACGCGGGAACGATCGAGAAGGGAGACACCGTGTGGGACGCTACCGCGCGCCGCGCCGAGCGCATCGGACGCATCCTGCGCGTGCGGGCCGACCGGCACGACCGGCTGGACCGTGCGACCGCCGGCGACATCGTCGCCGTGGTCGGGCTGAAGTCCGCCCGCGCCGGATCGACGCTGTGCGCGCCGGACGCCCCGCTGGTCCTCGAGCCCCCGGGGGTCGCCGAACCGGTCGTCTCCGTGGCCGTCGAGGCGCTGAAGGGCACCGACACCGGGCGTCTGGCGTCGGCACTGGCGCGGCTCGCCGAGGAGGACCCCTCGCTGGCCGTGCGCACCGACCCGGAGACCGGTCAGACGGTGCTGTCCGGCATGGGTGAACTGCACCTGGAGGTCGCGGTGGAGAAGATCCGGCGTGACCACGGCCTTGGCGTCAACGTCGGCCGACCGCGCGTCAGTCATCGGGAGACCGTCGGCCGGGGAGTGTCCGGGTTCGTGTTCCGGCACGTCAAACAGGACGGCGGGGCGGGCCAGTTCGCCCATGTGGTCCTCGATGTGCAAGCACTGGACTCCCCGGAGTCCGGCTTCGAGTTCCGCTCGACGGTCGTCGGCGGGCGCGTGCCGCAGGAGTACGTCCGTGCCGTGGAGGCCGGTTGCCGGGACGCGCTCGCCGAGGGACCGCTGGGCGGGCACCCGGTGACCGGACTGCGCGTCACGCTCACCGACGGGTCCACCCATGTGAAGGACTCCTCGGACACGGCCTTCCGCACCGCCGGCCGGTTCGGACTGCGCGAGGCCCTGCGGGCCTGCACGATGGTCCTGCTGGAGCCGGTCGTCGACGTGACGGTCACCGTGCCCGAGGACGCGGTGGGCGGGGTGCTCGGCGATCTGGCCGCGCGGCGCGGCCGGGTGACCGGCTCCGTCGCCCGGGCGGGCGCGACGGTCGTCACCGCGACCGTGCCGCTGGCCGAACTGTTCGGCTACGCGACCCGGTTGCGCAGCCGCACCCAGGGCCGGGGCACCTTCACCGCCCGGCCCACCGGCTACGCTCCCGCACCGGCTTCCGCACCCGTGCGGTAGGGCCGTGCACGGCGGCCCCTCCCGTCCCCGGAGCCGGGAGAGGCCGCCACCGGTGCCGCGGGGCGCGCCCGGCCGTCGGCGTCGGCCATGGCGTGCCCCCCGGCGCCGGGGTCAGGGGTACGACACCACCGTGGAGGGCACGGTGGTGCTGCCCGACGTCGGGGCTCCGGTGTCGTTGATGACGCACTCGTACTGCCCGTGTCCGCTCAGCGAGACGACCAGCAGGTGGTGGAAGCGCACGCCCGGACGGTTTGGAGCGGCGAAGCCGTGGTGCTGGACGATGCTCGGGTTGACGTTGTAGTAGCAGTAGCTGCCCATGCCCCAGCCCTCGTGGGTGGTGACCCGGTCGCCGACCTTGTACGCGGCGTAGCCCTTGATCGAGCCGTTCTGGACGGCGGCCTGGTCGGGGGCGTCGTACGCCTTCTCGTTCTGGAAGAAGATCGTGCGGCCGCGTTCGCCGTTCCACTGCACGTCGTACTTGTTGAAGTGCTCGACGAACAGACCGGTGGCGAGGATGTCGTCGCCGTTGACGACGACTCCGTAGTCGCAGCGGTTGGTCTCCCAGCCCACGCCGTCGCCGTGGTCGGCGCGCCAGACCCAGGTGTGGTCGATGATGGTGTGCCGGGCGTTGACCACCATGCTGGTGGTGGCCCTGCCGGGGCCCGCCCCGCCGATGCGGATGAACACGTCCTGCACGGTGATGGGGTTCGCGGCGTGGCTGCGGCGCGAGCCCTGGGGCCCGACCTCCAGCAGAACGGGCGAGTTCACCGGCCCGGCGTCGATCAGGAAGCCGGCCAGCCGTACGCCGTCGACGTCGGCGACCTTCAGGGCGGTGGCGCCGTTGTCGGGGATCAGTGTGGCGTAGCCGAGTCCCAGGACGACCGTGCCCGGACGGTTGACGCGCACGGGCCTGTCGACGCGGTAGACACCCGGTGTGAGCAGCAGGTTGAGGCCCTGCTCGAGTGCCTGGTTGAGGGTCGCCGCCGAGTCGCCGGGCTTCGCGACGTAGAAGCGCTCCAGCGGCAGGGAGGTGCCGCGCGGGGTGCCGTTGCCCCACGTGACACCGCGCGCGTCCCTGCGTAGGGAGGGCAGGAAGACGCGGTACCGGTCGCCGTCGAGGTACAGGAAGGGCTTCTCGCGGGAGAGGGGCGTCCTGTCGAGCGTGGTGTACGGCGGGTCGGGGAAGCTCTGCGCGGGGGCGCCCTCGACGCCGGAGAACACCATGTTCCACACGGCGTTGGTCCAGCCGCCGACCGAACTGTCCCGGGTGTACCACTGCTGCTGCGAGTAGGGTCCGACCGTGCCGTCGATCCGGCTGTCGGCGATGTAGCCGCCGCTCGCCCAGCCGTAGCCGGACGGCGCGAGGTTCAGCCCGCCGCGTACGTGCATCCGGCGGAACGGGGCGGCCTGCGCGACCGCCCACCGGTTGGTGCCGCTGACCGGGACGATCGCCAGGTTCTCCGCCGAACGCCAGAAGTTCTGCGTGGCGTTGCCCTCGAACCAGCCGGCGTCGACCGTCACGTCGCCGTTGATGGTGGTGTCGTCGGGGGAGAGGCCGAGCCCCGAGATGGAGGTGTAGAAACCGATCTGGGCGTTGAGCCCGTCGTACGTGCCCGGCTTGAACAGCAGTTGGTAGCGGCCGGTGCCGAACTGGGCCGACTCCTGGCGGGCGAACACCTCGTCGAGCCGGGCCTGGATGCCCGGTGTGGACGGGTCGAAGACGAGCACGTTGGGGCCGAGATCGCCACCGCCCTTGAGCCGGCGCGGCTTTCGGCGCCGAGCCGGGGGTGCGGCGGCGGCCGCCGAGGGCAGTCCGGCCAGCACGGGGGCGGCTGCCGCGGCGCCGAGGACGGTGCGGCGGCCGAGGGCGGGCGGCCGGGAGGACGACGGGGAGTCGGACGTCATGGGGCGGCTCTCCTGGTTCGGGAAGTGAACGGCGTGGGGTGGTGGGAGCGCTCTCTCGCCGCTGAATGGTTCATCCCTGGAACGTATGAGTCAAGAGGTGCGGCGGGAGTTGGGCGAGTCCGTCCAAACTCTTGACGTGCCGCCTCGGGAGGGTTTAACTCACGTCCTAAATTAAGCCATGAGGCACTCCCGGGGTGCCACCCTGCCCCGCCCCTACGCACTTCCCCGGAAAGGGACACCAGGAGCCATGCGCAGAATCCGAGCCGCGGCCACAGGCGCCGTCATGCTGTCTCTCGCACTCGCCGCCTCGGCCTGCGGAGGCGGCTCGAGCACGGGCGGCGGGTCCAACGACTCGCCGAAGGAACTCACGTACTGGGCCTCCAACCAGGGCGCCGGCATCGAGATCGACAAGAAGGTCCTCCAGCCCGAACTCGACAAGTTCGAGAAGGAGACCGGCATCAAGGTCAAGCTCGAGGTCGTCCCCTGGTCCGATCTGCTCAACCGGATCCTCACCGCCACCACCTCGGGCCAGGGCCCGGACGTGCTGAACATCGGCAACACCTGGTCCGCCTCGCTCCAGGCGACCGGCGCCCTGCTGCCGTGGAACGACGAGAACTTCGACAAGATCGGCGGCAGGGACCGCTTCGTCGACTCCGCGCTCGGCTCCACCGGCGCCGAGGGCCAGGATCCGGCCGCCGTCCCGCTGTACTCGATGGCGTACGCCCTCTACTACAACAAGCAGATGTTCGCCGACGCCGGCATCGACGGCCCGCCGGCCACCTGGGACGAGCTGGTCGCCGCCGGCAAGAAGCTGTCCGGGGACGGCACGTGGGGCATCGGCATGGAGGGGTCCAACCCCGCCGAGAACATCCACCACGCCTTCGTCCTCGCCAAGCAGCACGGCGCCGACTTCTTCACCGCCGACGGCAAGGCCGACTTCACCAACGACGGCGCGGTCACCGCCGTCAAGCAGTACGTCGACCTCATGGCCAAGGACAAGATCATCGCCCCGGGCAACGCCGAGTACGCCCAGAACCAGTCGGTCAGCGACTTCGCCAAGGGCAGGACCGGCATGCTGCTGTGGCAGTCCGCCTCCGCCAACCTCACGTCCCAGGGCATGAGCGAGGACGCCTACGGCATCGCCCCCGTGCCCGTGCAGTCCGGCACCCCCGGCACCGGCAAGCAGGTCAACTCGATGGTCGCCGGCATCAACCTCACCGTCTTCAAGAACAGCGACAACCTCGACGGCGCCACCGAGTTCGTGAAGTTCATGACCAGCGACGCCGAGCAGAAGATCCTCAACACGGCGTACAGCTCCATCCCGCCCGTCAAGGCCGCCCAGGAGGACCCGGCCTTCAACTCCCCGGCCAACGCCGTCCTCAAGGACACCCTCGCCAAGAGCGCCGTCGCCCTGCCACAGGTGCCGGACGAGTCCCAGTTCGAGACCGCCGTCGGCACGGCCATCAAGGAACTGTTCGCCGACGCCGCCGCCGGACGCGAGGTGACCACCGGCTCGGTGAAGGCCGCGCTCACCAAGGCGCAGCAGCAGATGCCCAAGAAGTGAGCCCCGACACCGCCATGACTGCCACTGCTCCCGCGGCGGAGGCCGACGTGCGGAAGAGCCCCCCCGGTGCGGCGCGCGAACCCCGCCGCCGCCCCGGGCGGATCCGCCGCATCGGACTGCCCTACCTGCTCCTCCTGCCCGCCCTGCTCCTCGAACTCCTCGTCCACCTGGTGCCGATGGTCATCGGCATCGTGATGAGCTTCAAGGAACTCACCCAGTTCTACATCCGCGACTGGGGCACCGCCCCCTGGGCCGCCCTCGACAACTACAAGGTGTCGGTGGACTTCGACGCCCCCGTCGGCAGGGCCCTGCTCGACTCGTTCCTCGTCACCATCGGCTTCACCCTGCTCTCCGTCGGACTGTGCTGGCTGATCGGCACGGCCGCGGCGATCTGCATGCAGGACACCTTCCGCGGCCGCGGCCTGCTGCGCGCCCTGTTCCTGGTCCCGTACGCCCTGCCGGTCTACGCGGCCGTCATCACCTGGGTGTTCATGTTCCAGCACGACAACGGCCTGGTGAACCACGTCCTGCACGACCAGCTCGGCATCACCGACAAGCCGTCCTTCTGGCTCATCGGCGACAACAGCTTCTTCGCGCTCCTGACCGTGTCGGTGTGGAAGGGCTGGCCGTTCGCCTTCCTCATCGTGATGGCCGGTCTGCAGAACATCCCCCGCGAGCTGTACGAGGCCGCCGCCCTCGACGGCGCCGGAATGCTGCAGCAGATACGCCGCATCACCCTGCCCTCGCTCCGCCCCGTCAACCAGGTACTGGTCCTCGTCCTGTTCCTGTGGACGTTCAACGACTTCAACACCCCGTACGTCATGTTCGGCAAAACGGCGCCCGAGGCGGCGGACCTCATCTCGGTCCACATCTACCAGGCGTCCTTCGTCACCTGGAACTTCGGCACCGGCTCCGCGATGTCCGTCCTGCTCCTGCTGTTCCTGCTCGTCGTCACGGGCGTCTACCTCGCACTCACCTCGCGCGAGCGGAGGGCCTCGCATGCCTAGCACCCCGACGACCGCGCCGGCCTCCCCGATGGCCCCGCCCCGCTCGTTCCTGTGGACCCGGCGGATCTTCCTCACCCTGCTGACCGGCTTCGTGCTGGTCCCGGTCTACGTCATGATCTCCAGCTCGCTGAAGCCGCTGGCCGACGTCACCGGCACCTTCCGCTGGCTGCCCACCGAGCTGACCGTCGACCCGTACATCGACATCTGGTCCACCGTCCCGCTGGGCCGCTACTTCGTGAACTCGCTCATCGTGGCGGGCGCCGCGACCGTCTGCTCGGTCGTCATCGCCGTGTTCTCCGCCTACGCCGTCAGCCGATACAGCTTCCGCGGCAAGCGCGTCTTCACGGTGACGGTGCTGTCGACGCAGATGTTCCCCGGCATCCTGTTCCTGCTGCCGCTGTTCCTCATCTACGTCAACATCGGCAACGCCACCGGCATCGCCCTGTTCGGCTCCCGCGGCGGACTGATCCTGACGTACCTGACCTTCTCGCTGCCGTTCTCCATCTGGATGCTGATCGGCTACTTCGACTCGGTCCCGCGCGACCTGGACGAGGCGGCCCTGGTGGACGGCTGCGGCCCGCTCGGCGCGCTGTTCCGCGTCGTCGTCCCCGCGGCGGTCCCGGGGATCGTCGCGGTCGCCGTCTACGCCTTCATGACCGCGTGGGGCGAGGTCCTCTTCGCGTCCGTGATGACCAATGACACCACCCGCACCCTGGCGGTCGGCCTCCAGGGCTATTCCACCCTCAACGACGTGTACTGGAACCAGATCATGGCCGCCTCCCTCGTGGTGAGCGTCCCCGTGGTCGGCGGCTTCCTGCTCCTGCAGCGCTACCTCGTCGCCGGACTGACGGCGGGAGCCGTCAAGTGACCTTCCCCCCTCCCGAAAGGAATTCCGTGACCATCGACTACGCCGCCCTCCCCGACGACTTCCTGTGGGGCACGGCCACCTCGGCGTACCAGATCGAGGGAGCCGTGGCGGAGGACGGCCGTTCTCCGTCGATCTGGGACACCTTCTCGCACACCCCCGGCACCATCGACAACGGTGACCACGGCGACGTCGCCTGCGACCACTACCACCGCTGGCGCGAGGACATCGCCCTGATGCGCCGCCTCGGCACCAACGCCTACCGGCTGTCCGTCGCCTGGCCGCGCGTGGTGCCGGGCGGCGACGGCCCGGTGAACGACAAGGGCCTGGCCTTCTACGACCGGCTGGTCGACGCCCTGCTCGAGGCCGGCATCACCCCGTCGGTCACCCTCTACCACTGGGACCTGCCGCAGACTCTCGAGGACCGCGGCGGCTGGCCCGAGCGGGACACCGCCGAGCACTTCGCCGCGTACGCCTCCGTCGTCGCCGACCGCCTCGGCGACCGCGTGCGGCACTGGGCGACGCTCAACGAACCCCTGTGCTCGGCCTGGATCGGCCACCTCGAGGGCAAGATGGCCCCGGGCCGCCGGGACCTCGCGGCGGCCGTCCGCGCCTCCTACCACCTCCTGCTGGGCCACGGTCTTGCCGCCCGCGCCATCCGCGCCGCGGCACCGGGCGCCCAGGTCGGCATCGTCAACAACCTCTCCACCATTCACGCGGGGAGCGACAGCCCCGAGGACCGGGCCGCCGCCGTCCGCATGGACGGACACACCAACCGCTGGTGGCTCGACCCCGTCCACGGCCGCGGCTTCCCCGAGGACATGCGCGAGGTCTACGGCGTCGACCTCCCCGAGCGGCAGGGCGACCTGGAGACCATCGCGGCCCCGCTCGACTGGCTCGGCCTGAACTACTACTTCCCGCAGGTGGTGACCGCCGACCCGGAGGGCCCCGCCCCCCACGCGGCGTTCGTGCGCCGGGACGGCGTGCCGCGCACCGGCATGGACTGGGAGATCGACGCGAGCGGCATCGAGACGCTGCTGCTGCGCCTGACGAACGAGTACGGCGCCCGCAAGCTCTACGTCACCGAGAACGGCTCCGCCTTCCCCGACGTGGTCCGCCCCGACGGCACCGTCGACGACCCGGAACGCCGGGACTATCTGACCCGGCACCTGGCCGCCTGCGCCGACGCCGCCCGCAAGGGCGCCCCGCTGGCCGGCTACTTCGCCTGGTCGCTGCTGGACAACTTCGAGTGGGCCTACGGCTACGACAAGCGCTTCGGCCTCGTCCACGTCGACTACGACACCCAGGTCCGCACGATCAAGGGCTCCGGCCACCACTACGCGGACCTCATCCGCCGCCACCGGGACCTGGCCCGGCGGGCGGCCTGACACGCCGGTGGGCGCGGGGCCACGACCCCGCGCCCACCGGTGCCGTGCGTCAGCCGTCGCCGCCCAGCATGGCGGCGGTCAGGACGTTGCCGGCCACCCCCCAGCCCCCGTCGGCGACCTCGTCGACGAGCACCACGGTGGTGGCGCGGGCGCGCTCCCCGTAGATCTCCACGTACAGCTCGGTGGTGCGCTCGACGATCTTCTTCTTGTCCTCGGCGGTGACGGTGCCGGCGGGAACCTTGAAGTGGGCGAAAGGCATGGCTGTTCTCCTCAGATGGTCCGTGTCGGTGCGCTGGTCGTGCCCGTGCTCACACCATGCCGCCGTTGGCCCGCAGCACCTGCCCGTTGATCCAGTGGCCTTCGGGTCCGGTGAGGAAGGCGGCGGCCCGGGCGATGTCCTCCGGGGTGCCCAGCCGCTCCAGCGGCGGGGTCTTCGCGAGCCTGTCGATCTCCTCGGGCGTCTTGCCGTCGAGGAACAGGTCCGTGGCCGTGGGGCCGGGGGCGATGGTGTTCACCGTGACGTCCCGCCCCCGCAGCTCGCGGGCGAGGATCAGCGTGATCGCCTCGACGGCGCCCTTGCTCGCCACGTACGCGCCGTAACCGGGGAACTGCGCTCCGACCACGGAGGTCGACACGCCCAGGAAGGAGCCGCCCGCGCGCAGCCGCCGCGCGGCCTGCTGGGCGACGACGAACGCGCCGCGGATGTTGGTGCGGTGCACGGCGTCGAGCACCGACAGGTCGAGGTCGGCGATGGGTGACAGGGCGAGCCGGCCGGCCGAGTTCACGACGACGTCCACGCCGCCGAACTCCTGCTCCGCCCGGTCGAACAGCGCGGCGACCGCGTGCTCGTCCGCCACGTCCGCCCGCACGGAGATCGCCCGCCCGCCGGCGGCGGTGATCGTCTTCACCGTCTCCTCGGCCGCGGCCGTGTCGCCGGCGTAGTTCACCACCACGGCCAGACCGTTGCGGGCCAGCTCGACAGAGACCGCGCGGCCGATGCCGCGTGATCCACCGGTGACGACGGCCACCCGCTCGGGTGCCGGTGTGGAAGTCGGGTCGTTGGTAGTCATGTCCTTCACGATGCGCCGGGCCGGACGGCGGAGCCAGGTGATGTCATCCCCTGGGTCGGTGCCCCGGTGCCCCGGTGCCCCGGTGCCCCGGTGCCCCGGTGCCCCGGTGCCCCGGTGCCCCGGTGCCCCGGTGCCCCGGTGCCCCGGAGCCGCGGACAATGGAGGACATGGCTGCTGTGAAATACACCGAGCTCGGCGCGTTCCTGCGGTCCCGGCGCGACCGCATCCGCCCGGCCGACGTAGGACTTCCCGCCGGGCCGCGGCGCCGCGTGCCGGGGCTCCGCCGGGACGAGGTCGCCCAGCTCGCCGGGGCATCGGTGGACTACTACAACGAGCTCGAGCGCGGCGCCGGGTCCCAGCCGTCGGAGCAGATGATCGCCGCGCTGGCGAGGGCGCTGCGCCTGACCGCCGACGAGCGTGCCTACCTGTACCACCTGGCGGGCCGACCCGTGCCCGTGTCGGGCGGCGCGGCCTCCCACATCCACCCCGGCATGCTCGATCTGCTCCAGCGGATGCCCTCGACCCCCGCACAGGTCATCACCGACCTGCACGTCACCCTGGTGCAGAACCCGCTGGCGGTGGCGCTGCTGGGGGACCAGTCCGGCTACCGGGGTACGCGGGCCAGCTTCGTGCACCGGTGGTTCACCGAACCGGAGGCCCGGGACCTGTACCCCGAGGCCGACCACCCGATCCAGTCCCGTGCGTTCGTCGCCGACCTGCGGGCGGCCGCCGCGCGCCGGGACGCGAAGGACGCGGAGGTCACGTCGATGATCCGTTCGCTGCTGGACACCTCGGCCGAGTTCGCCGCGCTGTGGGCCGAGCACGACGTGGCCTTCCGGCGCGACGACCGCAAACGCATCCGCCATCCCGCGCTCGGGGTCGTCGAGGTCAACTGCCTCAACCTGTTCAGCGAGGACGGACGGCAGCGGCTGCTCTGGTTCACCCCCGCCCTGGGCACCGACAGCGCCGACCTGCTCGACCTGCTCGCCGTCCTCGGCACCCAGGACGTCGTCGACTCCACGTCCTGACCCGCTCCCGGCCAAGCAGGGGATGCCCACCCGGGGGATGACATCCCCTGGTTCCGGTGCCGCCGCACAGAAACACTGAACGGGCCGAAGCCACCCGCTTCCCGCGCCCGACAAGGCCCTGTGACAAGGAGTTTCTCATGCAGCGGCGGACAGTTCTGCTTCTCGGCGCCGCCCTGGCGGTGTCCCCGGCCGTCCAGGCCCACGCGCATCCGGACCATCCCGCGGCACCCGGCGGCACGCACCCGGAACCGGGGACCTACGGCAGGGGATGGCGGCCGTTGGCGCCGATCGCGAGTGGTCCCCGCCAGGAGCACAGCGTCGCCGCGATCGGCGACGACGTCTACGTCATCGGCGGCATCGTCCCCGGGGAGTCCGGCGGCGTCACCACCACTGGACGGGTCGACGTTTACGACACACGCCGCGACACCTGGTCGCAGGCGGCACCGCTGCCCGTCGCGATGAACCATCCCAACGTGGCCGTGGTCCGCGGCAGGATCTTTGTCCTCGGCGGGCTGTCCGGCGGATCCGCATGGCAGGCTCTGCCCGACTGCTTCGTCTACTCCCCGCGCGCCGACCGGTGGCGGCGGCTGCCGTCCATGCCCTCGGGCATCGAGCGGGGGAGCGCCGCGATCGGCGTACTCGGGAGGAGGATCCTCCTGGCCGGCGGTATGCGCGTCCTGGTGCCGGGCGCGGGCGGCCTCCAGGACACGGTGGACACCGTGTCCGCGTACGACGTGGTGACCGGCCGGTGGGAGAGCCTGCCGGCGCTGCCGCAGGCCCGCGACCACGTGGGCGGAGCCGTCGTCGGTGGGACGTTCTACGTGCTCGGCGGCCGGGACCGGGGCCAGGTCAACGTGCGGGACACCGTCTACGCACTGCACCCGGGCACCCGCCGCTGGACCGAGCGGGCACCGATGCCCACCGCCCGCGGCGGCATCGCGGCCGCCGCCGTGGGGACGAGGATCTACACCTTCGGGGGCGAGGGCCGGCACGACGGCGCGAACCCGAACACGGTCTTCGACGAGACCGAGGCGTACGACACCGTGCGCGACCGCTGGGAGCGGCTGGCCCCCATGCCGGTGCCGCGCCACGGCACGGCCGCCGTCGCCGTGCGCGGCACCATCCACATCCCCGGCGGCGGCGTCCTGGGCGGTGGCGCCCCGGTGGACGTCAACGACGCCTACCGTCCCGCCCGCCGCTGAGCGCGCGGAGACGGTGCGCCGAGGGCGTCAGCGCTTGAACTCACGCCGCCCGGCGGATCGTTCTTGGTTACAACTATTGACCGTTCATTGTCATGCCCCTACGTTGACGGGACTCGTGAGAGCGCTCTCAGAAAGGTGGCTCATGAGATTCCGTAGACGTCTCGCCCTCCTGTCGGCGGCCGCGCTGGCCGCCACGGGCCTGGTGGCGACGGCCGGTGCCGGCGTCGCCTCCGCCGCCACCGTGCCCGTGGGCAAGGGGAGTTACAGCGACGCCCGGCCCGCCGGGACGCAGGGACCGTCCAACAGTGACGGTCAGGCGGTCAGACCGAAGGTCACGTCCGCGGCCGCGGACCGGCCGGTGCCGACCAACGACTGGTGGTCCTCGCTGGCGTTCCAGCGGTTCGCCGGCAACCCCTATTCGGAGAACATGTACGGACACCCCCTCACCTACAAGGCGGTGTCCGGCGGACTCGAGGTCGGCTATCCGACCGCGCATCAGATTGTCGGTGCGGGCCGCCAGTACGAGTTCCCCCACAAGGCCGACCTGACCCTCGGACTCGCGGGCCTCAACTCACCCGACGCCAAGGCGGACCGGTGGAGCGACTGGACCGTCACCCCGTACTGGAGCGACGGATCGCGCACCCTGCGGACGACCATCGGCCACGGCATGCCGTACGTGTACGCCGAGGGCACGGGAGGCGCCGCGCAGATCAGCGCCGCGACCGCGCCGACCGTCTTCGCGGACCGCGGCAACGTCCTCGGCGTCACCATCTCGGGTCACCACTACGGTCTGTTCGCGCCGAGCGGCAGCGACTGGACCGTGTCCGGGAACACCCTGCGGGCCGACCTCGGCTCCAAGGACTACTTCTCCCTGGCGGTCCTGCCGGACCGGGACGCGCTCTCCGACTTCCAGAAGTACGCCTTCAGCTTCGTCACCGGCTCCGAGGTCGAGTGGGACTACCGGGAGGGCGACGGCGAGGTCGCCGCGACCTACCGGCTGACCACCGAGGCCAAGGAGGGCCAGGAGACCGGCACCCTCCAGGCGCTCTACCGTCACCAGTGGCTGCACACCTCCGACCAGCTGACCGGCCACCGCTACGTCTCGCCGCGCGGTGAGATGAAGGTGCGCGAGGGCACCTCCTTCACCACCGTGCAGAAGGTGAACGGAGTCCTTCCGGGACTGCCGAGCGCCCCCGGCGTCGACCGGAACAGGATCGCGTCCTACATCGACGACGTGCTGAGCCAGTCCGATCCGTTCAGCGGTGCCGTCGACACCTACTGGACCGGCAAGGCCCTCGGCAAGCTCGCCCAGCTCGTGCCCCTCGCCGACCGGATCGGCGAGACCGCCGACCGCGACAGGCTGCTCGGCCTGCTCAAGGGCCGGCTGCAGGAATGGTTCACCGCAGGCGGAGCCACGGAGTTCTCCTACGACCAGCAGTGGCGCACCCTCATCGGCTACCCGGCCTCCTACGGCAGTGACAAGGAGCTCAACGACCACCACTTCCACTACTCCTATTATGTGATGGCTGCGGCGATCGTCGCGCAGTACGACCCGCAGTGGGCCGCCGAATCGGAGTGGGGCGGCATGGTCGGGGAACTCATCAAGGACGCGGCCAACCCGGCCAGGAACGACACCAAGTACCCGTTCCTGCGCGGCTTCGACGTCTACGCCGGCCACAGCTGGGCCGCCGGCCACCAGGCCTTCGCCGCGGGCAACAACCAGGAGTCGTCCTCGGAGTCGATCAACCTCAGCGCCGGTCTGATCCTCTGGGGCTCGGCCACCGGTGACAAGGCGCTGCGCGACCAGGGCGTCTACATGATGATGACCGAGTCGGAGTCGATCGCGCAGTACTGGTTCGACGCCGACCAGGAGGTCTACCCCGAGAACTTCACCCACGACATCGTGGGCATGGTCTGGAGCAGCGGCGGCGCCTACTCCACCTGGTGGACCGCCAACCCCGAGGAGATCCACGGCATCAACTTCCTCCCCGTGACCGGTGGTTCGCTGCACCTGGCCCGGGAGAAGGAGATGCTGCGCCGCAGCGTCGCGGAGATGGAGAGGGAGAACGGCGGACCTGCCGTCGAGTGGCGCGACATCTTCTGGGAGGTCCAGGCCCTCTACGACCCGGCCGCCGCGATGCGGAACTGGGACCAGGGCAACGGCGGGTACACGCCCGAGGGAGGCGAGACCAAGGCCCACACCTACGACTGGGTCGCCACGCTGAACTCCATCGGCGCCCCCGACATGACCGTCACCGCCAACACGCCGACGGCCGTCGCCTTCGACAAGAACGGCACCACCACCTACGCCGCGCACAACTACGGCGCCGAGGAATGTTCGGTGCTCTTCTCCGACGGCGGTGTGCTGAACGTCCCGGCGCGGTCGACCGCGTCCGGAGCGGGCGACGACGCCCGGCTCGGCACGCTCTGCGGCGCCGTCGGCGGCGAGGAACCGCCGCCGGACGACGAGCGGCCCACCGCCCCCGGCACCCCGGCCACGAGCGACGTCACCGACACCTCCGTCACACTCACCTGGACCGCGGCGACCGACGACAAGGGCGTCAAGGACTACGACGTGTACCGCGGCACCGCCAAGGTCGCCACCGTCACCGGGACCACGCACACCGACACCGGGCTGAACCCCGGCACCGAGTACACCTACAGCGTCCGGGCCCGCGACACCTCGGGGCAGGTCGGCCCGGCGAGCGGCACGGTGACCGTCACCACCACCGGTGACGGTGGCCCTCCGGACGTCACCGGAGACACCTTCCACCCGCAGCCGGGCGGCGGTCTCGCCACCGAGGCGGCCGCGTCGGACAGCTCCGACACCATCCCCTCCGCCGGCGGCACCAACAACGACGGGACCCCGAAGAACCCCCTCGTCTACCAGGTGCGCAACGTCACGGGCGACCTGAAGCCGGGCTCCGCCACGGCCTTCACGTTCAAGGTGGACGCGGGCACCTCCGTCGGGTACGCGCAGCAGGCCCGCGTGTCGTACGACCTGACCGGTGACGGCACGTTCGACCGGGTGGAAACGTTCCGCTACTTCGCCACCGACCCGGTTCCCGGCTGGGAGGAGTACTCCTCGGCGAGGCAGGGGGTGCACTCCGCCACGGGCACCCTGGGCGACCTGAACGGCGGCACAGTCCGCGTCGAGGTCTGGAGCGCCCTGGGCAACGGCCCCTCCACCCTCCAGGTGGGCAAGGGCTCGGTGCTGACCATCCCGTTCGACTGACGGCGGGTCCGGTGGCGTGACGCCCGCACGCCACCGGCACCCTTCCCCCCCGTCGGGCGCCGCCACACGGCCGAGGCCGGGCACCGGTGACCCCGGTGCCCGGCCGCTGTCGGTCACACGCGTGAGAGCAGCGACTCCAGCGCCCGTGAGGTGCCCGGATGGCGTGCCGGCAGCACCGCCCCCGGGAGTGCCTCACCGCCCGCCGCCTCCCACACGCCGTCGCAGCCCAGCACCTTCGCCACCGCGTCACACGCCGCCGGGTGCGCCGCGAGCAGCCCCACGCCCGACGGGGCCGGCGCACCGGTGCGCACCCACCCCTCCGTGCAGCCCAGCAGCTCCGCCACCGCGTCACACGCCGCCGGATGGGCCGCGAGCAACCCGACGCCCCGGCGGGCCACGGCCTCCGGCCCCGGCCGACGGGCCGCGAACGGATCCACCTCCGGCATCCGCCACGGCGGTGTCCACGCGTCCAGCGCCGTCAGCCGGCCCGGGAAGACCCGGCCCGCCTCACGGATCAGCAGCGGGGCCAGGTCCGCCGCGCCCTTGCGCAGGGTGGTGATCAGCAGCGGCAGCCACGGCAGCAGCACCGTGTCCGGCAGCCGCCCGAACGCGTTCGACACCGCCTCCACGACCACGTCCGCCAGCCCCGGCACCGGCTCCAGCGCGTGCACGAAGCCGCTGAGATAACGCGGGTAGGCGGGCACCACCAGCGGGTTGTCCAGCAACTGAGCGCACCGCCCCCGCAGTTCCGCCCGCGACAGCGTGCCGAGCTGCACCTGCGCCGCCCACAGCAGGGCCGTCTTCGCCGGGTCGTCGGGATGCGACTGGGCCACCGCCAGCTCCAGCTGGGTCCGGTCGCAGCCCAGCGACAGCGCCAGGCTCTCCATGGAGAACAGGAAGCCGAGCATCGCCGCGACCTGCCCCACCGTCGCGTCCTCGTCCCGGAACGCCGTCGGCAGCAGCGTGCAGTAGTGGGCGTACCCCGTCTTGACGAAGGACTCGATCCACGCCGGCAGCACCGGCTCGGCGGTGCGGTAGTACGCCAGCAGCCCACGCGCCCGGCGCAGCACCTCCGGCGCCCCGTCGACGCTGCGCTCCGCCGCCAGCACCTTCAGCGCGTGCGTACCGAGCTCGTCGGCGAGACGGCGGCCGCGCAGGTACAGCAGCGTGTCCTCGACCGCCGCCAGCACCGTCGACGTCGTCGCCTGCGGCCCGTACGCGTCGCGGCGCAGCCGCTGCTCCAGCACCTGTTCGATGCTGACGCCCTCGTACCCGAGCTCGATGAGGGCCCGCTGATGGGTGCCGATCGCCAGGTCCCAGGACTCCTGGATCGAGCGCTCGCCGAGCCGCCGCTCACCCATGATCGGCCGCGCCGCCCCGTGCGGCATGAGCCGCCGCAGCATCCACAGCACATCGGAGCAGGCCTCGAGCTCCGGCCGTGACGTCATGTCCAACAGGGCCCGCCGCACACCGCGCTGCTGCAGCTTCAGCCCCAGCGGTTCGAGCCGGTCGTACACGTCCCGGGCGAGCGGCGGCAGCGCCTCGTAGCCCACCTGCCCGATCCGGTCGCCGCCCATCATGATCTCGACCAGGCGCCGTACGTCCCGCCGCCCCGGGACGCTGTCCTTCTCGATGCAGGTGACCGCCGCGTCCTGGAAGTCGTACGGCGTCGGCCTGGCCCGGTCCCGCATACCGGCGAGCAGGATCGACGTCTCGAACACGGCGATGGCGTCGGCGGTGGAGGCGAGATAACCGTTGCGCCGGGCCGCGCGCACGATCTCCACCGACCAGCCCAGCAGCTCCGCCTCGTCCAGCGTGTCGAGCACGGGCGGCCGGCGCAGGAACCCGGACAGCCGGTCCCCGGCGTCCGCGGACGGCCGCGCCGGAACGGCCGCGGCGGCGACCGCCTTCTTCCCGCTCCTTTTCGCCCCCGCCTGGCCCTCCAGCCGGTACGGCTTCACCCGGGTCCGCTTCAGGCTCTTCGCCCACTGCGTCGCCGCGATCGACACCGAGCCCGCCGCGAGGCCGAACTGCGCCTCGATGGCGGCGTGGCTGGACGGGATCAGCCCGTACTGCCAGACGGTCGCGGTACGCGGCGGCACGGTGAACGTGTCCGTGCTGCCGTGCACCCCGAACTCCTCGACTCGGCTGGCCGCGTGGAACGCCCCGCACACGTACAGACAGTCCTCCGGGTCCGTCCCCGTCGCCGCCAGGTGCTCCCGCATCCGCGTCCACATGTACCGCTCACGGTCCTCGTCCACCCGGACCCGGTCGCCGTCGCCGGGGGCCAGCCGCCGGAACAGGCTGCCGATGAGGAACATGACCTGACGGTAGGTGTCATGGTCGGCGGTGCCGTCGCAGAGCGGCACCTCGACGTACTGGTGCCACCACTCCGACCAGTGCCGCACCTTGCCGTGGCGCAGCAGATGCTCCTCCAGCTCCGCGAAGCGCGGCCGCAGATCACCGATCTCGACCCCGACGGCCTCACCGTGCAGCGCGGCCTCGGCCTCCTGGGAGGAGCCGCTCTCCTCCTCGTGCCGCTCGCTCCTCCTGTCCCACTGGAAGACATGGTCCGAGGACCGGTCCACCAGCACCAGGTCCACGCCCGGGGTGTCCAGCGCGTACGCGATGGCCTGGTACTCGGCCGACGCCTCGGTGATCGGCGCGACGACCGACAGCGGCGCCCACTCCTTCGGGAAGCCGTCGACCTCGCCGGCGAACGCCTGAACCGCCACCGGCAGCCGGCAGTTGCGCAGCTCGGTCAGCAGCGGAGCCATGTCCTCGCACAGCTCCAGGTACACGACCTTCGGCTGTTTCTCCCGCAGCCTGCGCGCCATGGCGAGCGCGGAGGCGGGGGAGTGGTGACAGACGGGGAAGATCTCCAGCGGCTCGCGCACCGCGCGGTCCACGTCGTCGACCATGCCGAGGAGGATGCCCTCCAGGGCGTCCGGCCCGCCCGCGAACGCGGCGGCGGCCTCCTGCAGTTGACCGCGCAGCGCGGCGAACGACGTGTCCTGCGTGCTCTCGGGGTGCCCGCTCATGACAGGGTGGCGATCGCGTCGCGGCCGCCCTCCAGGAACTCCGGCCAGGAGCCGCCCTCTTCCTTGCTGCGCGGCTCGACGACCCCGTGCAGATACTTGTTGAGGATGGCCAGGTCCTCGGGCTCGCGCCGGGTCAGCGAGCCGACCAGCGAGGAGGCCAGGGTGCGGGCGGTCAGGGCGCGCTCGCCGAAGAAGTTGCCGTGCAGGACCGCGTCCTCCAGCACACCGATCTGTTCGGCCGTCGACAGTGCCGACTCCAGCTTCTCGTCGTCGCTGCCGGCCGCCGCCGCGGAGGCCCGCAGATCGGCGAAGCTCTGCAGCAGCACGTCCAGCAGGGTCGGCGGCACGTCCAGGTCGATCGAGTGCCGGCGCAGCAGCTCCTCGGTGCGGAAGCGGACGATCTCCGCCTCGCTCTTCCTGTTCGTCACCACCGGGATGCGGACGAAGTTGAAGCGGCGCTTCAGCGCGGACGACAGGTCGTTGACCCCCCGGTCGCGGCTGTTGGCCGTGGCGATGATCGAGAAGCCGGGCTTGGCGAACACGATGTTGTCGTCGCCGCCCCCGCTCTCCAGCTCGGGAACGGAGATGTACTTCTCGGAGAGGATCGAGATCAGCGCGTCCTGCACATCACTCGTGGACCGGGTGAGCTCCTCGAACCGGCCGATGGCACCGCTCTCCATCGCGGTCATGATCGGTGAGGGGATCATCGACTCCCGCGACTGCCCCTTGGCGATGACCATGGAGACGTTCCACGAGTACTTGATGTGGTCCTCGGTGGTGCCGGCCGTGCCCTGCACCACCAGCGTGGAGTTGCGGCAGATCGCGGCGGACAGCAGCTCCGCCAGCCAGCTCTTGCCCGTGCCGGGGTCGCCGATGAGCAGCAGACCGCGGTCGGAGGCGAGGGTGACGATGGACCGCTCCACGAAGCTGCGGTCACCGAACCACTTCTGCGACACCTTCCGGTCCAGTCCGTCGGCCCGTTCGGAGCCGAGGATGAACAGACGGACCATCTTGGGCGACAGGCGCCACGAGAACGGCTTGGGGTTGTCGTCGATCGACTCCAGCCAGTCGAGCTCCTCGGCGTACTTGATCTCGGCGGGAGCGCGCAGCAGGTCGGACATGAGGAAAAGGCCTTTCGTACGGTGGTCGGGAGGAAACGGGTGACGCCGCCGCGTCGCTCAGGTGAGGAACGTCTTGAGCTCGTGCACGAGCTTCTTGATGTGGCCGGAGATCACCGGCGTACCGAGGTCCTTGAACTTCTCCCGGAACCAGGGGTTGACGCTGCCGCGTCCGGAGCTGGTCACCGAACCCACCGGGATGAACTTCGCCCCTGAACGGTGGATGGCGGCCATGCTCTCGAACAGCTCGTCCGTGCGCCATTCGTAGAAGTCGGAGATCCACACCACGACCGTGTTGCGCGGCTCGGCGATCTTCGGCTGGGCCAGCGCCATGGCGACGGTGCCGTCGGTGCCGCCGCCCAGCTTGGTGCGCAGCAGCGTCTCGAACGGGTCGTGCGACCACGGCGTGAGGTCCAGCGCCTGGGTGTCGTACGCGATCAGGTGCACGTCGACCTTCGGCAGCCCGGCGAAAATGGACGCCAGGATGGTGCAGTTGACCATCGAGTCCACCATCGAGCCCGACTGGTCCACGACCACGATCAGCCGCTGCGGCATCGTCTTGCGGCTGGTGTGCCGGTAGTAGAGCCGGTCGACGTAGAGCCGCTCCTCCTCCGGGCTCCAGTTGGTGAGGTTCTTCCAGATCGTGCGGTCCAGGTCGAGGTTGCGGAACACCCGCTTGGGCGGGACGGACCGGTCGAGCTCGCCGACCGTCGCCTTCTCCACCTGGCTGCGCAGCACCTGGGCGACCTCGTCGACGTAACGCCGGATCAGCGATTTGGCGTTGGCCAGGGCCACCCCGGACAGATTGTCCTTGTCCCGCAGCAACTGCTCGATCAGCGACATGCTCGGCGTCAGCCGGGACGCCAGGGCCGGGTCGGCCAGTACCTCGCGCAGATGCATCCGCTGGACGAGACCGGCCTCGATCGATCCCAGCTCGGGTCCGATCTCGGGAATGAGCCGGCTGAGGTCGGGCGTGGGCCCGCCGACCCCCGTACCGGTCGGGGAGACGCCTCCACCGGCACCCGGCCCCGCAACGCCGCCACCCCGCCCGCCGCGCAGGTCACCGGGCCGGCAGCCCAGCGCCCGCTCCAGCCACCCCGCGTCGGACTGCCAGCGGGCCAGCTGCTCGGCGGTGACGGTGCCGGAGCCGGAGGCGAACACGTTCAGCAGCACCTTCGACACGAGCGCCGCGCGCCGCACCTCCGCCGCCCGGTCACGCTCCCCGTCCTCCTCCGGCCCGGGTGTCATCAGCCCGTCGAACTCGGCCGCCAGCTCCGGATGCCGCTGCACCACGGAATCGACCGACGCCCCGGGATCGAGCAGCGCCGACGGCAGACCGATGTCCTCGACCACGGCGAGACTCGCCGACTCCAGCGACGCCTGCTCCTCCGGATCGAAGAGCCGGGCCAGCAGACGCCAGTAGAGCACCTGCCGCCGGTTCTCGTCCGCGTCGGGCGCCGGGACCCCTCCGATGCTCTCCTCGCTCATTTCCTCAGCAGCCTTCCGGCCCGCTCGCGCAGCACGGTGACGGCATCGGTCGCCGCCTTCTCGGCCCGCACACCGGCCTTGTCGGCCGTGCCCCCGGCCCAGGCCCCGGCGTGCACGGCGACGGCCTTCTTCCGTACGGTCCGCTCGACGGCGAGCGGCTGGAGCAGGAACTCCCCGTCGTCCCAGCGCAGCAGCCCGACACACGCCCCGGACGAGGCGACGGCCTCGGGCGTCAGCGGACCGGCCGCCGGAACCCGGTCGACGTCGACGGCGAGACGCTCCCCGGCGACCTGGAAGGCCACCCGACCGTCCCCCTCCTCCACCGCGTACCCCTCCAGCAGCACGGGTACGGCGATCCGGGCGGGATGGCGGTCCAGCGGCGCGGTGGGAGCGGCAGCCGCGGCGGGCAGCGCCACCCGCGCGGTGGCGAAGACATCGGCGGGCTCGCCCATCCGGGCCCGGGCGTCCTCCCACACGAGATCGCCCTCACCGGTGACCGGCATGCCGTCGAGCTCCATGGCACGCCCCTCGCTCACGGCGGCCAGCAGCGACATAGAGGGCCGGAGCAGCTGCCACAGCCCCGCCCCGACCACGGTGTCGGGCTTCGGCGCCGACACACTGGCCCGCACCAGCCGCGGCGTCCCGCCGCCGTCCGGCTCGAACACGGCGTGCACCTGCGCCTGTACGGCGGTGGCATGCTCGTGGAGGTCCACCCCGAGCGGCAGCAGTCGTCCGGTGACCTCGGCGACGGCGGGGACGGAAGCGGCGCCCGGCAGCGTGAGCAGCACGGCCCGCGACCACAGGTCGGCCCACCGCCGTACGGGAACCTGCTCCAGCGTCGCGCCGGGACAGGACGCGGCGAGTTCGGCGGCGAAGCCGTCGAGCAGCGCGGCAAGCCGGCGCAGCCCCGGCTCGGGCAGCATCGCGGACACGACGGCCGAGGCCCCCGCGACCAGCTCGTGGTCGATACCGCGCCATCCGGCACGCGCGAGATCGCACAGCCAACTGCGGGCGGCGACCAGCAGATTGACCGCGGGCTCCGCGCAGTCGGCCGGGGCGGTGCCGGTCTCCTCCGCGCGCGGCCGCCCGACGGCCTTCTCGACCCGCGCCACCAGCGCGTCGTGCATGGAACCGAGGAGCGCGGTGCGCGCGGCGGCGAGCGCGACGAAGTGGTCCTCGCCGGCGGCACCGGCGGCCGTCTTCTCGGCCGCCTCGGCGACCCGCCCGGCCAGCGGCGACCCTGCGACGGCGTCGGCGATCCCCGCCAGACCGGCCGCCTGGTCGGGCTGCGGACGCAGCAGGCCCTCCACGAGAGCGTCGTCGAAACCGTCCACGGCGGCGAGCGCCTCGTCGAGCCCCTCTACGGCGTCGGTCAGCAGATCGGCACGCATCAGGCCACCGCCCTCGTCGTCGGGAACCACTGCATCTCGGGCAACGGGGCGGTGGTCGGCGCGAGTTCGAGATAGGCCAGATGCCGCAGGAACCGGCTGAACACCTGAGCCGCCGCCGAACTGTCCCCCTGCGCGGGCCGCGTGGAGGACATGGCGCTGAAGACGGTGTGCGCGTCCGGGTCCTCACCTGTGAGTTCGGCCTTCAGATACCGGGCCACACGCGCGACGCCGTACTGCAGCACGGCCTCGTCGACCAGCGCGCGTATGTGATTGCAGAAACCGCCCCGCGCCCCGCCGCAGGGCCGGTTGTTGTTGGTGCTGCACGCGAACGCGTACGTCCCCGCCGCGACCGACGACACGTACACCCGCCCGATGTCCGACCCACTGGACACCACCCCCTGCAACCGCCCGTCGGCCAACTCGACGAACGGCACCTTGGCAAGCTTCCGCGGCCGCGCGGACGGCACCACCCGCGCCGTGCTCGACCTCTCCCGTACGGACAACGCACCATCTCCCATGCATGCGAAAGGGGATGTCCTCGCCGGACCGGCGGGACGGAAAGGAATCTATCGACGACCACTGACAACGCCGTCCGGACGCGGACCCGGCCCCCGCGAGGCGCCCTTGACGTGCGGCGGAACCGGTCGATACTTGTCCACCGTGCGTCAAGTGACCGTTCGTGTCCCTGTCGGTGCGGGGTGGGAGAGTGACGCGTGTGCAGCTGACGAAGAGACTCCACGGCGCCGGCGCCGTCCTCGGTACCGTCCTGGCGGTGTCGCTGACCGTACTGCCGGTCCAGGCATCCGCCGACTCCCGGCCATCCGGCGGCCCCCCGGCGCTGCCCCTGGGCGCGTCCGACCTGGCGGAGACCCGCACGACGCGGACCCTGCAGCCGGGCGTCACCCTCACCCGTATCGTGCGCGGGGCCGTCGACCCGGCACACCACTGGACGGTCGAGGCGTCCATCCCCGGCGGTGACACCTCACCGGACCCCGACGCACCCCCGACCACCCTCAAGGACAGGGCGAGCGCCGACGAACTCGCCGGAGACCTGCGACACCAGGGTTTCGAGGCGCGGGCGGAACGGGTGACGACACCGAGGACGGCCGACTACGCGGGCGGCACCCTGGGCTGGCGGGTCCGCATCGGCACCTTCGACGCGCAGTCCGCCGCGACGGCGGAACGCACACGGCTGAGAGCGGCCGGATTCACCGGATCGGTCACCTACACCGGCTGGGACGGCGTCACCACCGACCGCGGCCCCTGGCGCGTCGACGTCCTCACCGTCGACCCGCGCAGGTTCCGCGGAACCCTCGACGCCTCTTACGGCCCCGACCTGGAGACCCGCGAGACCACCAGCGAACTGTCCGCCGCCGCGGGCGCGACGGCTGCGGTCAACGCCGGCTTCTTCGTCCTCGACCCCCGTGCGGGCGCCCCTGGCGACCCGGCCGGCGTCGGCGTGTACGACGGCCGCCTGCTGAGCGAACCGGTCGGCGCACGCCCCGCCCTGATCGTCCACGACGACGGCCGCCGTACCGACGTCTCCCGCCTCACCTGGCAGGGCCGCGTCACCGCCGGCCGCAGCTCGCTGTCCCTGAACGGCATCAACCGGGTACCCGGCCTGATCAGGAACTGCGGCGGTAGCGAGGGTGACACCCCGACCGCGCTGCCGCTGCACGATGTGACGTGCAGCAACCCCGACCAACTCATCGCCTTCACACCCGACTACGGCACGAGCACACCGCAGGGCGACGGCACGGAAGCCGTGCTGGACTCCCGCGACCGGGTCGTCGAGCTGCGCTCCCCGCGCGGCGGGCCGCTCCCGCCCGGCGGCAGCTCCGTCCAGGCGACCGGTCAACGTGTCGCCGAACTGGCGGAGTTGGCGCGACCGGGCGGCCGCCTGCGCATCACCACCACCCTGCTGAACGACCGCGGACACCGGGTCACGCCGTCCCGCGGGACGAACATCGTCAACGCGGGCCCCGAACTGGTCCGCGACGGCCGCCTCCACGTCACCCCCAGGACCGACGGCATGGTGCGTCCGGGCGACCCGAGCTGGTACTACGGCTGGGTGCACAAGCGCAACCCGCGCACCCTGGCCGGAGTCGACGGAGCCGGCCGCACGGTGCTCGTCACCGCCGACGGCCGCAGCACCGACGCCCTCGGCCTGAGCATCACCGAGGCGGCGGGGGTCGCCCGCTCCCTCGGTCTGCGCGACGCGGTCAACCTCGACGGTGGCGGCTCGACGACGATGGTGGCGCAAGGCCAGGTGATCAACGACCCGTCGGACGCGGCGGGAGAACGCCCGGTCGGCGACGCGCTGCTGATCCTCCCCGGCAGGGACCGGCGGACGGCGGAGGCGCAGGGCCGCTGATCCTGCCCCGGTCGGCTGTAGCCGCCGGGACCGTGCTCCGGCGGTTACAGCCGGCGCAGCACGGAGCTCAGCGTTTCGATCTCCTGCGCCGAGAGTTTGTCGGTGAAGTGGCGGCGCACGGCGGCCTCCAGGCCGGGGCGGACGGCTACGACGGCTTGACGCCCGGCGTCGGTGAGGACGACCGTGACACCGGCGGCGCGTTCGCGCGTGACGAGTCCGCGCTTCTCCATGCGGGTGAGCTGGTGGGAGACGCGTGTGCGGTCACAGCCGAGCGCCGTGGCGAGTTCGCTCTGGCGCTGGGTGCCCCCCGCCTTGTCGAGGCTGACGAGGATCGTCAGGTCCGCCTCGGACAAGTCCGCCGCCTCGGCGGTGTCCGCGATCACGCGGGCGCGCACGACCTCGTGGGCGCGTTTGAAGGCGGACCAGAGGTCCACGGGCCCTGGTGCGGTGTACCCCATGGACTCGTCCGGCCCGCCGGCCCCGTCGCCGCGTGTTGACATGTCAACGCACCCTTCCTAGTGTTGAGATGTCAACACTAACAGGCGGCGCCTCGCCGTCCGCCCGCACGTGCGTCGGGGCGTCTCCACGTGAAGAAGGCTGCGAGTCATGAACACATCTCCCCTGCCGCTCGCCGAGCTGGCCCGGTCGGAGAAGCCGATCGGAGTGGGCATCATCGGACTGGGGGTGCAGGGGAGTTGGGCCGAGCGTGCTCACCTGCCCGCCCTGCGTTCCGTCCCGGGCTACGAGCTGAGGGCACTGAGCGCGAGCTCGCGGGAGTCGGCGGAGCGCTCCGGACGGAAGCACGGCGTGCCCCGCGCCTTCGGGACCGCGGCCGAGCTGGCCGCCTGCGACGAAGTGGACCTCGTGGTTGTGGCGGTGAAGGTGCCGCACCACCGGGAACTGGTGGACACGGCGCTGAGCGCGGGCAAGAGCGTGCTGTGCGAATGGCCGCTGGGCAACGGGCTCGCGGAGGCAGAGGACATGGCCCGGCTGGCGCGCAGCCGCGCCGTGCCGACCGCCGTCGGACTCCAGGCACGGTTGCACCCCGCCCTCGCCCACGTACGGGATCTCGTGGCCGACGGATACGTGGGGGAGGTGCTGTCCACGACGGTCGTCGGGTCCGGCGGCGCCTGGGGCGCCACCGTCGGCCCCGGTGGTCACTACATGCTCGACGCCGCCAACGGCGCGACCCTGCTGACCATTCCGTTCAGTCACGCCCTCGACGGACTCGCGTCCGTGCTGGGGGAGCCCGAGGACCTGCGGATCCGGCTGGCGTCGCGCCGCACGTCGGCCGTGGACACCGGGAGCGGGCAGCCGGTGCCCATGACCGCCGCCGACCAGGTCGTGGCCTCGGGACGGCTCCCCGGCGGCGCGGTGGTCAGCTTCCACTACCGCGGAGGCATGTCCCGGGGCACCAACTTCCGCTGGGAGATCAACGGCACCGAGGGCGACCTCGTCCTCACCGCCCCGGTCGGCCACCCCCAGCTCAGCCCGCTCACCCTCGAGGGCGGCCGCGGCACGTCCACCGGCCTCGCTCCCCTCACGGTGCCGGAATCGTACGTCCGCGTCCCGCAGTTGGACCCGCGCGCCGACGCGGCGGCCTACGCGGTCGCCCACGCCTACCACCAGTTCCTGGACGACCTGCGCGAGGGCACCTCGACCGTCCCCGACTTCACCCACGGCGCCGCCCGGCACCGCAGCATCGCCTCCGCCACGACGGGCGCTCGACCGGACGTGGGGTGACCCCGGTCCGCCGGGCGGCTACTCGGATGCTGCCGCCGGTTCGACGTACGTGTTGTCGAACCAGTCGATGAACTCGCGCACCGAGCCGATCTTGGAGACCCTGGCGTGCAGGGCCTTCTGGTCGTGTCCGATCAGGAACCAGCCGGTGGTGACGGACTCCCCGCAGCCGCACTGACACATGCGGGCGTCGTGGGACGACTCGAAGTAGGCGATCGGATTGCGGTGGGCGGCCACCGGGGGCTCACCCCCGACGTAGGCGTCGTACACCTCGTCGCCCGGCTTGAGGAACCGGCCCTCGATGGCCTTGCGCCCTCCGGCCACCGGCACCAGCCGGTCGATCTCGATGGCCATACGGACCTGGCCCTCGGCGGACAGCAGGGCGTACTGCTCCTTCTCGGCCCGCTCCCCGAGCACCCAGCAGCCGCGGTTGGCCTGGAACAGGGCTTCGTCGTCCATGGCCGGGTCCCAGCCGACGTGGTTGCGGCCCAGCTGGTCCTCCTGCGGGTTGACGTAACGCATGGAGCCGAGCGCGATGTGAATCATGATGTCCCCCAACATGACTGCGCACAGCGCCTTTTGCCCTGTGCGTCCCCACGATCCTGACAGGGGAGGCAGATACTTTCAACCCCTAGGGGCCTAGGAGTTGGCGTTACGGGCACTCCCGCGCCCCGGTGTCCCGGCGACTGCCGCTGCGTGACGACAGCCGCCGGGCCCGCCGGCTCAGTTGGCCAGCGCGACGCGCTCCACGTAGGCGACCTTCACGGACGCGATGTCGGACAGCTCACGCCTGTCCTCGAACTCGCTGTACTCGTTGAACTCGCTCTTGTCGGCATCGGTCTTGCCGGCGGCCAGATGCGTCGACCCGATGTAGGTCTGGCCGACGAAGTCGCCGTCCTCGTCGAAGGCGTTGACGATGACGGAGTAGTTGGCGGGTCCGTCCCCCTCGTTGGTGATCTTGTAGACGAACTCGTAGGTCTCGTCGGTGTCCGCGTCGCAGTCGTTGTACGAGTAGTCGTCGGTGTCGTCGCAGTCCTCGTACGCGTCACCGTCGTCCGTGATGAGCTTGCCGCCCGAGACCTCGACATGGTCGATGGGATCTTCGTCGTCGGCCAGCGCCCACCAGGCGACTCCGCCGCCGGCGAGGAGTAACGCGACGACGCAGACGACTATGAGGAGGCGCCTGGTCGGACGGCGGCCCGTCGCGGTGACCGGGGCGGGTGTGGGAAAGGCCTGGGTGGCAGTGGGCGGTGCCGCCGGGGGCGGCGGGGGAGTGGTGTCCGGTCTCTCGGGCGTGCTCTCGGTCATGAGGGGCTCCCAGTCGGGTCAGGTGGACTCAGCGGAACGCTCGCCGGTGCGGTCGTCCGTCTTCACCATGCGGCTGACGGTCCCCGCCAGGAAGAGCACGACGGCAAGGACCGATACGACGCAGGCCGCCCCGAAGACATCGGACGTCTCGTCCTCGAACATGCCGGTCGCCGTCAGCGCCAGGAAGACGCCGGAGGTCTGCCGGCCGGTTCCGTCGGGCATCGGACCCGCGGACCGGGTGCGTACCCGGGGCAGCCACAGCCGCAGGAGTTCGGCCACGGCGGCCAGGGCGACGAGCCGGGAGGCGACCATCGTGTACGGGTGAGCCGTGTTGCCGCCCATCTCACCCACACCCACGACGGCCGTCAGGCCGAAGTAGAGAACCGGAATCAGCCAGCCGGGGTGTGCCCGCACGCCCGGAACCGGACGGTGACCGTTCTGGCCGGTGACCTTGACGAGACCGACCGCCGGCGCCGCGTCGCCCGGAGTGCGGGGCGAGGGAATGCCGGGGAGGGACGACGGCACCTCGGTGACCGGTCGGAGTGCCCGCTTCTGCGCCCGGCGGACGCGGCGGCCGACATCGCCGTACGCCTCGATGTGGGCGGACAGCCGGTCCTGGAGGTTCCTCAGGTCCTCGGCCATCGTGTCGAACTCCGCCCGGCGTTCGGCGGCGAGCCGCGCCGCCTCGCTCGCGGCGCCGTCGAGCAGGACGAGGGCCTCGGTGTGCAGCCGTACGGCATCCGCGCGGGCCGTCTCGGCGGTCTCCGGCACCTCTGCCAGCTCCTGGCGCAGACGGCTCCGTTCGTCCTCGATGATCTCGCTGATGCGGTGCCGTTCGTCCGGGGGCAGCTTGCGCGGGGCGCGGGCCTCCGCACGGGCGAGGACGGCCCGGCGCCATGCCAGCAGCGGACGGCCACGGTGCTCGCCGATGCCGTTGATGTGGACCTTGCCGCCCTTGGCGCGGTGGATGTAGAGGACGTCGCCGCCCTTGCCGTTCGGTGCCTTGCCCCAGCTCACGTCGTAGAAGTCGGCCGCGGTCCTGATGCCCTGCGCCGACAGGCTGCGGACGAGGCCTTCGCCGATGCCGTTCACCTCGCGGGCGTTGAGGTAGGTGCTGCCGAGGGCCCGCTCGACGGACTGACCGCGCAGGACGGACAGGGCCTGGCCCTCTCGGCGTTCGCGCTCTCCGTCCAGCGCGCCGATCCGGTGGTTCAGCGAGGCCTCCTGGACGGCCCGTTCCTCCTCGATGCGCCGCAGCTTCTCGCCGTGGGCGGTCTCGACGCGCCTGCGCTGCTTCGTCTCGTGCTGGAGGCGCCGCTGGTCGGCGACCTCGAAGGCGCGGCGCTTGGACAGGAGGCGGCGGAGGGCGCCGATCGACTCGACGAGCCGGCGGCGTTCCGCACGCACCTCCGACGGGGAAGGGGCGGCCGAGGGCGGGACGGGAGCCGGTCCCTCCCGGCGGGGGGTGGTGCTGTCGGTCAACGAGGGCTTCCTCAGTAACGGGGGTGTCGACGGGCCAGGGACGCGGCAGGTTGATTCCGGCCACGGCCCACACCGGAGGTGACCTGCGACGACAGGAAAAGGTTGTACGCAGCAGCAAGGAAGAATCTGCCCCACCTGCCCCACCTGCCCCACGGCTCAGGACGCCCCCTCCGGAAAGAGAGCACCCCCCCCTGTCGCAGATCGCTCCGGTGGTGGATCCTTCCCCGAGGCAAGTCCGTCCCCGAGCCCGGTCGAACCGTTCATGAAGCGACGCACCGCACCGCAGGGAGCCGCCGTGACCGCCGTCCTGACCCTCCGAGCCCGCATCCGGCTCGTCCTCGCCGTCCTCCTCCTCATCCTCGTGCCCACCACCCCCGCACTCGCCGCCGCCCCACTCCGAACGGACACTCCGACCGTCGCCCCCGGTGCCGCGGGACCGCACGGCGCCGAGGTCGTCGCGGTGACCCAGGTGGCGGACCGCCAGCTCGACCTGACGGTCCGCTCCGCGGCCCTGGGCGGCCGGACGGTCAACGTCCGTCTCCTCACCCCCGACGGCTGGAACCCCGCCGACCGACGCCGGCACTGGCCCACCTTCTGGCTCCTGCACGGCTGCTGCGGCGACTACACGTCATGGACCGCCAGGACGGACGTCGCGGCCCTCGACAGCCTGCGCGACGTGCTCGTCGTCATGCCCGAGGCCGGCTGGAACGGCTGGTACAGCGACTGGTGGAACCACGGCGAGGGCGGCGACCCCGCCTGGGAGACCTTCCACACCGTGGAGCTGCGGCACCTCCTGGAGCGCGACTGGGGCGCCGGCCGCAACCGCGTCGTGGCCGGTCTGTCGATGGGCGGCCAGGGGGCCCTGCTGTACGCCGCCCGCCACCCCGGAATGTTCAAGGCCACCGCCGCCTACTCCGGCTCCGCGCACCCGCTGCTCAACGACGAGTCGGTCGACCGCATCATGGGCTTCTTCGCGGGCCAGGGCAACGACCCACTGCGCGTCTGGGGCGACCCGGTCGCCCAACGCAGCATCTGGCAGGCGCACGACCCCTTCCACCTGGCCAAGCGCCTCAAGTACACCCCCGTCTACCTCTCCTGCGGAGACGGCACCACCGGCCCCCTGGACGCGCCGGGCAGCACCAGCGCCCTGGAGGCCGACTTCAACCGCCAGAACCACGCCCTGGCCGCGGAGCTGAGGCGCGTCGGCGCGAAACACCTGACCACCCACTTCTACGGCCCCGGCACGCACGCCTGGCCCTACTGGGAACGCGAACTGCACGCCTCACTCCCGATGTTGCTCGGGGCGCTGGGCGTGCACCGCTGAGGCTCGAGGATGCATGGGAAGGACCGGATGCTGCGGTCGGAGGAGGGACTTGGCACCATGGGGTGCGCAAACCCGCTGCGGACAGCGCCTGATGGCACGCGGGCTTCCATGGCGATGTGTGGGTGCCGACCCGAGGGGGAGTAGTGGCGGACTGGATCTACATCCTCAATCCGAACAAGGACACGCTCGACGAGGAGCCGTCGGACAAGGAGACGATGCGCCGACTGGCGGAGGAGGAGCCCGCACTCGAACTCTGGCTCAGCCGTCGCAACCGTATGGAGATCGGCGACCGCCTCTGGTTCTTCTTCACCCACCCGGAGTCGGCGGTCGCCGCCGTTGCCGAAGTCGACAAGGAGCCCTGGGACGACCCGGAGGACCCCGAGGTCTCCTACCTGGTCGGCGCGACCCTTCTCAACGATGCGACGCAGGCGCTGTGCCGCGCCCCCGTGAGCCGCGACGAGTTGGGGCTCGGGCAGGTGCGGTCGGTGCAGAAGGTGAAGCCGGGGGCGCTTCCGGTGCTGCTGGAGCGGGCGGGCCTCTGAGACAGGGCAGCGGCGGTGGTCCCTGCACGCCTACTCAGCCCGCGAGGGCCGCGGTGATCTGCCGCGTGGTCTGGGCGGCGATGACCGGATTGACGGCGGCGTAGGAGGAGTAGGCGTTCAGACCGGTGGCCAAGGCCCAGCCGCGCCCCCGCAGCCAGGTGGCTTCGTCGACGCCGAGTGCGTCGCGGAAGACGGCCCGGCTGTCGGCCGTCATCAGCGTGAAGGCGATCATCAGGTCGGGGGCAGGGTCACCGACACCGAGACCGCCGAAGTCGATGACGGCGTTGAGGCGTCCCTCGCGAGTCAGCAGGTTTCCGGTGTGGAAGTCGCCGTGGAACCAGACCGGGGGACCGCTCCACCCCGGGGCGTTCAGCGCCTCGTCCCACAGTGCGGTCATCGCGGGCCCGTCGAAGACGGAGCCGAGTCGGTCGATGGCGAACCGCGTCGCGCGGTCCCGGTCGGACAACGGCCGGCCGGTGAGCTCGTCGGGGAGCTGAGCGACGGACAGGTCCTCAGGGGCGAACCGCTGCAGGGCGGCCAGGAACCGCGCCAGCGCGACGGCGGCCGTCGCCGAGTCACCCAGGGCCTCGACGGTCGCCACCTCCCCGTCCAGCCAACGGGACACCGCCCACGGCCACGGATAACCGAAGTCCGGCTCGCCCACGCCCACCGGTGCCGGGATCGTCAGGGGCAGGTGCGGGGCGAGCCGGGGCAGCCAGTGGGATTCCTTCCGTGCCTGCCCGATCGCACCGGCGTGACGGGGCAGCCGCACGGACAGCTCGTCGCCCAGGCGGTAGATCACATGGTCGGAACCGGCTGGGTCGAGCAGGTCCAGTGGCAGTGTGGCCCACTGGGGGAACTGGGTGTCGACCAGGCGCCTGACCAGCGCCTCATCGATCTCGGGCAGGGTGTCCGCGACGTCAGCGGTTGCCAAGGCGGCTCCTGTGGTCGGCCCGCTGCGCACGGCGGGCGGTCACGGGCCATCACACCGAGGGGAGCGTCGGTCTGTCGAACGCTTTTCCCGAGCACCGCTTTCGATGACCTGTTCGCGCGCGCGGAGGTAGGCGTCCAGTTCCGAGGCCCCGGCGAGCATCGCCCGTCCACGGGCGGACAGCCGGCCGTGCCACTCGCGCAGCGTGTCCTCCAACGGCTCCAGTCCGCCCGCCTCCCGCACCTGCGCGATCAGCGGGGCGATCTGCTCCAACAGGTGACCTCCGCGCCGGAGTTGATGCGCCAGCCGTGCGTCGCGCACGTCGGCGTCGTCGTAGACCCGGTACCCGGTCACCGGATCTCGGCGCGGGCGTACGAGTCCGGCGTTCTCCCACTTGCGCAAGGTCGCCGGCCGGACCCCCAGCTCCTGGGCCAACGGGCCGATGAACGTACGACCGGAGCGGGGCGTGGGGGTGTCGCGCTCGGACCGCCTCTCCGACGAGAGGGCGCGCAGAGCACTCTCCACGGCCTGAAGCGTGCGCCGGTCCTCGAGCAACTCGGCGTGGCTCTCGTCGATCAGGCGCAGCGCGTCGTCGACCGCACCCCGGTTCGCGGCCTGCATGACCGCCGTCGCCGTCCGGTGACTGTGGGCGGGCACCAGAGCGAGGAAGGCACTGAGGGCCTGCGCGTGCAGCTCCGTGTAGGTGCGATAGCCGTGGACCGTGCGGCCGGCAGGGGGAAGGATGCCGGCCTCCTCGTAATTCCTGACGGCCTGCGTGGACAGACCGTGGCGTCGTGCCAGGTCGACCGGCCTGAGCTTCCCGACACTTTGAAGGTTACGCCCCATGCCGCCCGCCACTGTCCCGCACAAGTTTCCACCGAAAGTTCAACGATACCGTTGAATCCATGGCAACCGACAGCAAGGACTTCGCCCGTTCCGTCGACGCCGCAGCCGTGATGAAGCTGCTTCCGTCCCGCCCACAGGTACTGGCCCTCGGAGAGCCCACCCACGGCGAGGACGAACTGCTCCACCTACGCAACGGGCTCTTCCGGCAGCTCGTGGAACAGCAGGAGGGCTACCGCACGCTCGCGCTCGAAACCGACTGCCTGAGGGGCCTGGTCGTGGACGCGTACGTCACCACCGGGACCGGCAGCCTCGACGACGTCATGGAACACGGATTCAGCCACGGGTGGGGCGCGTCCGCGGCCAACCGCGCACTCGTCCGCTGGATGCGGGAGTACAACGAGGAGCACCCCGCGTCCGAGCAGCTGCGCTTCGCGGGCATGGACGGCCCGCTGGAGATCACCGGTGCCGCGAGCCCGAGGCAGAGCCTCACCGCCCTCCACGACTACCTCGCGGCGCACGTCGACCCGGACCTGCTTCCGTGCACCGCGGACACGCTCGACCGTCTGCTCGGCACCGACGAGCCGTGGACCGACGAGGCCGTGATGACCGACCCCTCCCGGTCCGTGGGCCGGTCCGCCGAGGCCAAGGAACTGCGGCTGCTCGCCGACGACATCGTCGCGCTGCTCGACACACAGACACCCCACCTGCTCACGGTGACCTCACGGGACGACTGGGACCGGGCGCGCCTGTACGGGCGTACGGCCACCGGACTGCTGCGCTACCACTTCTGGATGGCCGACCCCTCACCCGCCCGCATGACACGCCTGCTGGCCACGCGGGACGCGATGATGTCCGGCAACCTCCTCGCCCTCGCCGCGCGCGGCCCGGTACTGGTCCACGCCCAGAACAGCCACCTCCAGCGGGACAAGAGCTCGATGAGCATGTGGGACCATCCGCGCCTGGAGTGGTGGAGCGCAGGCGCCCTCGTGAGCGCGCACCTCGGTGACCAGTACGCCTTCCTGGCCACCGCGCTCGGCACGATCCGGCACCGCGGGGTGGACGCACCGCCCCCGGACACCCTCGAAGGGTTCCTGTACGCCCTCCCAGAGGACCGCTGCGTCATCGACCCCGCCCGCCTGTCCGCCGCGCTCGGCGACACGAGCCCCGCGCTCCGGGTATCCCCGTGGTTCGGCTACGCGCCGTTCGACCCGGCTCATCTGCCGCGCACGGACGGGATCGTGTTTCTTGCGGATGTGGCGGAGAGCCCGCGCCCGTAGGCGGTCGGCCTCAACGCGGTCGGTGAGGTCGCGCGTGGTTCAGGCGGCGTGCGGTCGGGCCCCGGAGCCCGGCTTCGCGGTGACCTCGTCGGGGGCCAGAGCGGTGTGCCCCTGCTCGCACTCGACCACCACGCGTACGGGGGTCCCGCACTCCTCGTGCCGCAGATCGAGGACCGGCCCCTCCCCTTCCCCCATGTGCGTCTCGCCCCACTGCTTGAGCGCCACCAGGACGGGCCACAGGTCCCAGCCCTTGCGCGTCACGCGGTATTCGTGGCGGACACGGCTGCCGGGCTCCTGGTACGGCACGGCGCGCAGGACGCCCGCGGCGGTCAGCTTCCGGAGACGGTCGCTGAGGACGGCTTCCGACAGGCCGATGTGGCGGCGGAACTCGTCGAAGCGGCGGACTCCGTTGCAGGCGTCGCGCAGGATCAACAGGGTCCACTTCTCGCCGACCACGCCGAGCGTGAGTTGGACCGGACAGTTCTCCGTGCTCGTCTCAAGCCACTCCATACCGCCATCGTAGAAGCCTGACTTCGTGATTGACAGCCAGCTGTGACACGGCTAGCTTCGCTTTCGAAAGTCAGATCGGGAGGAGCTGGGCTGTGGGACGGACGCGCACGTACGACTGGGAGGATCCCGCGGTCTCGGCCGCCGCCGTGGGACTCTCCTCCGGGCTGGACTTCCTGCGTGAAATGCAGGCCGGAAACCTGCCCGCGCCGCCCGTGAGCCGGACGCTGAGCATGAGCCTGGACGAGGTGGAGAAGGGACGCGCGGTCTTCTCCCTCCTCCCTGGCGAGGAGCACTACAACCCCATCGGCAGCGTGCACGGCGGGATCTACGCGACCCTGCTCGACTCGGCGGCGGGCTGTGCCGTCCAGTCCACCCTGCCGCCGGGCATGGGCTACACCTCACTCGATCTGAACGTGAAGTTCCTCCGACGGATCACGGTGGACACCGGCCGGGTCCGCGCCATTGGCACGGTCGTCCACGGCGGCCGCAGCACTGCCCTCGCCCAGGCCCAGTTGCTCGACGCGACGGACCGTGTGCTCGCCCACGCCACCAGCACGTGCATGCTGTTCCCGCTGCCCGGGGCCTGACCACGGCGCGGGCGCCCGCGCCGGCCCCGCGGACGACTGACGTGCTCCAACGGTGGCAGCCAACGTGGTGGCCGGCCGACGCCATGTGAGCCGGCCACCTGCCACGAACACTCCCCGGTTCCTTCCGGCCGGGCAGACGCGGGTGTGGGCGCGCCTACGCCGCCGCGGGCTGTGCGGGGAACACGAGTACCGAGCCGTCCTCGTCACGGGCGATCTCGATCGCCACGTCCGTCGCACGGCCGTCGACCACGACGCCGTCGCCCAGCCGGCGAATCCGGTGTGCCGCGCGCATCAGACGGTCGACCTCGGCGGTCGTGAAGACGGGCCGCAAGCCCTGCGGGCGGGCCAGTTCCAGCGTCGACAGACGGACCAGCACACCGGCGATGCCCGACTCCAGCTCGTCGAGGCGCTGCTGGTCGGCCTTGAGCGCGCGGGTGAAACTCTCGAACAGGTTGCCGGGGTCGGACTGGGCGTGCTCGACGGCCTGGAGGACGACGACCCGCCGCTTCAAGGCGATGGCCAGGGAGGCGAGTTCGAGGTGGGCGCGGAAGATGCCGCCGTTGTCGTCGATGCCGGGGAACGCCTTGGTCAGCGTGCCGAGATCGACGGGCTCGCCCTCGGGCAGCTTGTCGAGTGCGCTCCGCCACTTGGCGAGGCGACGATCGGCGGCGCCCAGCGCCGAGTTGATCGCATGCACGGCCGAATCCAGACCCAGCGAGACACCGGGCTTGCCCTGATCGAGCAGAACGGCGGTGGCTTTGCCGATGGCGTCGCGGCAGCCGTCGAGCGCGCTGTGCTCCTGTTCGAGCTCCCGCTCCTGCAGTTGTTCCAGCAGTTCCGTGATGTGGGCGATCGCCTGCTGACGCCGGCCGTCGGCGTGTGCGCTCACCCCCACCGCCACGGCCATGAGGACGAGCGGCGCGGCCACGGTGAGCGCGACGCTGCCGCCGACCGCTGCCCCGGCTGTCGCACCGGCTCCACCGACCGCGCCCGCAGCCGCCGCTTGACCGGCCGGCACGAAGGTGCAGCCGCCGGCGATCTTCCCCGCCGAGTCCACCAGCGGGCCGCGGATGGCACCGGCCGCCCCTTTCGCCGCCATCGGGCGGAGGAGGCCCTGACCGACCCGGGCGGCGACCTTCGCCGGAATGACCATGCGGTACAGGCCTTCGCCGACAGCCGTCGCTGTCGGCGCCGACGAGGAGGAACCACGCGCTGACTGAGTGATGAGCTGCGACAGATGCTGGGCCAGGGGACTCGCGGCATCGAGCGGGATGCCTCGGCCTCGGTCGAGCTGGTCGGGCAGCGGGTGCACTTCGAGCGTGGCGATCGGCTCCTCGGCCAGTCCGGCCAGCACCGTGCGCAGTTCGGCCAGGCGCTCAGCCGTCATCGGCCCGTCACCGGTCAGCGCGGGCACCCGGACATCACCGGTCGCCAGCGTCCACACCGGAATCGTGCCCTTGCGGTCGTCTGTCATCGTCTCCCCTTTTTCTTCGGCGCCAGCCTACGGTCGCCCTCCGCGGGGAGAGGCATGAACCGTGGCTCGGCGCGGTAGGCCGGTCAACTGCCGGTACGTGCTGCGCGAACGTGATCGACGAACTGGCGGAGCGAGTCGGCACTGTGGAAGACCCGGTAGTCCCCGGCCTCCAGTGCGGCCAGTTCCTCAGCAGAGGTGTCCGGAGCCAGGACCACGGGCGTCCCCACCTCCTCCTGCAACCCCTGTGGCCAGTACGCGGCGGCGACGACGACCGCGGCTCCCGTACGGGGATCACTCACCTCGCTGTCCAGCTCGGGCCTGGCGAACCCGGCCTCGTCGAGTGCCGTCAGCAACTCCGCGAGACCTGGGACGTCTGCTTCGGGACCCGTCTGCGCACCGGTGGCCACGGGTGTGGACTGACGGGGAATGAGAACCGACGCCGACTGGGCGACGTCCAGCGGGGAAGGCCCGTCGTGGAGGGCCTGAAGGAATTCGTTGGCCGCCCGGGCGAGGAGTTCACGACGCGCGGTCAAGAAGTGCGTGTAGTTCTCGACCTTCCAGAGGTCCCTGTCCAGGGGAATCCACTGGGACGACAACGCGCCCGGCATACGGTCCTCGATCTCCGCGAGGTATTCGGCGGGCCTCTGGGCGCCGACCTTCAGGTTGGTGTCCTGGGTCAGGAAGCAGAAGTTCGCGACGGCGTTCACCTCCGCCCGGCTGTACCCGTGTTCGTAGAGCCGCGCCCGGGGGAAGATGTGGTGGACCTGCAGTGAGCTGAGCCGGCCGAGCATCCCGTCCCGCAACGGCACGCCGCTCACGAAGTCCTGAGCACCGTAGACACGGGTCAGCATGTACAGGAGCGGATAGAAGCGCGCACCCATACTCGCCCCGACGAAGTCGTCCGGCCTGACGACGAGTTGGCCCCCACGGCTGCGACGCAGCACGTCGACCAGTCCGTCGACGCCACGTTCGTCGAGAGCTTGAAGGTCCTGGTTGAGGGCGGTCTCGGTGGCAGCGCCGTGGCGGCCCCAGAGGAAACTCTGCACGTACCAGTGGAAGAGCCGGTCACGGGTCATCGCGTCGGGGAACGCACCGCCGTGATGGTGCAGCAACCGGCTCATGACCGGGAAGGCGACACGACCACCGAGGACGCGACCGTGATCGAGCCCCAGCCGCCCGCCGAGAGCGTTCAGGAGGTAGGAGATGCTGTCGACGGTCTCCGCGAGCCCGATCCTGAAGTCGGACACCGGTACGTCGGCCAGTTTCGAGAACTGAGCCTCACCGGTCAGCACGGCGTTGACATTGCGGAGCAGCCAGTCCAGTTTGAAGTCGAACCCGGCCGCCGACCATGTGCTCAGGGCCTCGTTCATCCGGGGGCGGGCCTCCGGCCAGGCCGCGCAGATGGCAGCCAGGGCCAGATCGCCCTTCGAGAGCTTGGTCCCGCCGGAATTGACCCGGTTGAAGATGTCCACCACGACGTCGATGCCCTTGTCGTCGCCGGTGACCTCGTCGACATGGACGTTGCGGTCCTTGATCTGCGTAATGCGGTTCAGCCGCTCGATGTAGGTGGCCTGGAGCTCCGCATCACCTGCGGCGAGTTGGGTCACCGCCAGCAACTGGCTGCCGAGGCCGCCCTGGAAGAGCGCTGTCACGTCGACCCACACCGGATGGCCCTTCATCTTCGCGGGCGCGTAGAACTCGAAGGCCTCCGTGTTCAGGTTGAAGTGGAGACCGCTCAGGGTGTCGGCCTTGCCCTCGAAGAAGCGCGGTGGTCTGCCACGCGTCACTCCGTACAGCGTGGTGACCCGCTGCTGACCGTCCAGCAAAAGGTGGATCGTGCCGTCCTGCGCCGTTCTCTCGCCCCGGGTCTGCGCCGTCTCGGCCTTGGTGCTCCAAGTGAGGAATCCGCCGATGGGGTAGCCCCGGTACAACGACTGGAAGAAGCCGCGCACTTGGTCGCGTGTCCATACATAGCCGCGTTGGAACTCGGGCAGCGCGATGTCTCCGGTGTCGACCTTGTCCAAAATCTGCGCGATGTGCACGTGGGCTCTGCCCCTCTCGGGTCCTGCGGCCTGGTCCGTCCGTATGGGTGCGTGACGGAAATTAGCATTTGGCGCGTTGAGGTAGGAAAATGCCGATCACTGAGTTGACGTGCTGGAAAAAGCGGAGTAGCGCGGCGCCGACGGATCAGACGGTGGTTGCTCCGACCTCGGTCAGGAAGGCACTTGGAGTGCCCGTCCAGGACACGGCGAGGCTGTCCCGCGCGCGCGTGCAGGCCACGAACAGCAGGCAGCGCTCGGACATCAGGTCCGTCTCGTGCTGCTTGGAGTCCACGTCGGACGGCGTGACCGCCTTCGCGAACGGCAGCGCCTCGTCATTGACGCCGATGACCGCGACGCAGCGGAACTCCAGCCCTTTGAAGGAGTGCATGGTGCCCACTCGTACGCTCGTCCCCCCGCTGTCGGCGGCATCGGCGGAGCGGAGCTTCGCCGCGGGGATGCCCGCGTCCTTGAGACGCGCCACCGCCTTCGCGCACGTCTTGTTGAACCGGGCGCTCACCCCGATCTCCCCGCCACCGACGCCCGCGTCCATCCACGCCCGCACCTGGTCGACGAGTGCGTCCAGTTCCGCTTCCTCGCTCGCAGCGCCCCGCACCACCGGGCCCTCGCCGTGCAGGGCGGAGCGATAGCCCAGCAGGGTCTCGTTGCGGCCCTCGTCCTCCAGCTGGGCGATCGGCCGACCGACCAGCAGGGCCGTGGACCAGCGCAGGATCTCCTGCGTGCTGCGGTAGTTCTTGCGGAGCTTCACCGACCGCCCGGTCACCTTGATGCCGAGCGACTTCAGCGACACCTTCGAGTCGTAGATCCGCTGATGCGGGTCGCCCGCGATGAACAAGTCGTCCGGCCGGGCCGGAACGGCCGCGCGCAGCAGCCGCCACTGTGCCGGATGCAGGTCCTGCGCCTCGTCCACCACCACGTGCCGGTACTGCGGTCCCTTCGCCTCCAGCAGCCGCGCCGCCTCCGCGCACGTCTGGAGCCAGGTACGGCACCCGTCCGCCGCAAGCCCGGCCGTGAACCGTTCCACGGTCTCCCACACCAGCGGCCGCTCGGCCGCCGTCAGTCTGCTGCCGCGCCCCCGCCGGTCCGCCGCCTCGTACTCGGCCAGGGTGGTGATGCCCTGAGCGAGGACGACATGCCGGTACTCCTGCGCGAGGAACTGCGCGCTGCCGGTGAAGCCCGTCGCCTTCGCCGCCTTGCCCCACCGGCTCACCTCCTCGTTGCTCATCAGCGGCCGCAGAGCCACCGCGTCCGGCGCCTCGGCGACGACACGGCTGGCGAAGCCGTCCACCGTCGAGATGTCCACCCGCTCGCGCAGCTCCGGGTCGTCCACGAGGGACTCCAGGCCCGCACGGAGAGCGTTGGCAAGCGCGTTCGTGTACGTCGTGAGCAGGATGCGGTCGCCGTCGCGCAGATGCCCGAGCAGGTGCTTGACCCGGTGCAGCGCGACCACGGTCTTGCCCGTGCCCGGCCCGCCGGTGACCTGCGCCGGCCCCGAGTACGACGCCCGGTAGGCCACTTTCCGCTGCGAGGGGTGCAGGAAGACCCGCCAGGCCGCGAAGGGTTTCTCGAGGATGTCCCGCAGTTCCTCGGGGGCCGTCACGAGCGCGATACGGGCCCGGGTGTGCTGGATCGCCGTCTCGTAGTCCCGTGTGTCCACGGGCTGTGTGGATGCCTGGAGGGCGGGCGCGACGATGTCCTGCCAGACCTCCTCCACCGTGCACCCCGCGGCGAGATACTGGAGCACTTCCCGCTGGTCCTGCGGCAGCAGCGGCGCGAAGACGTCCAGTTGCTCCTGGTCGACGAGCGACCGCGCCTGCCGCAGTGTCTCGGCGTCGATGCCGAGCGCGGTGAGGTCCCCGTCGGAGAACTTCGCGAACAGCCGCGGCTTCGGCGACGACTCCGCCACCCGCTCGTACGCCGGCGTGATCTCGTCCAGGGTCGCCGCGTCCCGGATCTCCACCGCGCGCGTGACCTCGTTGATGCTGGACTTCTGCTTCATCGCCCAGGCGATGGCCTTGTCGTGCGGCAGGACCCGCAGCAGGACGAAGGTGTCCCCGGTGGGCGGAGCGAGCACCACACCGCGCCAGAACTGGTCGATACGGATCGTCCGGATCTGTTTGTCCTTGGCCTTCGACAGACTTTCCAGCTTCAGCCCTTGGTCCTTGAACAGCTGATCGAGGGTGAGCCGGTCGAACTTCTCCCAGGCGTCCAGCACCCCCTTCCTCACCGGCGGCTGGAGCTTGGGGAGTTCGGTGAAGAAGCCGATGTCGAAGGCGAGTCGCGGCATGGGTGGATCCTAGTCGTCCGTGCGGGCGGGGACAGAGACGAAGGCCAGGTCAGGGAGAAGATCCCGATGCACCGCCGTCGAGATCCAGACGGATCACCGCCAGGGTTTCCGCCACCTCGGCGGTCAGCTCGTCGTCCGGGCCGTACACCACGCACAGGTCCGCGTGCAGCGGCTCCAGGACGTCGTACGCCTCCGCCGCCCGCTGCTGGGCCAGCAGCAGCATGCCGATGTCGCGGCGCAGCTCCACCGCGTTCGCGCTCACGTCGCCGTCGACGGCGCGGACGGCGTCGAGCACGCTGTTCAGACCGGCCAACGCCTCCGTGACCTGGCCGAGTTCACCACGGCAGCGCGCCGCCTGGGCGCGGCTGTCCAGGGCTTCCTGACTGCTCGGGCCACCGACGCGCGCGTAGGCGTCGGCGAGCGCCTCGAACTCGGGCAGCGCCGCCCGGTGGTCACCGGCCAGTTGCCGGCTCACCGCCCGCCAGGTGCGCAGCCGCAGGACCGCCCTGCTCTCCGAGCCCAGGGCGCGTGCGGCCGGCTCGATCATCTCGTCCACCACCTCGGACGCCTGCGCGTACCGCTCCTCCTCCATGAGGGCGACGTAGTGCGCGTACACCTCACGGATCTGCTCCCGGAGCGCCTCCCGCTCGGCCGCGGGGACGGCGGGCGGCGCGTCCGGCGCGGCGGCAGCGGACTCGGCCGGCCGCGCGCTCCCGGTGGCGCTGCGCGAGCGGGGCGCGTAGGGCCGACGGAAGATGCCGGTCGGATCGGGCGCCCCGGCGGGACCGGCCTCCGCCGGAGCGGATTCCGCACCGGGTGCCGGCAGGAACGGCCGGAGCCGCTCGTACACCTCCTGCACGTCCGCCGGCCGTGACTCGGGCGCCTTGCGCAGCAGGTGAAGGACCAGTTCCTCCACGGCCTCCGGTACGTCGGCACGCACCTGCCGCAGCGGCACCGGAGCCGCGTTGACATGCTGCATCATCAGCTGCCACTCGCTGTCCCCGGCGAACAGCGGCCGACCGCAGAGCAGTTCGTGCAGCACGCAGCCGAGCGCGTACAGATCCGTGCGTGGCGTGACCCGGGCGCCGCGCACCTGCTCCGGTGCCATGTACTGGTGCGTCCCGATCGGACTGCCGGTCGCCGTCAGCTTGGTGACGTCCGTCCGCAGAATCGCCGCGATGCCGAAGTCCAGCACCTTCACCGTGCCGTCCCGGGCGACCAGGATGTTGCTCGGTTTCAGGTCACGGTGGACGACGGGCACGTCGTGCGCGTACGACAGCACGGTCGCCACCTGCGCCGCCACGGACACTGCCCAGCTGAGAGGGAGGGGCGGTTGCTGGTCGGGCCGCACGTACGCGGTCAGCGGGACGCCGTCGACCAGCTCCATGACGAGGAACAGTTGCTCGTACGACTCGTCCAGCACCGCGTCGTACACCTGCGGCACACCCGGGTGCTGGATCCGCGCGGTGACGCGAGCCTCGCGCCGGAACCGCTTCTCGAACTCCTCCGCCAGGTGCGGGGACGTCACCGCCTGCGGCCGGATCAGCTTCACGGCCACCGGCCGGTCCAGTACGGCGTCGTAGCCGCGCCAGACGTCACCCATACCGCCGTGGTTGAACTGCTCCAGCAGTTCGTAGCGTCCCGCGATCCGTCGTACGCCGTCCGGCACCAGGTCCCGCCCCCGCTCGCGTCGAGTGCCCGAAGAGGTCTGCGCTGTGGTCGGGGATCAGTCTTCCGGGCGAGGGCGTGTGCGTCCAACCAGGACGGGTGCTGGTTGCGTGATCAGGTCAGGCGGGGTAAGCGGTGCACTCCGCCCAGACGGTCTTGCCCGGTCCGCCTCCGGCACGCGGCGAGCAGCCCCAGCGGTCGGCGAGCGCGGCGACGAGCAGCAGACCGCGCCCGCTCTCACCGTCCTCCGGTGGCGTGGTGGGGAGGTGGGGGAGGCGTTCGTCGCGGGTGTCGGTGACCTCGATCCGTACGGTGCGGGCGGCCGGGTCAGCGGCCAGGCGCACGTGGAAGTCCCGGCCCGGGACGTGCCCGTGCTGTACGGCGTTGGCACACAGCTCCGCGGCCACGAGCGTGACGACGTCGTGCGCGTCGCTGTCGTACGGCACGCCCCAGGCGTCCAGGCAGTGCTCGCACATGCGCCGGGCGAGGCGGGCGCCGCGCGGGGTGGAGCTGAAGCGCATTGCGAACTGGTGCACCGTGAGGGGTGATTGTGTGACGTTCATGCACTCACGGTGGCGTCCTGTGGCATAGCGTGACCAGTGGTGACGCGCTGCTTCCAGGGGTTCGTACGGGGTGGCGCGGGCGCTGTACGGAACGGTACGCGGGGAGCGGCGGCAAGGGTGGTGACCGGGGTGCGGGACGAGGAGACGACGGTACGGCAGCAGCGGCGGCCGGAGGATGAGCCCGGGACGGGCGTGGTGACCGCGTTCGGACGGCAGTTGAAGCTGCTGCGGACGCGGGCGGGGATGGAGCGGGCGGAGTTCGGGAAGCGGGTGGGGTACTCGGGGGAGACGGTTGCTTCTATTGAGCAGGGGAGGCGGATTCCGCAACCTCAGTTCATCGAGCAGGCGGATGAGGTGTTGGGGGCGGGTGGGGTTCTTACGGCGTTGAAGGAGGAGGTGGCGAAGGCTCAGTACCCGTCCTTCTTCAGGGACGCGGCACGGCTTGAGTCCGAAGCCCACGAGCTCTTCCTCTATGCCGTACAGGCAGTACCGGGGCTTCTCCAGACCGAGGAGTACACACGCGCTTTGCTTGCCATGCGGCGACCGCTGCTGGACGAGGACACAATCGAGCAGCGCGTCTCGGCACGGCTGTCGCGTCAGGAAACCTTTGCGCGTTGGCCCGCGCCTCTGGTGAGTTTCGTCATCGAAGAGGCCGTGCTGCGCAAGCCGTTCGGCGGCCGGTCGGTGCTGCGCGGCGTGCTCGAGAACATCCTGGTCATCGGACGCCGACGCAACGTCGAGATCCAGGTCATGCCGAACGACCAGGAGGACAACGCTGGTGTTGATGGCCCCTTCACGCTGATCACGCCGAAGAAGGGCGAACAGATCGCGTACTTGGAGGTACAAGGTCGCAGCATCCTAGTCACTGACCGGAACGAAGTGCGGTCCATCTCTGCGCGTTATGGGATCATCCGAAGTCAGGCTCTCACTCCGCGAGAGTCCCTCGGATTCGTAGAGAAGGTGCTGGGAGAATCCCAATGACATTGTCAAGCGGGGGCGGTGACGTCCCGTGAGGGCGTCATGCCGCTGCGGCACTGGTCCTGGGCATGGCTGTCTCGAA